>CAIMEB010000098.1 GCA_903839855.1 uncultured Methylococcaceae bacterium
CCCGATCCCATCCCGAACTCGGAAGTGAAACCATTTAGCGCCGATGATAGTGTGGCAGTTTGCCATGTGAAAGTAGGGAATTGCCAAGCTCTTATTTAAAAACCCAAGTCTAACCACTTGGGTTTTTTTTTGCCTGTTGGAATGAACCTAAAAAAATCAGTTAAGTCTAACCCTGCCAAAAAATTCAGCCTAAACTTGACAACATGTTTCTGGTTATTGTTGGTATTTAGCACGCACTATTCGTCAAATCGGGTGGCTTTAAAATAGCACCCTGCAAGTATTTTTTCATGGCTTCACTCAAAATACGATACCAACACTGAAGTGGCGTTAACTGCGGAGCAATGGCTTTGAGCTGATTAAAAAACTCACAGACCCGTTGATAGGCAGCCTGTACATAAGAAGCTCTACCATGGGTGCTGGTGATCGTAAGTATTTTTTGGGCTGCGTGACTAGTCTGTTTACCCACCCCATACAATAACAATGGTCTGGACACGATAGCCTCATAATGTTTATCCGGGCTCCGCTAGCCTGACAAACAAGAACCACCAATTATAAATGAGGGCAATCATTCGCGCGATCAAGCGACACGGCTTGAGCTTCTGTGTCACAAATCCGCCCCAGCCCCACTGGTTTTTTATTTCGTCAAAGTTATTTTCGCAATCAGTACGATCCCGATACTGTTGAACAATGCTCACCACTTCGGTCTTCAACGAGGTGACCAGGACACTGTATTCATAGGCTGACATTTTTTCAGCGGGTTCCAGCAAAGAAAGTTGTTCGGGTTGCACATGATCTGAATCGGGTGCGATGATAATAGCCTTGGATAACCGACGCCTAACCAAAACAACTCGACGTGATTGTTTCCATGTGCTCAATTTGAGTTCGGTGGATTATGCCCTGCCAGGATTGATAACAAAAACGATCCCAGGACAAGCTTATTAGCTGCGTATCAGAGGCGTTAATGACAATGGGTTGGGCGCCTGGAGTAATCTGCTGAGTATTTTTGTGAATTAGAGGGGAATTGTAGAAGGCGCTGCCTTTTTTATCCAACCTCAAACTTAAGAAATTTAACTGGCGGTTATTTTTTGCGAGTTACCTTAGGTAACAATAGCGTTAAAAATAAAATCATTAACAGGCTTAACACAGGTTTTTGTCCTGTATGGGCATAAGGCGTTAAACCTTGCATGGGTACAAGGGTATCCGTGAGTACTGTGGCTTTAAATAAAGGCGCTTGACTGAGTATTTTTCCTTCTGGATTTATAATCACTGTGGCTCCGGTATTGGTAGCCCGTAATAAATATCGCCCAGTTTCTAAGGCTCTCATTCTGGCTATTTGTAAATGTTGGTAGGGTTCAATGGATTGACCAAACCAACCATCGTTTGTGACATTAATTAAGAAGGCTGCTGTGGATAAAGGCTTAAGTACCAACTCATCAAAGGCATCTTCGTAACAAATCGTTGTGATAAAAGGATAACCTGCTGCTTTTAAAAGCGGTTGGTCAAGGCCGCCTTCGGTAAACAGACCTAACCTCATGCCGAGATTATTTAAGATCAAACCTGAGATGGGTTGCCAGGGTAAGTACTCACCAAAGGGGAGTAAATGGGTTTTTTTATAAACGCCCGTCTGTTTTCCTAAGGTCATAACCGCATTGTATTTTTCATTAACCTCAGTGTTGTTGATGGGTAGGCTGACGATAATACTGGTCTGATGCTGTTCAGCAGCCTGGTTTAAGGGACGTAAAAACCAGTCATTTACGTCTGATAAATAAGCTGGAATGGATGTCTCAGGCCAAACAATAATAGCTGAATCCCAATGTGCCTCGGTCATGGATTGATACCATCGCAAGGTATTAAGCTTATTTTCGGGTCGCCATTTTTGATCCTGAGTGATATTGCCTTGCAGTAAGGAGACCTTGATGGGTTCACCGATGGCCTGAGTCCATGCTATTGACTGTAAATAACGTCCTGTTCCCCAGATGCTTAATAAGGCAAATATCAGTAGGTATCTACAGCGGGATTTTTGAACAATAGCCAGTAGACCGGAGGCTGTTAAAGCAACCAAAAATCCCGTACCGTAACCACCAACAAGAGGAATATATCCAGCCAAAGGGGTGTCCAATTGAGAATACGCACTTTGCAGCCAAGGAAAACCATTAAGTATGAGTCTCCCGCGTAAGTACTCAACCAGCATCCACACGACAGGCGATGTGAGATATGAATGGTTTCTATTGTTAAGCGACTGTATTTTTACTGAGAGATAACCAGCTAGTGCTGGAAATATAGCCCAGAAACCGACAAAAAAGGCAGTCAGTAAGCCTGCAATCACTGAGCTGCTGCCACCAAAATCATGAATACTGATATAGACCCAAGAGATTCCCAAGCCAAAAGAGCCTAGACCAAATAAATAAGCTCTGAGTAAGGCCTGCTTAGTACTGGTATTTTGCCAGGTAGCAAAAAGTAAACTCAGTGCTAAGGGCGCTAAGTAAGGAAAATTAAACGGTGCGAAGGCGAGGGTGAACAGAATACCTGCAAACACTGAAAGTAAATACCAAAACCTATTCGTAAGCTGTTTCATAGATGACAGTTATCCTGGAAGTTAAGCGACATCTTAACAAAGTTAAGGCTACTTCCGTAACCGTTCAAGAGTAATCATTAACACCCCTGCTAATTTTTTATTGTTAATGACTCTATGTTATCATCTGCGCTATAGGAGCGTCGCACCATAGTGTTCCCATGAATGAGTATTTAAAACTTATAAAATCATAAGGTAACGAATAATGCGACTTGATGATAAAACCCGCGAAATTATTAAAAATGAGGTTGCAAATCAACTAGGATCTGAAGCGATTATTCGATTATTTGGAAGTCGTGTGGATGATAGTGAACGTGGTGGGGATATTGATTTACTGATTGAACCAAGCCATTCTTTGGCAAAACGTATTCAAATAGAATGCCAATTGGCAGCACGCTTATACATAAAATTGGGCGGTCGCAAGGTTGATGTGTTGATAAAAGACCCACATGATCCAATATTAGCTGTGCATGAACAAGCTTTAAAAAATGGGATTGTATTATGAGTAGTATCCAGGATAGATTGTTTTTAATCAC
This sequence comes from uncultured Methylococcaceae bacterium, assembly GCA_903839855.1. GTDB lineage: Bacteria > Pseudomonadota > Gammaproteobacteria > Methylococcales > Methylomonadaceae > Methylobacter_C. The sequence continues at coordinate 3,109 of CAIMEB010000098.1, forward strand.
TCAATTAGTAAAAGTGACTCAAAAAGAAGCACGATATTTGACGCGCACAGCAAACCGACTTAATGAGCTTAATATAAATTTATCTTGGGTCGAGTCGCTTGATAATAATGACCTTCATAGTGAAATGCTGGATGCTTTTGTTTCACGTTATGGACGATTACAAGATACGCTGGGCGATAAACTTTTGCCTGCAATGCTGCGAGGAAGCCTTGAAAAAACTGGCTCACAACTGGATAATTTATTACGCGCAGAAAAACTGGGATGGATCGAGTCCACTCAAATTTGGATTGAAATGCGAGAACTTAGAAACCGATTGGTTCATGAATATATAGAATCGCCTAGCAATCTTTTAAGTGCATTACAACAAGCCTTGACGTGTGTCACTATTTTAATAGAGACACAAGATCGTATGGCTAATTACGTCAAGACAATTGAACAAATTTAAATGTTTCCCTCCTATTAATAACAAATGCGTCTAACCCCACAACAACAATCCGCTATACGTACTGCCGTTGCCGAAACCTTTGGTGAAGATGCCACTATTTGGCTGTTTGGTTCTCGGGTAGATGACAATAAACGAGGTGGAGACATTGATCTACTAATAGAAACTAAAGTGTTAGACGTAACTACGATCGTACGATCTGAATTAGCTTTCTTGACGAAATTGCAAATGAAACTGGGTGAACAAAGAATAGACGTATTAGTTGATTATCCAAGTCGTCAATATACGACCCCCATTTTTGCTATAGCCAAGCAACTTGGTGTTCGGTTATGAGTGTGTCCCGGTTTCCTCAAGTTCAATTAGAAGACGACCACAAAGAAACAATTTAAATACCCTAATCCTATGCCTAAGTTATATGAGTATTTTGGATTGATTGCGATGTTCTACGCGAATGTTGTGGGGCGCGCTCCACTTGAGGTTAATGAGATGCGATTTTTTCAAGAGTTAGTTACTGCCAAAGCTGATGATATAATCTCTAAATGGATAGATTTTTTTGTGTTAAATAAGTCTATTACACCTGAACGTATTAGTCGGAGGCTTAAATGAACGAAACAATCATTAATATCATTACTACAACAGAAGTCGCCGATTATCGTATAAGACTTGTATTTAACGATAACACGGTACAGGAAATCGACTTTAAACCTTTCCTTACGCGCTCACATCATCCGGATATCAGAGCTTACCTAGAACCAACCCTTTTTTCAGGCTTCAGAGTCGAATTTGGTGAGTTAGTATGGGGCGACTATGCGCTTTGTTTTCCTACAATTGATCTCTATAAAAATAGGATTGAGCATGATCAATCAATGACTCATGCAGCTTGAAACTATTAAGTGACTAAGGCTTATTTGATGTTTTATAGAGGGAATTATGCGTACAACACTTAATTTGGCTGAGCAGGCCTTAAAGCAATGCCTTTTAAATATCCCACAGCTAGAATTATACTCGGCGCGGTCACAGATGCGGAAAATGAAAGAGGTATAATGCTCCAATTTACCTAAAAATATGACATGCTTAAAATCAAATTCACAGAGGCCGAAGTTGAACAGTTATACCAACAATTCATGGAACATCCTTC
>CAIMEB010000099.1 GCA_903839855.1 uncultured Methylococcaceae bacterium
AAATCCTATAGCAAACTTTGCAACACCACCTACCCACCCAATCACCCACAAAAAAAGGCAGAGCTCTCACCCCGCCCATTTCCTCAATTCCCTACACTTACCTCTAATTCACAAAAATAGTCAACAGATTACTCCATGCGCCCAACCCATTCCCATTAACACCTCTGATGCGCAGCCAATAAGACTGTCCCGGTATCAAGCCCTGCAATACGATATTTAAACAACTTGTAGAGGTGATCGCATGTAGCCAATTACTCTCAATTTTGGGATCACCCAGATTAATCTGCACATCATACGCACCTGCGCCAAACAACTTGCTGACATGAACATCCAATGTGCCACTGATAGCACCCTGAGTAACCTGAAAATTGTCAGGAGCTGGTAACGGGTCACTACCTTGATTATGAACGATATCATTACGTAAACCATAGCCGGTTGTAGCCAGAATAGCCGTATCACCCTGGGCCACTAATTCCAAATAGGGCGCCAATTGTTTAAGCAGTGCAGTCAAAATGACCCTTGTTGCATCACGTAGCGCTATTTTTTGAGTATCTTTGCTTAAAGAGTCAAAGTACGCGGTCTGATGGTCATTAAATGCAGCTTGCAATTGCTGCAAAGTTGGGGCTTGTGTTGCCCACGGTTCCTGATAATGCGGATTTCCCGTTAAAGCGGCTAAGATAGCACTTGATTTAGCCAAATACTCGGCCTCATTCAGGCGTTCAAAACTGACTATCAATTTAGCTTGCATGGTAATTCTCCAACAAATGATAAGAGTGGCGGTAAAATAACTCACCCACAACTCTAAAAAGGCGGTTGCCCTAGAGAGAAGCATAGTCTTCTTTTTGAGTTCTGTGTAAATAAACATAAAATGAGTATGCTTAAATGACTCAACCCACTATTATCCTTAACAACTTATCATGCAGTTTTTATATTTTCACTAGCGAACATCCCAGACATCGCCGTTACTTTTACCAAAACCCTATACGACAGCCTGTCATGTAAGGGTTATTTTTTGTTTGTAACCTATTCATTTACCAAAAGCACATACGACAAGCCCCGATCACTAGAGACATCTGGCGTTGTCGCCTATGCAGACGGTAAAATAACTATTACATTTTAAAAAACAATATACGAAAAAGCTTTTGTAACCGGTGATTCTGAAAAAACTGCCCCTACATGGGCCAATGTAATAGGAGACAATGGTTTAGAGAACGGTAAGGGGGTCAGAGTAAACTTAAATTTATTTCCCGTTTCAATTGTTTTTTTGCCTTATAGCAACCCTATTTGTTTGCAACAAATAAATTGTTTTAGAGGTCAGATTATAGAACACACAACATTTAAGTTTACTCTGACCCCAGTTATTCTGACCCCAGTTATTCTTTAAGTTTACTCTGACCCCAGTTATTCCCCAGTTATTCCTTCCTTAATTGGCATTGCGGAACAGTAAGCAAGGCGGTGCCGAAATTTGGTCTGCTGATGGGCTGAGTAGTTACCTTTAATGTGACTTTAGTCCGCTGTCCGTTGCGTGTAAATAGCTTTTTGATTGCATTTCAATCAATCTGGAAATTGTACGTTTGAATTCAAATATCCCGTCACCTTCTGGATAGAGGGACTCAGGACTCACTTCTGCCGTACAGATCAATTTTACTTTATGTTCATAAAGAGCATCAATTAACAGCATAAAGCGTTTTGCCTCATTACGTTTTTCTGGGGACAATTGTGGGATATTTGTCATGATGATCAGGTTAAAGGTCTGGGCAATTTCAATATAGTCAATCGATCCTAACGGTTGCGCACAAAGCTCATCAAAAGAGGTAAGGGCGATGTCATCATGAATGGATGATAATAAAACGTCTCTGCCTAAAACGGGTAAGGTACTTGGGTTTATAGTCGCATAATTAGTAAACTCATTATAGCGCTCTCTTATAAAATCGTTTGCATGGGCATCCAGTGGGAAATAGTAGGAGACATCAAGCGCTTGTAAGTGCATTAATCGATAATCTTTTTGGGCGGCCAGTTCAATAATTTTGGCTTCATCTTTTAATAACCGGGTAAACCTTAAGAATTGCTCTTGTTGTAAACCGCCTTGATATAAATCGTCTGGATGGCGATTAGACGTAAAAACAACTAAAGTGTCCAGGTCAAAAAGTTTACTAAATAACCGTTCAAGCATCATGGCATCGGCTATGTCGGTGACATGAAATTCATCAATACAGAGGACTTGCGACTGGGATCTTATTTCTTTTGCTAACGCGGTCATCGCATCTGTATTATGATCTCGCCTCCATGCGTGTATAAACGCATGAGCTTCTAGCATAAACTGACTGAAAGGCACCCGTCTTTTTTGTTCAATAGGGCAGGCTTCATAGAATAGCGACATCAGCATGGATTTTCCGCGCCCGACTTCACCATAAAGATAGACGCTTTGACTCTTTTTAGGGGGTGAGGAAAATAGTTTTTGTGGCAATGACTTTTGATAATGAGCGACGGATAGTTCTAGTTGATCGATTATCTTTTGCAGATCCTGTAGAACTTCAAGTTGAGTGTTATCGAATTGAATACGATTTTGAGTCACTTGTAGGTGATAATCTCTTTCAAGTAGGGTCGTTTGGCTTGAAAGTGGGGTGTCGTACTTATCTTGAAAAAACGATCTTAACATTACTTAATTCTCTGACAACGGGTTCACTGTTGGCTATTTGTTAATAGGTACTTGCAATTGCCATATTATCGCATTACCTACGATAGCATTCATATATAATCGATAGTTAATAAGGTTTAAATATGTAAATTATGAAATTCTTTGATTGAATATCCTTTTTTTATAGTCTTGTGGTAGAATTTCCTGCTTTGCCACTTCATTCGGCGTTATTAATGTTATGATTAAACAGCGAACTCTAAAAAATACCATAAGAGCTACGGGCGTAGGACTGCATACGGGTGATAAAGTACATTTGACCTTACGTCCGGCTGAGCCCAATACTGGCATTATATTCCGTAGAGTTGATTTAGCTGAACCTGTTTCAATTAAAGCGACCCCTAGAAATGTCGGTGAAACAATTCTGTCAACAACGCTCGTTTCTGGCAATGTAAAAATATCAACGATAGAACACTTACTTTCTGCCTTTGCCGGATTAGGCATCGATAACGCTATTATTGATGTTAGTGCTGCAGAGGTTCCTATTATGGACGGCAGTGCCGGTCCTTTTGTCTTTTTATTACAATCCGCAGGCGTTGAAGAGCAGGATTGTCCAAAACAATATATTCGTATAAAACACAGTGTACGTGTTGAAGAGGGTGATAAATGGGCATCGTTTGATCCATTTGATGGTTTTAAGGTCACTTTTACGATTGATTTTGAACATCCGGCTTTTGAAGAACACTTAAAAACAGCAACAATGGACTTTTCTTCAACAACCTTTGTTAAAGAAGTGAGTCGAGCTAGAACCTTTGGTTTTATGAAAGATATCGATATGCTGAGAGAAAATAATTTAGCTTTGGGCGGTAGTCTGGATAATGCCATCGTAGTGGATGACAGCAAAATTCTTAATGAAGATGGCTTACGTTGCGCTGATGAGTTTGTTAAACATAAAATTCTGGACGCTATTGGTGATCTATATCTATTGGGATATAGTCTGATTGGTCAATTTACCGGCTATAAATCGGGGCACGGCTTAAACAACAAATTGTTACTTACCTTGCTTGACGATACTGAGGCATGGGAAATAGTGACCTTTACGGAAGAAGAGCAAGCGCCAATTTCTTTTATGCGTTCTGCAGAAACTCCCAGAGCAGCACAATAGGTTGAATCATCGTCATCACACCCCGCTGGTCAACTTTAACGTGGGATACGATGGTTAAACCTCGTGCCGTGTCCCTACTTTAAGTGAGAACCTCTACTAACTATCAGTCCCAACATTAACACCAAGCTTGTCCATAACAACTCGGGTATCAACCAAAACCAAGTTTGATAAAAAGTAACCGGCGGGTTTTTTAAATAAGGTATTTGATAGACGCCGCTCCAGGGTTTATGAACGGGCGATCTTTCTAAAATCTCACCTGACGCTAGGGCAACCGTAGAAATACCCGTATTGGTCACCCTTAAAACCGGTCTACGAAACTCTATACCACGCGCAAGTGTCATATAGAAATGTTGATAAGGCTCTTGCCAAGTCCCATACCAAGAGTCATTGGTGACATTAACGATAAACTCGGCACCTAATTGAGCTAATGAGCGTGAGAAGGCGGGAAATAAACTTTCATAGCATATTTGAGCCCCCATTTTGAAACCATTCCATTCTAGCAGCTGAGTCGGGCCAGCACCTCTCGCAAAATGGCCAGTGGCGGGTAACCAATCCCTGATTTGTGGTAAGAATTGTTCACCGGGAATATATTCGCCAAAAGCTAACAAAATGCTTTTGCTGTAATGTGGTGAAATCAGTTGACCGTCATTGTTCAGCACAAACAACGAATTAGTGATCAGTTGAGAGTTTTCTTCAACACTGTAAGCACCTGTAATTAAGGGCAGTTGTCGTTCTTGAAGAAAATAAGTCAGGGCTTTGGGTAATCTGTTTTGGGTAAATTGAGACCCTAATAAAGCAGGAAAAGCCGTCTCAGGCCAGACCGCAAAATCAATGTGAGTGCCGTTATATTCTTTAAGCGCTCGATCCGTTAACGAGGTATAGCGATTCAGTATTTCCTGGCTGTAACCCTTGCCTAATTCAGCGGCCATTTTCTCTGAGTTTTCGGTACTCGCCTGTACTAACAAAGCAGTGACTAACGCATCAGGTTTGGGAATTCTGGCTCTTAGCGCTAAGCCCCCTATATTTAAAAGTATAAAACCAACGGCGACAACGGCTAAGATGATTTTACCACGAAGTTGTTTACGTTGTTCCCATGCAAGGTACAGTGGTAAATTACAAAGCAGGGTGGCAGCACTAAGCCCATTAAAGCCAATAAACTCAGCCCATTGATAAACGGGTAAATTAGCCCCGTACCATGAATAACCAAAGTTCCAGTCAAAAAGCGTTAAAGAATATCTTTCACAAATAATCGTAATAAGGACTAATAAACCTAAGGAAAGATGTTTGGGCGCCTTAAATTTTCTTTGAATTAAGAACCAGATGAGTCCGGCTAAAGGCACATATAAATGCGCAATTAAGGCATAAATAATCATGCCTACAACAGCAAACCCCCAATCCAGATGCGCAAATTCATGCAGTAGATAAGTAACCCAGTTAAAACCAATCAAGGTGAAGACAAATGATGTAAGTAAGCCCCCAAGCAATACGGTCTTTAAGCGGGTTTGCCTTTTCCAGAAAATCCATAAAGGTACAAAGCAGAATAGCGATGCCCAGGGTGGAAAGGGTATGTAACTAGTCCCAATAAAAATGCCTGATAATACAGGAAGTAGCCAAACAGGTTTAGGATTACTTTGATTCATGACTCATAGTTTTTTATGTGCGGTGTGATTAATGCAGCAACGTTTCAATATTTGACATTGTATCGTCAAACGATTTGAGCCATGCCTGGAGTTTTTTCGTATCAAACTCACCCTGTTTGAGCTGGCTTTCAAACACGATACAAGCCTGGTGCAAATTCATAGCGCCCAGATTGCCTGCGACACCCTTAATGGTATGTATCATCGTTTTTGCTGTATCCAATTCGCCATTGCATATCTGATCAGTAATGATTTTAGCCTTGTCGTTGAAACCATCAAAAAACTTCTGCAACATCCGCAATAGAAATTCAGGCTTGTCTTTCGGTATAGACTTGATATTTTCCAGATCGAACTCCGTAAGTACCCGGGAAAGATCTGCC
>CAIMEB010000100.1 GCA_903839855.1 uncultured Methylococcaceae bacterium
CGGGTTAGCGAGAGCGTAACCCGACAAATCGTACTATCTGTGTCGGGTTACGGCTAGCGCCTAACCCGACCTACAGAGATTATTAGCATTTTTTTTGATAAAAAAGTGTCAACTACTTTTGAGCTTCTATGAAGGATGCCCGATAAACCCCCATCAAATCATTTTCAGCCTCTGTAGAAAATACATATAGGCTCATGGTAAGTATTAACTTCCCCCTTTGAAAAAGGGGGAATGAGGGGGATTTATCTAATAAAATATTCCCTAACCCCCCTTTTTCAAAGAGGGGGGCTGAAAAGTACGGCTCATGCGCTATCGTTTTTCAATTCATGACGTACTTGCTCAATAACCTGGTCAAATGATTTATCACTGACACCGCTTTCTATTCCAGCAGTAATAGCCGCTTGTAACATCTCTAACTTACTGTGCTGATGTTGATCTTGGCGTATTAAGTCGCGTACATAATCGCTCGTATTTGCATCAGAATGGGCGAGGCGTATTCGTGAATTAAGAACTGAGGAAGGTTATTTAATCCTGACGCATAATGACCGCAGTGAATTGAAGCCTGGTCAATATTTGCTGGAAACTGCGAAGCCTCAACCCGCTTTTGAGCGAGCCATATCAAAAGAAACTCGCGCTTATGTTCTCGATCGAAACGGCTTTACTTGCCAAATGTGCGGAGCTGTCGCTGGTGAGCAGCATCCTTATGATTCAACACGAAAAACGCGCTTGCATCTTGGTCATGTTATCGATAAAAGTATGGGTGGCACTGACGATCCCGCCAATCTTCGGGCAATTTGCTCTGTATGCAATGAGGGGGCGTCTAATGCAACACTTACACTCGATGTTCAAGTTTTTATTCATTGATTTTAAAAAATTATGCAGGTGAGTCTATCAAATTATAGCCGAACCCAGACAGCTAACCTAATGATGAGCTATAGTCGCGACGTAGGCGTCGCTCCCACCGTGGGAGCGACGCCTACGTCGCGACTAACGAAAACGGCTTACGCCTAACCCGATGCGAATTATTATATTTGCTAATAATCAAATAAATGATATGAATTGATTTTTATATGTTAATTTAATCGTTCCTTATCGAGATCAATAACAACATCAGTCACTGCTGCACACCCATTGTTATGGATCGATAAGTTTCCTTGCATTAGTCCACTCGAATTATTGATCTAAAAAACGGCGACCCATTTAAAGCGGGACAGATAAATAAAGCTGGCCTATTGATTCCAGGAGCGCAAAGCCCCAGCTCGGCGTTCCCAGAAAGTTATCTGTCCCGGCTTAGTGGGTAGCCTAGAAAACTTATGAGCTTATTTAAGCTATAGTCACGCTACCGAACAAGGATGCAAAATTAACAATGTTAACAACCGATAAAAGTATTGAGCGCCCCCATACGACCCCAACTTACACCAATAAGCAGGATGTTGCCGAAAAAACCATCATAACTCCGATGACCCAGGGAATGGCGTGTGTAGGCATAGTGCCAGCGGCTGAAGTGCAAGTCGCTCTTGACCGGCTTTTAGCAAGCAAGCTGTTTATTCATGCACAACGCCGTAGCCGTTTGCTGAAGTTTCTGGTCGAAAAAGCCGTCGACGGGACTATTCGGGACACCAGCGAACATAGCATAGGCATTGAAGTTTTTGATCGGAATCCTGCGTTATACAGCACCTATGACGATCCTATTGTCCGGGTTTATATTGGGCGCTTGCGGAACAAACTTAACGTTTATTATGCCGCCGTGGGCGCTGATTCCGACATCGAAATATCAATTCCACTGGGCAGTTACATGCCGCTCATCTTGCGCAAGCGTGCTGAATGTATCAAGTGTAACCCGCGCTATCTGCTGGCAATTTCCCCCTTTAAATGTATTTCGCGTCATAGCGAAGGCCACTATTTCACGCACGGTTTGGACGAGATGCTTAAGCATCAGTTATTTAAAACGTTTGGAAAAATAATTGTCTTAAATTCGGCCATTACATCGGGTGTTGCCGACCATGAAGACGGGATGCTAAAAAGAGCGACCGACATCGGCATCAGCCATCTGCTGGAAGGCAGCGTCCAATTCGATGTAGAAAGCATTAGGGTTTCCATCCGCTTAGTCGACACTTTAGAAAACGGCATCATCTGGTCGGAACAATTTGGTCGGCATTTGTTATTGGCCATCGCCCATCAAGAAGAGATCGCCGCCTCTATTTGCAGTGCATTACAGGACTTTTTTATCGCCAATGACGGTGTTATTGCCAACACCGGCTGTCAAATTATCTAACCGTATCGTAATTATTCAGTCCCCCTCTTTAACAAAGAGGGGTTAGGGGAGATTTTATTAGATAAATCCCCCTCAATCCCCCTTTTTCAAAGGGGGAGGTGAATAATTACACCGTATCTTGCTTACTACACCCCCGCACATAAACAAATCTTTTACAAGTAACGTTACAGTAACACTCTGGAAGCGTTACTGTAACGTTACTTATGTTAGTGGTGGTTTGGCGTTATTATTTAGCTGCCTGATTTGAATTGCTAAATCGGCTAATAACGAAATTCTGTAGTCAGCTATAGACTTTCAGAAATTAATTTCCCAAAATCTCTCAAAAATCGTAATAAAATGATTTTAAAATACCTTCAATAGTTTAGGAGAAAAACATGGCCGATATTCAATTAAACCTCATCAATCGTTCTGGTGATGTGAACAACAGTGATTATGTAATCTTTCAAAAGAATGCCGCTGCGGATGTAAATATCCAAAGCATTGCCTGGATAGTTATCAAAAATCTGGGTAATAGCGACAACCATCCGTTCACTTATCCCATGGACTTTTTTGTGGGGGCAAAGGATTCCGATGGTAACTACATGCCGCAGATTCAAGCGGTGAATAATAGTACCTACGAAGTAGCCATGTCTCGCTCAGGTCATGTATTACGTGCGGCTACTGCGCCAGCCGCTAATCCAACCGAGGTGGAAGTGTGGAACAACTTGTCATTAGGTTCTGTCGATATGCAAATTTACCGCGATAGTAAATTGTTGGCGGCTAAAGTAAATGTGGCACCCGGTTCAAAAGCAAACTTTCAATTTCTGCCAAAAATTTTTATCGGTACGGTATCACAGGTGGTTCAAGGTTCAGTAATGAACTCTAATGTGACTGTGCAATATTTGACTGAATTGGATTTACTCGGTGTCAGTAGCGCTGATATTATTGTGAGTGGCGGCGGGGCAGGTCCAAATGCCACGGCATTTAAATTCACTCTCGCCAATGTTATCTAAAAAGTTGTATCTATAGATGCCGTAAAGTTGCGGTATGATCACTTATTGCTAAATAAGTCCGCGAAAATTTTTATTTTTCGCGGACGGTTACTGAACAACGTCAAGTTAGTCTTGTTTAGTCATTATTTGTAAGAAAAAAATCAGAAACTGTGAGATAAAATATATGGCAAATACAGAAGTTTCAAATGCAGCTCCTGGTGCAGAAACACCGGACACAGCTCCTGGTGCAGAAACACCGGACACAGCTCCTGACGCAGAAACACCGGACACAGCTCCTGACGCAGAAACACCGGCCACGGCTCCTAGTGCAGAAACACCGGACACAGCTCCTGGTGCAGAAACACCCTCCTCTACTATTCTACCTGTTATTTGGCAGTCCGGCGATTGGCAAAGTAGCCCGAATATGAGTCCTCCTTATAATGGTCTTGAGGTTCAAGCGACTCCGGTATACAGCAATACTGGGGCAATAGAAAGTATTGCCGTGACCATTATTGATTACACGCTAGTACAAAAAGGGGCAAAAACGCTTCAGGATTTTACACTGAGCCACATAACAAATGAAACGGCAATCTCAATTGAGCCACAACCAGACTCTACTACTTTGAATGGTAGTTCAATTGAGCCACAACCAGACTTTACTACTTTGAATGGTAGTTCAATTGAGCCACAACCAGACCCTACTACTTTGAATGGTAGTATTAAATTCCGTTTACTCCAAGGCGCACCAGATTTTGCCAATTTGTTTTTAAATTTAAGCTATGGCTTGCCATCGCCTAGCAACAAGGATGTGCAAGGTTGTATCTTGCAGATTCCGTTAAATGGTTCTATCTAGCAAATTATTAGGTATTGCTAGTGGCCGCTTTTACACAGCTACGTTTTGTCAATCTTTCAAACGATGAGGGAATATCGAATGTCGTATTTTTCCAGAAAAATACTGCCGCTATTCATGGTAACAGTATTGCTTGGCGGGTAGTTCGCCATTGTGGGCATCGTAATTATTGCCCGATTCCTTATAGCTGGGATACCGACATTAATATGGTCGATTGGAATGCAAACCATTCCGAACGATTAGCGGCTTATCAAGGCAATGTTTTTCATATTACTCCGCAACGTTATGGAAAACGCTTGTCTGTCATGCCGACCGAAGGTTATCCAACGCAAATATGGGTACAAAACCGCTTAAGCCAGGGAGCGGTGCATGTGAATTTATACCGTTCTGGTTGTCTGGTTGCTCAGCAGCGTAATGTGATTCCTGAGCAGTGGGTAAAGTTTGATTTGTCGCATTGGCTCTATGTGGCGGCAATGCCAGATGTTAAGCAGGGAGATATTATTCCATCATTATTTTTGTCTACACCTGTCACGGAGTTTTGCCTGTATGGCATCGTCAGTGCAGACATTATTATGTTGGGTGGTGGGCAAGGTGAGAGTGGGGTTGCTTTGCGTTTTGAGATGATGAATGTGGTGGGGTGATTGAGCGACGGTAAAGCGTAAATATTCAAACCCATCATGAATGAAAGGAAAAAATATGGCAATACAATTTACGTCAGATTGGAACTCTGGATCCAACCACACATCGGAAAGAAGTAAAGGAGAGGTGTCGTATATTATGGGGTGAAAACTTCACAGACTAAACATTTGGTAGATTCTATTTTAAAAATACCGTTGATTTCCGTTAAAAATTGATTTGATTGATTGATGGCTAACGCACATTACATCGTTTATTAAAATTTTAGGAAAAAGAGATGAGAATACTTCAGGTACAAAGGGCAGAAAATCTAAATTCAGGACAGTTCGCGGCAATAATAGAAGCTGGCGACCTTGGTGGAGGCGGCATAATAGATTATGGACTCTGTCAGATATGTCGGATAGTTGAAAACGGAAACGTTATAAACAATCCTATGGCATCTTGGTTAGATGCAAATGGGGCACTGGAAGCGAGGGAACAGATCAAAGGTGCTACATTGAACCTTGGCACAGGGTGGTTTGTGGATCATTTTTATCAGAATGAAGCGCAAGCATTCTCTTATTTTATGGCGAGCTTTGACGCAGACACTTTGGATGTAATACTACATCAGATATTTGATCAATTTGAATCAGCCATAAGTTATGGGGAACATAATATACTTGATGTCTTGCAACCTGCATATCAAAATGATTATTTTCCTCATTTAGTTCCTACAGGCCAAGGAATCGGAGGCATCCAGTATCCTGTGCTTTATGATAGTCCAGCGCAACCACTAGGTAACATGCTGCAATTCGAGGTTCATTTGATAGTTAGGAGACTAGGGCCAGGGAATGTCCACCAAATGGAAATAGGCCATGGCTTTACATGGACATGGTTGAATAATGAAGCCCCACCACCACCAATAATCTACGTGGCGCAATCATCACAAGAGTTCCAATCACGAGTGTTAGTGCTAAGAGATTTTATGAATAATCACCATGCAGAAGGGGATCAGATACAGTGGTTTGTAGGGGCATGATGCGAAAATTAAATTCTTTAAGTAGATATTAGTATCATCAGGTTTTGTGATTTTAATGTTTGATCAAAAGCCGAAAACTTAAACGTCCAAAGTGTATAAAGAGTGTCACGGCAACAACAATAACCTTGCTTAAAAGCCTTACAGTTTGGCTTGAATTCAAGGAAAACAGTACTTACTTTAAATTGGATATTAAACAATGCGTTATCTTCAAATGTCGATATCAACATTAGTTGGAGCTAATTACAGCCGTCCAGCTCAAGCCAACACGTTCTTTCCGCGTGGTAATCATACCGATCATATTCACCTAGGCGTTACAACACAATACACGGATGATCATGGCACGGTAAGGTTTGCGGAACAGGGGGATCCTACAAATAACTTAACTGGTAATGTTTTTGTAATATATATTTCGCTCAAGAAGAATGATCGTTTTTGGTTTCGTCTTGACCATAACACACAGAATGGTTACTTCTCATTCCCGCATGATCACAATAAATTTGATTTAACATCAGAGTGGCAAGGAGCTTTGAGTGTATTAAATATAGTTCGTGAGCTTGGAGCCTAAGCACAACTACGCACTGTGAAAACAAGAACTGAAATTTAGCGACAATATTTGTTATATAGCATCCTGTATTAGGACAACTATTTAATTTACCAACAAAAAGGAAAAATTATGAGCGATATCAAATTAAACTTTATCAATAACTCGGAAGATGAAAATAACACTGATTATGTGCTATATCAACAGAACACAAGTATTGATACAAGAGTCCAATCCGTTGCATGGAAGGTTATCAAATCTCTGGGTATTGGCAGCCACCACCACATTACCTATCCTATGGAATTTCAGGTGGGTGCAATCGATGCTAATGGTAACTGTATGCCGTTAATTTCGGCCGAGAAAGGTAGTCGCTATGAAATGGTTCTGACAAACTCAGGTCATGAGTTTAGTAAATTCGAGACATCCGCTGCCAATCCGCTTGATGTAGAAATCTGGAATAACCTGAAAAAGGGCTCCATGGACGCGCAGATTTATCGTGGTGGCGGTTTGCTGGCTACTAAGCTGAATATAATGCCTGGTTCTAAAGCAAACTTTCAATTTAAACCGATACTGTTTATCGGTGCTGTGTCCCAAATAACTGAAGGAAAGATTATGAGTTCTAACGTCACTGTGCAGTACTTGACCAAACTGAACCTACAAAACACCTCTCATACTGATATCATTATAAGCGGTGGCGGTAAAGGTACAGAGGCCACACCGCTAACGTTTACCCTTATGCCTTCGTTTTGAATGGTCGCCCGACATTTGCGGCTCCAATGCGTCGGGTTACGCTATCGCTAACCCCACCTAAAATGTATGCAGTCCGTCGATTGGCAAAGTAGTCTGAATATGAGTCGTCCTTATAATGGTCTTGAGGTTCAAGCGACTCCGATATACAGTATTGCCGCGACCATTATCGATTACACGCTAATACAAAAAGGGGGAAAAACGCTTCAGGATTTTACACTGAGCCAAATAACAAATGAAACGGCAATCTTCATTGATACACAGTTAGACTACTCTACCTTGAAAGGTGATATTAAATTTCCTTTACTCCAAAGCGCATTAGATTTTGCCAGTCTGTTTTTAAATCTAAGCTATGGGTTGCCATCGCCTAGCAACAAAAATGTGCAAGGTTGTATCTTGCAGATTCCGTTAATAAGTTAAGGAATTGCTAGTGGCCGCTTTTGTACAACTACGCTTTGTCAATCTCTCAGATGATGAGGGCATGTCCAATGTGGTCTTTTTCCAGAAAAATACCACTGCAATTCATGACAATAGGGTTGCTTGGCGGGTAGTGCGCCATTGTGAGCATCATGATTACTGTTCGATTCCTTATAGCTTGGATACCGACATTAATATGGTCGATTGGAATGCAAACCATTCCGAACGACTAGCGGCTTATCAAGGCAATGTTTTTCATATTGCTCCCCAAGGTTATGGAAAATACTTGTCTGCTATGCCACTTGAAGGCTGTCCAACGCAAATATGGGTACAAAACCACTTAAGCCAGGGAGCGGTGCATGTGAATTTATACCGTTCTGGTTGTCTGGTTGCTCAGCAGCGTAATGTGATTCCCGAGCAGTGGGCAAAGTTCGATTTGTTGCATTGGCTTTATGTGGCGGTAATGCCGGATGTTAAGCAAGGCGAAATTATTCCGTCACGGTTTTTATCCACGTCCGTCGCCGAGTTTTGCCTATACGATATCGTCAGTGCGGACATTATTATGTTGGGCGGTGGATGCGGTAAGGATGCGGTGGCTTTGCATTTCGAGATAACGAATGTGGTCTGGCGTCAATTATCTTGTCCGGTTCACATCAATTACTCTGGCCGGTTTTGGTTAAAAAATGGGTTGCTTTTTTTAAGCCAGGTCAAACATACGCTTTTCGTACCCGACATTCTGTACGATTAGGTTATACTCGAAAGCGGAATAAATTAAGATTTTCTTTCATGGATTTTGCTAAAATTCCCGCATTCCGTTTATGCTTTAGCAGAAGAAAAGTAGCCATGAACAAGATTTCCTTCACCGATGACAAGAAGGCCAAAAAACCAAGGGTCTTTAAATTTGAGCCGAGTAGGCCGGAATAAGACCACCCAAGCGTAGCGCGTGGTGGCGTTTCCGGCAATTTGCCGGAAACGCTTGTTCTTGGCTAAAGCTCGAAAAGCCTTATTCCGGCCTACCCGGCTGTCGGGATTTCTGGCGTTATTTCAACCGGACTTTTTTATCTTTAAGGAATACATTATGTTACGCACGGTTCATCTCAATATTCTTGCTAAGCGCTTACCGGTCTTTGTTATCCTCGGATTACTGGCACCCACCGTAGCGCAAGCTTTTACCGAGGATCTATGCTTTCAGTATGTTGATAAGCAAGCAAAATCGGGTGATGTTACCCCTAAAGCCTTCAATTGCTGGAATGTCCAATGTACCGACAGTATTAAGCCGGAAAATGCACCGGCAGGATGCGCAGTTAAAGGTGTGGCGCGATACGTTAATGCCATTATACAAAAAGGCCTACATGGCAGGAATTTACTGCATTTTGATACGGTTTATCTTTATGCCAGAATGCAGGGCTTAACGGATAGTGATGCGCTTGAAGCCGCTACTTATTCACAAGCCACTGATTTGGGGGCATACAGTCATACCGATCAATATGGAAAGGCACTGACGACCTTACAAACCGATGATTTAAGTGGGATCATTCGAACGAATTTTGCTACTAGCGGCTTTGCCTTACATTTTGTGCCTTGGTTACGTGCTGAAGGCAGTCAGGAGATTAACCATCGTTTTACCTATGATAAAAATCATCAGCAAACTCCTTTTGATAAATCCGAAGCGTTAATCAATCAAACTCGCTTATGGGCGTTTGGAGGACGCTCCACTTTATGTAACTTTGGGCTGACAAAAAATCAAGACGATCCTATGGCAGACTGCTTTACCCCGCAAGATAACCAGAAGATTTTTTATTCTATCCCTAAGATAGCCGGTACTCCCAAGACGAGGACACAAGCATTTGAGGGTAATAATCCCGTTACTGGGCAATCCATATTACTCACAAATCCAAATACCTGTGATTTTAATGAGCCGTCGACGTGTCAATACGCTCCAGATTACGCGCAGACAATTAAAGGCACGACCAAAAGTCTGGGCATTTATATGCATGTATTGGGCGATCGTTTATCACATGCTTACTGTTCAGATAATGCCTTTATCACTAAAGGCTGGGATAGGAAGCAAGCAAAACCGAAAGCTATGGCTTCAGATGCAACTTATTCAGTTTGGTATCCTGCACAATGTGCCACTATCTCTCATGTTGCGCACCATTACCTGGAAACAGGGCATAAAAAATTACCTGAACAATCGAAAAAAGCACTTGAATACAGTTATCTTGAAATTCAAGAGTGGATTAAAGCAACAGATTACTTAAAAAAGCATTCCGAACAAAAACCTGCCGGGCCGAACAAGGGCTATCCACAGCTTAATGAAACTGCAAAGATTGCGGCACTCGTTGGTAATGCCCTGAAGCTGGCTGATGCCGGTGATAGAAATAAGGCGCTTTGTAAAATCGCGTTAAAAGGTTATGGGATCACGCCATGGCATGATGGCAGTAAAGATTGCAAATACTAACAGTTGGTTCTTTTACGCCGTAACCCAACGCATTCGCTCCGTAAATGTCGGGCTACTTTTTAGGAAGGGCTACCAATTTAAAACGGGACGAATTTACGGATATCCACTTTAGTCAGGACAAAAATACAGACGTTTCCACTCACTCTTAATAGGTATTTATTGTATGAAAATTTTAAAAACTTTGGCTTTAATGTCTTTATTGGCGGCACCTGTGGTCAGTGAAGCTTCTGCTACAGATTACGGATTGATGCCACCAGATTTCACTCAATCATTCTCTTCTGGACCTTTATTATTTTCATTTAGTGATACCTATACATTTAGGCTTTTTTTTCCTTTCGATAGACAAGCCACCGTTGATGTTATTCATAGTGGACTTCCTATAGTTGACTTATCTGCTTCACTGGATGGAGTTGCTTTAACGTTTTCAGGTAATCCAAGTTTTGGAACTTTGTATGGTGTAGTCCCGTTAACGCCTTTACTTTTCTTTCCTCATACTCTAACGGTGAGTGGATTGTCTTTTTTTCCTGGTAATTCTTACACTGGTGCTATTACTGTTTCAGAAGTTTCAGCAGTGCCTTTACCTGCCGGTGTCTGGTTGTTTATGTCAGGTTTGTTGGGATGGGCTTATACCGGCAAGAGAAAAGCCATGTAGCCGAGTAGGCCGGAATAAGACCACCCAAGCGTAGCGCGTGGTGGCGTTTCCGGCAATTTGCCGGAAACGCTTGTTCTTGGCTAAAGCTCGAAAAGCCTTATTCCGGCCTACTCGGCTAAAATCCAATGAGGAATTAATAGCCAAGTAGATATAGGTCAAGCACATGCTTTTCGTGCCCGACATTTTCGCGTTAGAACGCACGAATGGCATAGAAGAAATTCTCGATGTTCTGATGTTGACTATTAAATGTTGGGTAACGAAAATAGCTTGTCCAACCTGTGCGTCTGATTTAAATTATAATTTCTCATTTTATTTTTATTAGAGACCTTCCATGCCAACGATTAGTATGTTTTACGGAATATTAGTGATGATGTATTTTAGAGATATTGATAATCATAAGTCACCGCATATTCACGTTGAATACCAAGACTTTACTGCGGTATTAAAAATCCCGGACGGCGAGTTACTGAGCGGAGATTTTCCTTCAAAGAAACTTAGAATGGTGCAAGCATGGATTGCTATCCATGAAGATGAGTTGATGGCTGATTGGACATTAGCGGTTCGTGGCGAACCCGTCTTTAAAATTGATCCATTACGCTAAAGAGCAAGTCATGAATCCTCGTGTCATTGCAGTTAAAGCGCTTAATAATCATCAATTAATCGTTACTTTTGATAATCAGGAGCAGCGTATTTTTGATGTTTCGGACTATTTAGATTTCCCTGTCTTTCAAGTATTAAGGAATCCTGCTTATTTTAAATCCGTCCGAGTTGATCATGGCACGCTAGTTTGGTCGACTGAGGTGGATTTTTGTCCGGATACCGTTTACTTAAAATCTATGAAAATGGAATAACTGAAGCGTGACGGGGTTTGCAGCCCCGTCAATCACGCTTAAATAACAGGGTCAGTAAATAACAGAAATAACAGAGAAATAACAGGGGAAATAACAGGGTCAGAGTAAAGTTATATTTAAGTTTACTCTGACCCAGTTACCCGCAGTTACCCGTCGTTTCGGCAGGGAGAGCGAGGTGAAGTGCTGACTGATGATCGATACCACACTCACCTACCTGTTAGGTGATTGACTAAAACGTCCCAAGCGCCTCAAACGATTCCAGTAAAACCAAAAAGGGCTACCCACATAATTTGCAGATAACCCTAATGCCTACTATACCGCTTAACTAAATAACTAATCAAAGCCGTACAAATCCATCAATAGTGATTTACACCACTAACTTTGTTACTATCTGACTAAAGGGTTGCTGGCCGTCTTTTGTAACTGCAGCGACTCTAACTTCATAGGTAGACCCTATAATTAAACCCGATATGACAAAACTGCTTTGAATGCTGACATAGACCACCCACTCAATGGTTCCCAACAAACGAATCTCCCATCGATAAGAACCGTTGTGGTCTATAAGCCAGGACTTTGTAAAAATACTACCCGGAAAATCACCATCTTTGACGGTCAGTTCTTCTTTGGCAGGGGTGCTGGGTTGCCTGGATTCATTAAAGCCACTGCTCAGGATAGTCGTTTCATCGCCATCGGCAATTCGATCGACATATTTTGCAAGCAGAATGAATTTTGCATCAACGACTTTCTCACAATCATTTCTGATTGAAATAGCGATATGCGCACCGTCTTTAGCGGCTAAAATAGCAGCATCTAAAGCGTCTAAGGCGGCTGAGGCTTCTGCAAAAGACACATCAGGCGCGTTAAACAGAGCATTGTTTGCCATTTTAACAAGCACATTCCTGCAAAATGAGGCTTTATCAACGACTGGAAGCGTGGTAAAGGAAGTTACAACCTTTAACTTTTTCATAAGATTCTCCTTATGAAATAAATGCATGATTGACGCCGGCTGAACACCGCGCCAAAGATTAAGTTGATAATATTATCTTAGCCAATTCGAAACTAATCTTTGATTTATCCATAGAGGTCTCACCTAATTTACTTTTCTATCAGCCACTATAGACCTATATGCTGATAAAAAGTAGGTAAATTTAAATTATATTTATTGATGTCATCTCAGGCGATATTTCAACCCTAGTTAGCTGAGTTATGAGCGTCTAGCAGGTTATCCACAAACTCCTTACTATCAAAGCAAACGTAACGTAAGCAGTTTGAAACCTAACGATCATTATTATTTACGTAACGTAAGTAATTAGGAACGTAACGATCGGCATCCTTCATAGCGGCCTAAAAGTAGTTGACACTTTTGATGTCAATAAAAAATTAACAACAAGCTACCGTAGCCATTAAAAAACGGCCAGTGACTTTAAAGATAAACGGCTTAGCTGTTTCTTAAATTTAAGAAATCAG
>CAIMEB010000101.1 GCA_903839855.1 uncultured Methylococcaceae bacterium
AGGTGAATTTAGTGATGGATAAACTTAACCATCGGCCTCGTAAAACGTTAAACTATAAAACCCCTCATGAGGTATTTTTTGGTGACAAGTTGCGTGAGGCTGCATGATTACTGGAATTGCACTTCGGAGTTGAATCCGCCCAAAAACATTAAAATAACAAAAACATTTTTTGGGTTTGTTTCAGGTCTGAGTATTGACTCATGTTTTAGTCATCGTCAAAAAGCCAGTGTTACGGATAATGTTCATCAATTGTTTTCGCGTGATTTTGACCAATTAAAAGATAGACGGCTGGAACCACAAACAGCGTAAACAACGTGCCAATAGCAATACCTGTAGCTATAACCAAACCTATATTAAAGCGTGAAACAGCACCCGCACCCGAAGCAAAAATAAGCGGTAATACGCCTAATACCATGGCGGCTGTCGTCATCACAATCGGTCTTAACCGGATGCTGGCAGCACTTTCAATAGCGTCTCTTTTGGACAAACCTTCTTTCTGTTTGATATTTGCAAACTCAACAATCAAAATGCCATGCTTACTGATTAAGCCCATTAAAGTGACCAGGCCGACTTCGGTATAAATATTGAGGGTAGCGCCGCCAACTCCTAAGGCGATAAAAATAAGCGCCCCTGCAATCGACATCGGCACTGATACCAGAATAATCAGCGGATCTCTAAAGCTTTCAAACTGTGCGGCAAGTGCCAGGAAAATAATGATTAAGGCAAAAGCAAAGGTAAAAATAAAGCTACTGGATTCTTGAATCATTTGCCGCGATTGACCGGCATAATCCACTGAATAACTAGGAGGCAAAAGTTGGGTTGCCAGTTTTTGTAAAGAACCGACCGCATCACCCACTGTCACGCCTGGGAAGGGGACACCTGATATCACGGCTGAATTCAATTGCTGAAAGCGATTTAATGATTGTGGAACGGTTTTAGTACTGATAGACGCAATAGTGGATAGCGGAATCGTACTGCCATCAGCGGTACGAATATGATAGTTAAGTAATTGATCTGCATTCAGTCGGGAGGCTTGCTGAGCTTGAGGAATAACCTTATAAGAACGTCCCGTCATGCTGAAATAATTGACATACCCACCGCCTAGAATAGAGGCTAAGGATGAACCGACGTCTTGCATACTCAACCCTAATAGCGCCGTTTTATTGCGATCAATATCAACTTGGGATTGCGGTTGATCAAACTTTAAGTCGCTATCCAGAAATATAAACATGCCGCTTTTTTGGGCTTCCTGCATAAACTGCTGTGCAATCGTGTTTAATTGCTCAAATGAATCCGTTGAGCCAA
This sequence comes from uncultured Methylococcaceae bacterium, assembly GCA_903839855.1. Taxonomy (GTDB): domain Bacteria; phylum Pseudomonadota; class Gammaproteobacteria; order Methylococcales; family Methylomonadaceae; genus Methylobacter_C. Next base: position 1,306 of record CAIMEB010000101.1, read on the forward strand.
TCACAAATTGCACAGGAAGACCACTACTACCGGGTAATGGTGGGGGTTGAAACGCAGCGACACGTACCCCTGAGATTTGATTCATTTCTTCTTGAATAATGGGCTGTAACTGATTCGCATTGGTGGTGCGTTCGTGCCAAGGTTTAAGCACCATCCCGGCAATTGATTGACCCGGGACATTAAGCTGAAAAACGTGCTCTGTTTCAGAATGGGTAATAAATTTTTTGTAAACCTGTTCGGCATAAACCAGACGTTGCTGTAGCGTTGCATCCGGTGCGGCAGTCGCCATGGTGATCACTACACCTTCATCCTCCTGGGGCGCGAGTTCTCTATTGGCACTGCTGTAGAGAAAGTAGATACTAACCAAGATAATTAATGCGAAGACACCGGTGACCGGTAAATAATTAAGCGAACCATGGAGTGTTCGAGAATACGCGCGTTGCATCGACGAGACTTGACGGTCAATAAAGTCAACGATACGTTCTTCCCAGCCGCTACGATCTCCGGTGTGTGCTTTTAATAGTTTAGAACTCATCATCGGCGATAAGGTCAGCGCGACAACCGCAGACACAGTGACAGCACCGACCACCGTAAAAGCAAATTCCGAGAATAACGCGCCAGTCAGTCCACCTTGAAAACCCACCGGAACATAAACCGCAATCAACACAATCGTCATTGCGATAATGGGCCCGGTGAGTTCTCTGGCCGCGAGTAAAGAAGCCTGTATGGGTTGCAGACCCTCTTCTAAATGTCGATTAACATTTTCGACCACAATAATGGCGTCATCGACTACCAGGCCAATAGCAAGAACCAAGGCTAACAAAGTGAGTAAATTAATCGAGAAACCCAAAGCCAGCATAATAGTAAAGGTACCGATTAATGACAGTGGGATAGCAATAACGGGTATCAATACAGAGCGAGGCGAGCCCAAGAAGGCGAACACTACCAGTGTAACTATTAAGAGTGCTTCAATCAGTGTGTGGATGACTTCATTAATAGAGCTATCTACAAACTTTGTTGAGTCATAAACAATTTTTCCGCTAATACCTGCGGGTAATTGAGCTTGAATACTTGGAAACGTATTACGTACTCTCTCAATAACTTCAAGCAGGTTGGCACTGGAAGCTACTTGCAGCCCAATGTACACTGCCTTGTCGCCATCAAAAGAAACACTGGATTCATAATCATCTGAACCCAGAGTAACTTTAGCGACATCTTTCAAGCGAACGATAGCGCCTTCTTGTTGTTTAATGACTAAGTCTTCAAACTCGGCGACAGAATGTAAACTCGTGGAAGCGGTTAAGTTGACCTGAACCATCTGACCTTTGGTGGTGCCGAGCCCCGCAATATAGTTATTTCTAGCTAAAGCGGCGCTAATATCAGTCGCTGTTAGCGAATAAGCGGCCAGTTTATTCGGATCTAACCAGGCACGTAGAGAAAAGTTTTTACTGCCTAACAATTCAGCAGTTTGAATGCCTTCAACCGATTGTAATCTGGGTTGAACTGAGCGGATTAAATAATCCGTGATGTTATTGGCGGGTAATTGATCACTGGAAAAACCAATATACATGGCATCAATGGTCTGACCGATTTTAACACTCAGTACCGGTGTCTGCGCTTCTGGGGGCAGTTGATTATGAACGGCATTGACCTTCGCATTAATCTCCGTCAGCGCTTTATTGGGATCAAAATTAAGTCGTAAATTAGCGGTTATGGTACTGATACTATTTTGACTGGTTGAGGTAATGTAATCGATGCCATTTGCTTGCGCGATGCTATTTTCTAAGGGCGTGGTAATAAAGCCCGCGACGATATCGGGATCAGCGCCATAGTAGGCGGTAGTGACAGTGACGACTGCGTTCTCTGTACGAGGATATTGTAGAATGGGCAAGTCACTGAGTGCGCGTATACCCAATACCAACAGCATCATGCTGACAACAGTTGCCAGAATAGGTCTACGGATAAAAATATCGGTAAATTTCATAGTGGCTTATTGGTCGATGGGTTGCGGGTTAGCCTCGTTACTGGGTTGAATAGAATTATCAACAGTAACGGGTGAGCCATTATGTAACTTTATTTGACCGGCGGTGACGATGATATCGCCTGCGTTAATGCCGCTGAGTATGGCAATTTGATCACCGCGTGTTTCTCCTGTCACCACGATGCTTTGCTTGGCGGTTAGCTTCGGTTGGCCTTTGTCATTAACGCCATTGTTTTCAAGCTTATATACGCTAGAGCCAAAAGTATTAAACGTTAGCGCTGTCCGTGGCAGCGTAATAAAGCTTTTAGCTGTTCCGGTGGTGATGCTAACAGTAACATACATGCCGGGCAGTAATTTATTCTGAGGGTTTTTTAAAGTCGCTCTCAAGCGCACGTTACGGGTGTTAATTTCAACTTTAGGATTAATGACGGTTATTTCGCCAGTCAAGGTCTGGGTCGGGTAAGTATCTGATTTGAGATTGACGGGCTGACCCAGTTTTAGTGAGCCTAGAAACTGTTGAGGTAAATAAAAATCAACAAAGACCATCTCTAAAGCTTGCAGAGTACTAATAGCGGTTCCTGCTTCAAGATATTGTCCAACATCAACTTGTCGAATACCGAGTTGACCGGTGAAAGGCGCACGGATTAATTTCTTATTGAGTAGCGCTTGCTGTTGGGCAACATTAGCATTGGCTATATCAAGGTTCGCCTTATCAATATCCAGGGTTTGTTTACTAATCGCATTCACTTCAAATTGCGCTTTATCACGTAGGTACGTAATTTGAGCAAGTTGTACCGCCGCTTTGAGTGATTCAAGTTTGGCTTTTTCATCATAAGCCCGCAACTGTAACAAGGGTGTGCCTGCTTTAACCGTTTCACCCTGTTTAAAGTAGATTTCATCGACAATACCGGCGACTTCGGCACTGACATTAATACCCTGAAGTGCTTGAATATTACCCACAGCCTGAAGTTTAGGTGACCATTCTGAAAATGCAGCCGTTGTTGTTGATACCGTTTGTACGGGTTCACCTTGAGCGGACATAAACTGCTTTATCATGCGCCCCTTAAAACTAATGAAGCCAAAAATTCCGGTGAGTATGATGCCTACTATGCTGAGCATAATGATCATGCGTTTAATCATTTTAGTGTCCTGTCGGAGTTTTGCGCAAACATGAATTTAAAAAAAATCCCTTTCTAGGGAGCTGATTTTTTTTGTTGCTCAGTTAGTATATGAGTCGATAAATCTGGGCGTTTCCACCAGCCACCGCCTAAAGCCTGAAACAAAGTAACGGTGTCGGTATAGCGATTGGCCTGGGCAATAATTTGACCCATTTGGGCTTTTTGATAGTTTTGTTCTGCGATGAGTAAAGACAGATAACTGACCGCACCCATTTGATACTGTTGCCGGGTAAGTTCCAGGCTATCCAAGGCAGCCTGTAACGCAGCATCTTGCGTATTTAAAGCCGTTGCATCAAGCTCCAGCGCACTCAAGGTGTCTGCAACATTTTGAAACGCTTGTAATACCGTAGTTTTGTATTGAGCCGCTGATTGCTCATAAGCAGCTAAAGCTGCGCGACGTTTATGAAGTAGAGAGCCGAGGCTAGTAACAGGTTGTAAAAGGTTACCTCCAACGCTCCAGATTAAACTGCCTGGAACAAATAAGTCTGCTAACCGTGTAGCAATAGTGCCGACGTTAGCGTTGATGGTAAAGTTGGGTAATAAATTAGCGGTGGCGACGCCAATTTGAGCGCTGGCATCCTGTAGTAAAGCTTCTTGGGCTTTAATATCTGGTCGTTGCTGTACCAATTGAGACGGTAGACTCAACGGCAACGCTTCGGGAAGATGTAACTCGGACAGATTGAATTCAGCGCTCAGTTTCGTACTGGGTAATTCGCCGACCAGTGCGGTTAAACTATGCCGTGTCTTAGCCAGTTGCAGTTGCAAGGGTGGTAAAGCGGTGCGTGTTTGTTCCAAGTTTGCCTGTAAAGCCAGGACATTAATCTTTGAAACGCTACCTAAATCATATTGGCGTTTAACGAGTTCTAATTGATGCGTTTGCGATGCAATGATGTCTTCTGTTGCTTTAATTTGAGCTCTTAACGAGGCTTCTTGAATCGCACTACTGGCAACATTCGAGGCCAGTGTTAAAAAAGCGGCTTCCAATTGAAAGCGCTGGTAGTTTTCTTCGGCTTCTATACTTTCAATTTGTCGTCTAATTCCACCAAACACATCTAAGGTATAAGCCACTTGGACAGACCCACTGTTTAGTGTGTAGGTAGAGCCTGCAAAGTTAGGGTTTCCAAATTGAGAGCCTGATATTTTTTGTTGAGTACTTTTAGTTACGATATCTAAGGCAGGAAATAAAGAGCTTTGCGAGGCAATAGTGATTTCCTGAGCCCGAGTTAATGCGTAGGAAGCAGCCTGAAGATTTGGGTTTTTCTCTAACGCTTGTGCAATTAACCGAGTCAATGCCGGCGAGTTGAATAGCGTCCACCATTGTCCCTCTATCTCTTTTCCAATAGTGACCGATTGCGCGGCTCCCGACTTTGAAGCAGTTGTCGATAAATGACCAGACGAACCGTCAACGGTGTAACGGTCTGTCGGTGGACTTTGCGGGCTTTTAAAATCAGGCCCCAGAGTACAGCCTGTTATAAGTAAGCTTATTGCCAGTGCAATATGGAGAGAAGCGATTGAAAAAACAAACCGGTTAACATCTAAAGTGTTATCTGGAGCAGATCTTGATTTAAATGTCATTGATTCCCTGTTTTAACTGGATTAACGAAAGACGACAATTATGAGTAAAGACTTTCTAGCGTTATATAGTACGCTTTTTTTAGCTCTATTGGAATGCTATCTCTGTTATCATAAGCCACTAAACAACGGCAGTTCGCCGTTACCAGCGTTTGATAAAAAGAGTCTTCGTGAATACAGTTGAATTTTCGTCCTTACCCTTAAAACCTGCCCTTCTTGAAAATATTGAATCGATAGGCTATACCCACTTAACACCTATTCAAGCAGAAACATTGCCACATATTCTGGAAGGTAAAGATATTATTGCACAAGCAAAAACAGGCAGTGGTAAAACCGCAGCCTTTGGGATTGGCTTGTTGTCACGCCTGGATTTTAGTAGTTTTAGGGTGCAAGCGCTAGTTATTTGCCCAACCCGAGAACTCGCTGATCAGGTTTGTAAAGAGATACGGACGTTGGCCCGCTTTACTCAAAACATTAAAGTATTATCTCTCTGTGGTGGAGTGCCTTTTGGCCCTCAAGTCGGTTCCTTAGAACACGGTGTACACGTGGTGGTGGGTACGCCCGGACGATTACAAGAGCATTTACGTAAACGGAGTCTGCGCTTAAGTAATTTAAAAACGCTGGTATTAGATGAAGCCGATCGCATGTTGGATATGGGCTTTGAAGAAGTGATAACCGATGTTATTTCTTATGCGCCTACGCATAGACAAACCTTGCTTTTTTCGGCAACTTATACCGACCCTATTCGGGAACTTAGCCAGAAGTTTCAGTACAAACCTCTTTCAGTGACGATTGATAGCAGTCATCACGATAGCGTGATTGAACAGCATTTTTATCAAATAGAAAAAGCCGAGCGGATTAACGCCTTGGGTTATTTGTTAGCTTATCACCGTCCTGAATCAACGGTAGTATTTTGTAATACCAAAAGAGAATGTCAGGATATTGCCAATGCCTTAAGCAATTGTGGCTTTTCAGTGCAGGCGTTACACGGTGATTTAGATCAAAAACATCGGGATCAAGTCCTGGTCCGTTTTGCTAATAACAGTTGTTCTATACTGGTGGCTACTGATGTGGCCGCACGAGGACTTGATATTAAAGAACTGCAAGCGGTTATCAATTATGATTTACCTTGGGATCCAGAAGTCTATGTACATCGCATTGGTCGTACCGGACGAGCAGGGAAAAAAGGTCTGGCCTTGAGTTTGTGTACAGAAGCAGAACTGAACCGAGTCAAAGCGATTGGGGAGTATCAAAATACAACTGCAAAATGGGATGAAACAGCCCCTTTTCAACTCAAGTATGAACAGCGCTTTGAGCCCCCCATGGTGACCTTATGGATTGATGGTGGTCGCAAAGATAAAGTAAGGCCAGGTGATATTTTGGGTGCCTTGACAGGCGCTGGCGGAATAGCTGGCAGTGAAGTAGGCAAGATAGATATATTTGATGCACATGCTTACGTAGCCATTAAACAAGCCAGTGCAGACAAAGCGTTAAGCTGTTTAAAAAACGGTAAAATAAAAGGCCGCAGTTTTATGGTACGTAAGTCTCAATGGTAAAAATTTTAATGAAGCTCTCGATGCCGAACGATCACATTGATTAATGGACGTTTAAAGTGCTCCACCAATAATTCAACTAAATAAATAGAACGGTGTTGTCCGCCCGTACAGCCGATAGCAATCGTCAAATAACTGCGCCCTTCCTGCTCAAAACGAGGAATCCAGCGCTCAAGAAAGCCGACAATATCCTGAAAGAACTCATCGACTAGTGGTTCTTTCTGAAGAAAATCGATGATAGGTTGATCTTTTCCCATGAAAGGACGTAATTCTGGAACCCAGTAAGGATTGGGTAAACTGCGGGCATCAAAAACAAAGTCAGCGTCTAAAGGGACTCCGTGTTTAAAGCCGAATGATTGAAACTGTAAAGAAACATGCTTAACGTCGCGCTCACCAATTTGTTCTCTGATGAGTTGACGTAATTCATGGTACTGAGTACGACTGGTGTCAATAATGACATTAGCATGACGGGCAATTTGGCTGAGCATCTCCTTCTCAATTTTTAGTGCTTCTTTGAGAGGAATATTATAATCGGTGAGTGGATGTTTACGTCGGGTTTCGCTATAACGTCTTAATAAGGTCGATTCTTCAGCTTGCATAAATATTATTTCGCAGTCAATTCCTTTATCCCGAATGAGCTTTAAACTGTCGGAAAAGTTAGCCAGGCTTTCAAACTGATTTCTGGCGTCAAGGCCTATCGCGGTTTTTCCGTAGGCCTTCTGATCAGTAAACATGACATGATTAATAAAATCCTGCAGTAAATTCAACGGCAGATTATCAATGCAGTAATAACCACAATCTTCTAAGGTGTCCAAGGCGATACTTTTACCCGAACCTGATAACGCACCAACGATTAATAGTTTCATGAAGTAGTCCTTGATGTTCAAAGCCCTTGACGTTCAAGGTGCAAGGAAAATTTATACCTTTTAGATAGAAATCCTTACACCTTGTGGTCGTTTTATCTATGATTAGATGTTTTTTCTTTATGCTTAATAATTTGACGATCTAATTTATCAACTAATGCATCAATAGCGGCATACATATCTTCTTGATGGTCTTCAGCGAATAATTTTGCGCCACTTAATTGCAGTGTTGCTTCTGCTTTTTGAACTAATTTTTCTACGCTTAAAATAACATGTACATCGGTAACATTGTCAAAATGACGGGCTAATTTCTCAAATTTTGAGTCGACATGTGCTTTTAACGCTTCAGTGACTTCAAGGTGGTGGCCTGTTACTATTACTTGCATGGAATGAACTCCTTTTTTTATTATAAATTATGGTTGGTTGGTACTATCTTAGTGCTACAAAATGCGTTTCCGTTGACTTGATGATGAGATAAACATTGCTTCACGATATTTAGCAATAGTTCTTCTCGCAACGTTAATACCTTTTGCTTGTAAAAAATCGGCAATTTTACTATCACTTAAGGGTCTTCCTTGATTTTCATTGTCGATTAACTCTTTTATAAAAGATCTTATCGCGGTTGATGAGCATTCACCGCCATCTTTTGTTGATACGTGACTCGAAAAGAAATACTTAAATTCAATGATACCATTCGGGGTATGCATGAATTTATGCGTTGTCACTCTGGAGATGGTTGATTCATGTAATTTTAGCTCCTCAGCAATATCCCGTAATACCATGGGTTTCATCGCAATGGAACCATGATCAAGAAAAGCGGTTTGTTTTTCAACAATGCTTCGGGCAACACGTAGTAACGTATCATTACGGTTATGAAGATTTTTAATAAACCATTTAGCTTCCTGCAAATGATCTTTCATACAGACATTATCTTTACTATTATCAGCCCGTTTTATCAATGTTGAATAAAATGGATTGATGCGTAGCTTAGGTGCAATATCAGGATTTAAATCCACCCTCCAGCGCTCGTGCTGCTTAGTAACATACACATCAGGGATAACATATTCAGAATCCGATTCTTGTATCTGGGCACCGGGTTTAGGATCTAGCGTCCTAATTAAACTAACTATTTCATTGAGTTCCCTTTCACTCACATCAAGCTTTTTAAGTAGTTTTGCCTGTTCATGAGTGGCTAACAGTTTTAAATAGCGAGTAACAACCAGTAACGCTTCTTTTCGATACGGCGTTTCTTCAGGTAATTGCAACAATTGCAAACGTAAGCAATCACTTAAATCAATTGCTGCAACACCGGCAGGATCAAATTGTTGCACCCTATGCAGAACGGCAATGACTTCATCAAAATCAAGATCATCAAACTGATTTTGCAAGCCTTCATAAATATCGGCTGGCGTACTGCTTAAATAGCCATCTTCATTAACCGAATCAATAACGGTCATCGCAATCGCATGATCACGTTCTGAAAAAGGCGTTAATTCGAGTTGCCATAACAAATGATCCAGTAATGTTGAACTATTACTGCGCTGGCTTTCAAACTCGATGGTCTCGTTATTTCCAGAGCTGGGTGCAGCCGAACTCTCATAAATATCATCCCATGAGGAATCAACCGGCAGTTCATCAGGAATATTAGTTTGTGAACCCTCGCTGGTAAACGAATCCGTATTTTCAAGCTTCTTCTCAGATGTCGAGGTAATTTCTCCGCGTGAGCCGCTACCGTCGTCATCCGTAATTTCCAGCATAATATTGGATTCCAGCGCTTGCTGAATTTCTTGTTGTAGCTCAAGGGTTGACATTTGCAACAGCTTAATGGCATGTTGCAATTGTGGGGTCATCGTTAATTGTTGGCCTAGCCTAAGATTTAAGGTCTGTTTCATATGCTCAATGTTATGTATGAGTAATACTTTAAGGTTACCCTGTTTCTGGTGGTTAGGCAGCCTTCATAAGGTTACAAAGCGTTAAAGACTGAAGTTTTTACCTAAATAAACTTCACGTACTTCTTTATTCGCAACAATATCTTCGGCAGTACCTTCGGAAATTACTTTGCCAGCGTTAACGATATAAGCACGATCACAAATTCCCAGAGTTTCTCTGACATTATGTTCTGTAATCAAAATACCAATGCCACGCTGTTTTAAATGTTCGATAATTCTCTTGATATCTTCTACTGATATTGGATCAACACCGGCAAAAGGTTCATCTAATAATATAAATTGAGGATGAGTTGCCAATGCTCTGGCAATCTCAACCCGACGCCGTTCTCCGCCCGATAGCCCCAAGGCTATTTGATGGCGTAAATGTTCTATATGAAATTCCTGCAATAACTCCTCTATGGTTAGTTCTATTTGTCCTTCTGATAAGTCAGATCGAATTTCCATAACAGCACGCAAGTTATCGGCAACAGTTAACTTTCTAAAAACTGAAGGTTCCTGAGGTAAGTAGCCAATACCCTTTAGTGCTCGAATATGCATAGGGTCAATTGTTATATCTTTCGAATCGAGTGTTATTTTACCTGCATCCGCTTTAATTAAGCCAACTATCATGTAAAAACTTGTTGTTTTACCTGCGCCATTAGGCCCCAATAACCCAACTATCTCACTAGAATTTACCGATAATGATACGCCGTTAACTACATTCCGTTTGTTATAGGTTTTAATTAACTGATGAGCTGCCAGAGTCGCCATTATTTACAGTGTAAAGGATAAAATGTAAAAGTAGATCAGATTTAATGCCATGATCTTACGCGGATATTTGTTATCTTGCACTTTAAAGTCTTTATCATCTATTCTTGGCAGAGGATTGATCAGGATAAGGCGTTTTATCTTTTGGTTCAATAACAACATGAACACGCTTGCTATCGGAGGTCTGTTCACCGGCTTTAACCAATGAGGTTTTAATATTATATTCAATGAATTCACTGGAATAGACACCATTATCTTTTAAAACTACGGCATCTTTAAGCAGAACTAACAAATCCTTTTTGGGATAAAACTCACCGATGACCGCTTCCCCAGTGATATCTTTTTCTCCTACGCTGGGGGTTTGTTTAAACTTTGCTTTCTTGCCGGTAAAAACCAGTTTCTCAGCATCACCATTGACAAAATAAACCACTAGCTTATCTGAATGAACAACGATACTGCCCTGAACGGAAACGACATTACCCACGTAGGTACTTGTCGCTGCTGCATCATCGTAAGTCGCAGTATTTGAGTCAATCACTATCGGTTGCTTCGAATCGCTCTCCAATGAGCAAACATTAGGACTGTTAAAAGCTGATAATAATAGTACACAGCTAATGAAAAAAGTTTTTTTATTATTTTTTTTTGGATTCATAACTCCCCTTTACATTAGCAAGTAACTGCAAATGAACTGGCTCTATATAGGTCATTTTCATGCCCTTCCCTATTGTTTTATTGGGCGGACTAATGAGTTCGGCCCATTGAGTGGTTTCTGCATAACTAATATCAGGCTTTACTTTTAATAAACGGGTATTAATTGTTAAAGGCACAGAACCTTTCGCTTTTTCCCGACTAATAGTCACCTTACCGTCTAACAGTAAATCCTTACCATCGATTGAAAGAATACCGCTTTCTGATTTGATAACCCAAGGCGGTGTGTTTTTATTATAAAAAGACATCACCGGCTTTATTGTGTGCGTTGTGCCATCATCACTGTAATGCATGATTTTATCAGCGAATAATTTATTCTTTAAGCCTCCCTGCTCATTCATCTCCCACTTAGTATAACCCGTGCTAAAGTAATCTGGGCTATGAGGCAGGGCATCTGGATAAGAGGGCATAACCAATTCGATAAAGTTAACCAGCCAACTGCTTAATAAAGCGATCGCGCCAAGATATAGATAGAGCTTGCTGTCTCTTACTGTCTCTTTAAACGTGGTCATTTCAAATAGGTCTGTAAAACGCTGTCAAAAGTACCTTGCGCCTGCATAATAAGATCACAAACCTCACGCACGGCACCTTGTCCACCGGGTAACGCAGTACACCAATGGGCTCTTTCAATAACTGCATAGTTAGCATCAGCCACGGCAACTGCCAAACCGACTCTACTCATGAGCGGTAAATCAAGCAGGTCATCACCTACATGGGCTGCTTGATCCGCTGTAATGCCGACTTTTTCAAGCAGCTCATTAAAAGCAGCTAACTTATTCTCATGTCCTTGATAAACATGCTCAATACCAAGATTCTTCATACGCAGAGTCACCGACGGCGAGTTTCGACCTGAAATGACCGCTACCTCAACACCGGTTTGACGCAACAATTTAATACCATGACCGTCTCGGGCATGAAAAGATTTGTACTCATTACCTTGATGATCAAAAAACAGCTTACCATCCGTTAATACACCATCGACATCAAGTATCAACAGCTTTAGCTGTCTGGCTTTTTCAGTAATCTCCGGCATCGGCTTAAGCTTTAGAGAAGAAGAAGTCATCAGACAATACCTGCGCGAATCAAGTCGTGCATATTTAAAGCACCGATAGCCTGATGTTGTTCAGATACAACAATAAGCGCATTAATCTTCTTTTTTTCCATGATTTGCATGGCTTCCGCCGCCAGAATATCGGCAGAAATAACCGCACAATGCGCGGTCATTACTTCACTAATCGTTGTCTGATGAAGATCACTGTTTTTTGCCAGGGTACGTCTTAAATCGCCGTCAGTAAAAATACCGATGACTTGATTATCGGCATTAACAATCGCCGTCATACCGAGTTTTTTCTCTGTCATTTCCAATAACGCCTCGCTGATAAAGGCCGTCTCAGAAACCGAGGGAATGTTAGAACCGATATGCATGATATCGCTGACCCTTAATAATAAGCGTCTGCCCAAGCTTCCTCCGGGGTGTGATAAAGCGAAATCGTCACGGGTAAAGCCTTTGGCTTCAAGCAAGGAAATGGCTAAGGCATCCCCCATCACTAACGCAGCCGTTGTACTAGACGTAGGTGCAAGCCCTAAAGGACAGGCTTCTTGCTGAACAGCGACATCAATATGAACTGTAGCATTAATGGCGAGTGTAGACAATGGATTGCCCGTCATCGCGATTAAGGGAATCCCTAACCGCTTGATAACCGGTAATATTTTTAGAATTTCTTCGGTTTCGCCGGAGTTGGATAAAACAAGAATGACATCCTGTTTGGTAATCATGCCCAGATCACCATGACTGGCTTCGCCCGGATGTACAAAAAAAGCCGGCGTGCCGGTACTCGCTAAGGTAGCTGCGATTTTACCGGCAATATGTCCAGATTTACCCATGCCAATAACAATAACACGACCTACACAGCTAAATAGTAACTTGCAGGCACTGACAAAATTATCATTAATCTGCTTGGTCAGCGCATTAATGGCCTCGGCCTCAACCTGAATAACTGCCAGGCCAAGCTCACGCAGTTTTTGGTCATTTAATTTCATGGTTTGTCAGAACTACAATCGTGAGTAAAGGTTAAAGAACGTGACAAAAACATGATGTACTTTGATGATCGATAAAAATAGTAAGTATTAAAGCTGCCCATTATGCCATGTTTACGTTAATTATTCCTTAATAGATGCCTTATCCAAGTATAAATCTATACACCATTTAATGTTGGCTTAAGATTCGGTAAGTTAAACTAAGCACACGTTAAAACAATTAACGTTAATTGTACTGAAGTAAAACAATTGCTTAAGTACGCATAGATCAAGATCCCAGGACGTTTGGACATGATCCAAGTCGTTAGGTTCTCTTAAGTGGCTACCAACGAAATAAGCCACAGATTTTAATTTGAAAAGGTTTTTATTTATGAACAAGCTAATATTGGCAGCTTCTTATCTTGTTATATGCAGTTTTTTTTCTAACCCCATCTCTTCTGCAGAAGCATCAAGAAAAACGCATCACTCAACACATCATTCCGGCAATCATCAAAGAGCCTCTTGGTATGGTGCTGAGTTTCATGGTAAAAGAACGGCAAACGGTGAACGATTTAATATGTATGCAATGACTGCAGCGCATAAAACACTGCCGCTTTCATCTTATGCTGAAGTCACTAACTTAAAAAACCATCGCACGGTTATTGTCCGTATTAACGACAGAGGCCCCTTTCGTAGTAGAAGGTCGATGGATTTATCTTATGCAGCAGCAAAAGAACTGGGTATTAAAGGTGTAGGTTCGATACAAATCAACCCATTATCCCGTAATCAAACATTGGCTTTATTAAGTCAATAGAGTAAACACTCAAATCCAATGATCAACATCATATTAGTGGGTTATTTAGTTAGCGCTAAATAACCTGCTACCCCCTGTGTCAACGGGTTATCCCGTGACTCTTTTTTAGCACCTCTATTTTATTAATTGACTTACGCTATCAATATTCTGGAAACAATTGAAAGGCAAGCCATGCCACGATACCTGCGATGATTAACAGGGTTGATTTTATATTTTTTAACGTTTCGGAATCAAATTTTTTTAACATGTTTTACTCCAATTCGGATCAGGGATAAAGAATGCCTAGTTATATTTAATATGTAACCGGTCTTAGGATAAAAGCAAGTTATTACAGCTCACTAATGTAGCGTTCAACAAGCAAAGTATCAAAACCAGGTTTGACGATTGCCTATCTTGCAGATATATAGAGCTGATGTACACATTCTTTAAACTGGAGGTTAAAATGAAAAAACAAGGTTCTTTTTTAAAAACGCTGATGGTGTGTTTGGCTTTATTACCTACTGCGTCAGTTCCAGCTGAAAAGCTATCAATTGGACAGTCTGCACCGCAATTTGAGTTAAAAACCCAAGACGGCAATAGTGTTAATTTAGTGGATAGAAAAGAAAAAGGTTGGACGGTTTTATATTTTTATCCTAAGGCAGGAACCCCAGGCTGTACTACACAAGCCTGCGCCTATCGAGATAGGATCAATTTAATTCGCAATCAAAATGCTGAGGTGTATGGCATTAGTACCGATGAGGTCAAAGATTTACAAGCATTTCATCAGCAACATCATTTAAATTTTACTTTGTTATCGGATGCCAGCGGTAACGTGACAGAAGCTTATGGCGTAAAAATGCCGGTAGTGAATTTTGCTAAGCGTTGGACATTTATTATCGATTCTAATTTGGTCGTTCGTTATATAGATGATGACGTTGATCCTGTCCTAGACGCTAAAAAAGTAGCCGAAGAAATTGCTAAATTAAAAGCCGGTAACTAGAGTCAACACTCAAATCCAATGGACAACATCACCTTAGCAGGTTATTTAGTTAGCGCTAAATAACCTGCTATCACCTGTGTTAACGAGTTAGCGTCGGTCTCTAAAAGTAATCGCCGATATATTGAAAGGGTGTTGCTGTGCGTGCCTAATAGGCTATTGCAACACTGTATTAATCATGGTACTTTTTAGCGCGGTTTTATTTACGTACATTAATTGTTTAGTAACGTCCCCCGTTATCTTAACTGTTTTACAGTTAGCAGCGTTCACGCCTTATTAGATAGTTTCAAAAACGGATCATGTCATTGATTAGTTTTGAGCATTCCCGCTTGATCAGTAATCACTAAGCGTCATCAGGAAAAGACTGAATGGAACAACTCACCGACTTAAAAGCGATTTTACATTCAAAACGTGCCAACATTTATTACTTAGAAAAATGTCGTGTTATGCAAAAGTAAAGTGGACCCCAAAATCAGGACAATAGATTAAGATATACCCTGTCGTGAAAAAAGGTCAGAAAATGAGTGAAAGCAAACGTAAGGTATTTACTGGGGCACAAAAAGCCAAGATTGCATTAACGGCGATTAAGGGTTTGAAA
>CAIMEB010000102.1 GCA_903839855.1 uncultured Methylococcaceae bacterium
ACCACCGGCGTGACAGGCCGGTATTCTAACCAACTGAACTACCACTCCAAAGTCTGGTGGGTGCTGAGGGGTTCGAACCCCCGACCCTCGCCTTGTAAGGGCGATGCTCTCCCAGCTGAGCTAAGCACCCGACTAAAAAAACATTATATATTACAAAAAACAAAAAGTAAACATATAATTTCTTTATGATTGAAATCGAATAAGATCAACAAAGACGACTATTTTACAGCATCCTTTAAAGATTTACCAGCTTTAAAAGAGGGTATCTTTGCTGCCTTAATAGTTATTTCTTCGCCAGATTGAGGATTTCGTCCTTTACGCTCAGCTCTTTCCTTAACAGAATAGGTGCCAAAGCCAACTAAAGCAACAGATTCACCCTTACTCAATGCACTTGTTACCGCTCCAAGAAATCCATCTAAAGCACGCCCAGCATCCACCTTAGTTAAGCCAGCTGACTCTGCGATAGCGTCGATAAGTTCCGATTTATTCATTATTCCCCCTAAGGAAGTTATTTATTATATATATTTGTAAAACTCCTATGCTCATCCTAATTTGCCGCACGTTCAAAGCAGCAAAAGAAACACGTCTATTTATAACAATATGAGTTACACAGTGTCAAGCTTTAAAACCTCTAAAACCCCAGATTTGAGGTTTTGTATCCAACAGGCATTCATAGCCATTAAGTAGATTTAATGAGCCATAATACCTGACTGTTTAATCTTAACGGTATCATTCTCTGTTTTAACCTGCTCACCCTCCACTTGCTTACTCAGAGGAACGGGCATATATTGCAAAGCAACTGCCAACACTTCATCTATCCAGTGAACCGGTCTAATATCCAGATTTTGTTTTATATTTTCAGGGATTTCAACTAAATCCTTTTCATTATCTCTAGGAATTAACACCGTTGTTATACCACCACGATGAGCAGCCAGTAACTTTTCCTTCAACCCTCCGATAGGTAACACTTCTCCACGCAAGGTAATCTCCCCTGTCATAGCGACATTTGCCCGCACAGGAATCCTGGTTAACGCTGAAATTATCGCTGTACACATGCCTATTCCAGCACTTGGACCGTCTTTAGGCGTTGCACCTTCTGGAACATGAATATGGATATCATTTTTTTGAAATGAGTCATTATCTATTCCGAGCAACTCTGAGCGACTCCTAACCACAGTCATCGCCGCCTCAATAGATTCTTTCATAACATCCCCCAACTTGCCTGTTGCTGAATGCTTACCCTTGCCGGGAATAACGGCTGTTTCAATGGTTAACAGCTCACCACCCACCTCAGTCCACGCTAAGCCGGTTACTTGACCAATTTGATCCTGCTCTTCAGCAAGACCATAATTAAATCGCCTAACGCCCAAGTAGTCACTCAGATTCTCTGGATTAATTAAAACTTTAGTTTCTGAGGATTGTAATAAAAGCGCCTTAACTACTTTGCGACAAATTTTTGAAATGTCTCGTTCAAGATTACGAACCCCCGCCTCACGTGAGTAATAACGAATCATATCTCTTACAGCGGTTTCTGTAATTTCAATTTCATTTTCTTCAAGACCGTTATTCTTGATCTGTTTTGGAATCAAATAACGGATCGCAATATTTATTTTTTCATCTTCGGTATAACCTGCCAGACGAATCACTTCCATCCTGTCAAGCAATGCGGAAGGAATATTCATCGTGTTAGCCGTTGCCACAAACATCACATCAGACAAATCAAAATCAACTTCAAGGTAATGATCTGAAAAGGCATGGTTTTGTTCAGGATCTAAGACCTCTAATAAAGCGGAGGCCGGATCTCCCCGAAAATCTTGCGCCATCTTATCGATCTCATCCAGTAAAAACATCGGGTTTCTCGTTTTCACCTTCGACAGGTTTTGTAAAATCTTCCCCGGCATTGAACCAATATAAGTACGCCTATGACCGCGTATTTCTGCCTCATCCCTGACACCACCCAAGGCCATGCGCACATAAATGCGGTTCGTTGCCCTGGCGATAGACTCTCCCAGTGAGGTCTTACCTACGCCTGGCGGCCCCACCAAACACAAAATAGGCCCCTTTAATTGTTTAACGCGCTGTTGAACAGCAAGATATTCAAGAATACGTTCCTTTACTCTTTCTAAACCATAGTGTTCAGCTTCCAGAACTTGTTCAGCAATTTTAAGATCATGCCTTACCTTGGTTTTCTTCTTCCAGGGCACATTGATCATCCAATCGATATAATTACGGACAACAGTCGCCTCAGCAGACATAGCCGGCATTAATTTAAGCTTATTAAGTTCCGTTTCTGCCTTTTTCCTCGCTTCTTTTGACATCCCTGCCTCAGCGATTTTCTTTGCTAACTCTTCAATTTCATTGGGTGCGTCTTCTATATCACCCAATTCCTTTTGAATCGCTTTGATCTGTTCATTCAAATAATATTCCCTTTGGTTTTTCTCCATTTGCTGCTTGACACGCACTCGAATCTTTTTCTCCATTTCGAGTAAGTCAACTTCACCTTCCATTAAGGTCATCAAATCTTCCAAGCGCTTTTCAATATCAGAGGCTTCAAGGATCGTTTGCTTGTCACTCACCTTTAGTGTCATGTGAGCCGCCATCGTATCAGCAAGACGACTCGGATCATCAATCCCCGATAAGGCATTTAATACTTCTGGTGGAATCTTACTATTTAATTTGACATACTGATCAAAGGAACTGATCACCGTACGCTGTAAGACATCAAGCCCCTTGGTAGACAATCTAACAACGTCATCAATCTTTTCAACGATCGCTGAAAAAAAACTCCCTGTTGCTTGATAACGCAATACCTTGCTGCGCTGACTTCCTTCAACCAACACTTTTACAGTTCCATCGGGTAACTTTAATAGCTGCAAAATATTAGCCATCGTCCCGACCTCATACAAGTCAGTAAAATCCGGCTCATCAACCTCAGCTTCTTTTTGTGCAACCAATAAAATCTGCTTATTGTCCTTCATGGCCGCATCCAGAGCATCAATGGATCGCTCTCTACCGACAAATAGAGGAATAACCATGTGCGGATAAACGACCACATCTCTGAGCGGTAACACGGGAATCAAATTATCTTTTTGTTGCAACTCTTTCATTTCTTGCGTTTCCATAAACGGAACCTTTGGCGATTTTTGGATTAGGGGGTTATGGGGGCGCTAATTAAAATAGCAAGGAACTAGAATACAATTTATCACTTATCCGTAAAAAACATAATAAATTGTTACAACAAAACATCAAAAACTAACTCAGCACCTGTAAACACCGATATTTCTTGTGATATTTCTTGAATTATGAGTAAAACAAAGGAGGGTGATCAATCCTACTCACTAGGTGACAGGATTGATCAAGATAGCATTAGGATTCTGCAACAATCTTTTTCTTTTCGGTTGCATAAACTAAAATAGGTTCTGACTGGCCTAAAATGACACTTTCTTCGATAACTACTTTACTAATATTATCTACAGAAGGTAGTTCATACATCGTGTTGAGTAAAATATTCTCAACTATCGTTCTTAAGCCACGAGCACCGGTCTTTCGTTGCATTGCCTTACGTGCAATAGCGACCAATGACTCATCTCTAAACTCCAGTTCAGCACCTTCCATTTCAAATAAATGCTTGTATTGTTTGGTCAGTGCATTTTTAGGTTCCGTCAATATCTGCACTAGAGCCTGTTCATCCAACTCTTCCAGCGTCGCTATAATAGGCAAACGTCCAACAAACTCAGGAATCAGGCCATATTTAATCAAGTCTTCAGATTCAACCTCTGCAAACAATTGACCAATATTTTTAGATTCGTCTTTAGTTTTTACCTCCGCAGAAAAGCCAATGCCCCCTTTTTCAGAGCGAGCTTTAATAACGCGATCTAATCCTGCAAAGGCACCACCCACTATAAAGAGTATATTAGCCGTGTTAACTTGCAAAAACTCGCCTTGTGGATGCTTTCTACCACCTTGAGGAGGCACTGATGCAATCGTTCCTTCAATTAACTTCAGTAAAGCTTGCTGAACACCTTCACCAGACACATCACGCGTAATAGAAGGATTATCCGATTTCCTGGAAATCTTATCTATTTCGTCGATGTAGACAATACCCGTCTCAGCTTTCTCGACATCATAGTCACATTTTTGCAGAATCTTCTGAATAATATTTTCTACATCTTCGCCAACATACCCCGCTTCAGTCAGCGTGGTCGCGTCAGCAATTGTAAAAGGTACATCCAGCAAGCGTGCTAAGGTCTCAGCCAACAACGTCTTTCCCGAACCTGTAGGCCCTATCAACAGGATATTACTTTTTGCTAATTCAACAGAATCTTTTTTAGACTTGCTTCGTAACCGCTTATAATGATTATAAACAGCAACCGCCAGTATTTTCTTCGCTCGCTCTTGACCAATGACATAACCATCAAGCTCTTCTTTTATTTCTTTCGGCTTGGGCAATCTGTTGCCACTAAAAGAAGAAGTGTCATCTTCCAACTCATCCTTGATGATGTCATTACATAACTCGACACATTCATCACATACATAAACAGAAGGTCCAGCGATAAGCTTTCTTACTTCATGCTGGCTCTTTCCGCAAAAAGAACAGTAAAGTAGTCTATCGCTGTCTTTACCGTGTTTATCGTTACTCATAAATCAGCCCCTGCAAACTTTAAATGGTATTTCAGTTCCGATAAGAAAAAATGCCTTATCGGATACCATATTTATAAATCAGAACCTGCAGCTCTAGTCGTTAATACCTTATCAATCAAACCATAACTCACAGCATCGTCTGCACTCAAAAAATTATCTCTATCAGTATCTAGCTGAACTTTTTCCAAAGGCTGACCGGTATGATAAGACAATACCTTATTGAGCTTATCTCTTATCAACAAAATCTCTCTCGCATGAATATCAAAATCAGACGCCTGTCCCTGAAACCCACCTAAAGGTTGATGAATCATCATTCTTGAATGTGGCAAACAAAAACGTTTGTTTTTTGCTCCACCCGTCAACAATAAGGCGCCCATACTGGCCGCTTGCCCAATACACAATGTACTTACGTCTGGTTTAATAAACTGCATCGTGTCGTAAATTGACATACCCGCAGTGACCGAACCACCTGGAGAATTGATGTACAGATGAATGTCTTTATCAGGATTTTCTGATTCCAAGAACAGTAACTGCGCAACCACTAAATTGGCCATGTAATCTTCAACCTGACCCACTAAAAAAATAACTCTTTCTTTTAAAAGTCTTGAATAGATATCAAAAGAACGTTCACCCCTAGCGGTTTGCTCAACAACAATCGGCACCAAACCACCTGCCGCTTCCAAAGCTCTTGCTTGATTTATTACATGCTGTTTATACATTTAGATACCTTAACGTTGGTTCTTATCCATAACATCGCTAAAACTTAACGCCACTTCAGACACCTTTGCTTCTGCAACTAACCGTTCAACAATCTGGTCTTCTAAAACCATTTGCCGAACATCATTTAAACGACTTTCGTCAGAATAATACCAAGCAACGACAT
The DNA here is from genome assembly GCA_903839855.1 of uncultured Methylococcaceae bacterium. GTDB lineage: Bacteria > Pseudomonadota > Gammaproteobacteria > Methylococcales > Methylomonadaceae > Methylobacter_C. The sequence goes on from CAIMEB010000102.1 coordinate 5,525, forward strand.
CTTCAGGACTTTCATAGCTTCTAGCCATGTCCTCGACGGTAGAGCGTACTTTATTACCGTCTAATTGAATAGCCTTTTTTTTAATAATTTCACCTAAAATTAAACCCAAGGCTACTCGACGCTTTGCTTGCTCTTCAAAAACATTTCGCGATAGATTCAAATCTTCCAGATTCATTTTCTGTCTTTTAGCTATTTCAAGATAAGGTTTAACCATCGTTTCTATCTCAATATCGACCAAAGCATTCGGCACAGCTAATTGAACCTTCTCATAAAGCGAATCCATTACCGAGTTTTTCAACTGTGCTTTTAAAGCTAACTCCAACTCCCTTTCCATGTTATATCTAACATCAGCACGGAAGGACTCAACAGTCCCATCGGCAACACCGTAAGCTTTAACAAATTCTTCGTCAATAGCGACGAATACAGGCTCTTCAACTTTAGCAACCTCGATTTCAAATTCAGCTTCTTTTCCAGCTAGCTTTTCATTACCGTAGTCTTCAGGGAAGGTTAAGCTAAACGTCTTGGTATCACCTACAGACAAACCCAATAAGCTATCTTCAAAGCCGGGAATCATTTTCTCAGCGCCGATAACGACACTAAAATCGGTTGCTTTACCATCAGTAAAATTCTCACCCTCTGACGTGCCCGAAAAATTAATAGTGACATTATCCTGATCTTGAGCAGAGCGCTCAACTAATTGCCACGTTTGCCTTTGAGCCTTTAACTTCTCAATCATGTTATCAATGTCACTCTCTCCAACACTAGAGACAATACGGACAACTTCAAGCTGATCAACATCTTCAAGAGAAATCTCAGGATACACTTCAAATACTGCAGTATATTTAAAGCCTTCAGTTTCTTCTAGAGGTTCTATATGCGGATAACCGGCTGGTTTTAAATCTTGATCCTGCAATGCACTGTAGTAAGTATCCTTAATCAGGTCATTTGTAATTTCACCACGAACACGTTCGCCGTAAATTTTCTTAACGACTTGCTGAGGCACTTTACCAGGACGGAAACCATCCAGTTTAACGTCACGGGCTATCGACTTCAAACGCTCTGCCACTTTCTCCTGAACAACAGACTCTGGCACGATAACAGTCATTTTTCTGCTTAATTCTGATGTCTTTTCAACAGAAACTTGCATTGCTTTACCTCACATAATTTATAGAAGAATTTTATGAATACCGATTAACGGACTAACTAGAACTGAAGATAGAACGAGAACTCGTTCTATATTTATAGAATAAGGTGGTGCGAATGGAGAGACTCGAACTCTCACAGGGCTACCTACTGGAACCTAAATCCAGCGCGTCTACCAATTTCGCCACATTCGCACTTTAAAGAACGGCTAATTATAGATAACTCGCTTACATATAACAAGCTAAACATACAAAAATTTATTTAATAACTAGCTACTCACTGAAACATTAAACCCTAACATCCTAATTTTAGAAGCAAACGACTCTAAAACATTAAAGCCTAAAGGTTTTAGTTTTGCGGCTTCTGGTTGTAGAGAAAGCCTGGCTAATGAATACAGCAACACATCCTGCAACTGACAGCCGTTCTTTTTTAGCTCTGCCAATAAGTCCAGATAAGCAGACTGCTCTCTCTCTGACAATCCTTGATCGTCGTAATCGACCAAACAGGTTTGTAATTTTGTTTTACAACATTGTGTTGATAGCATCAAATTATTCACACTGGCCTGGCAACTTTGAGCCGTATTATTAATTAGCGCCCTACCCTCTTCTGTCGCGCTATCCAATTTAAACCACACCTCTCCACCATAAGCATCCAGCGTCTTTAATCCCGCTTGAACTTTTGCCTGATGCACGAGACTCCCATTGGTTATTAACACATAACGACTCTGCGGAAAAATACCCAACGCAGTGGCAATCTCTCCTATTAACGCCACGGCCTCAGGAAACTCTTTTAAACTGGTGGGTTCACCATTACCTGCAATCGCAATATCCTTAATAACCCGTTTATCATGATCAACGCCAAAGCGTTCATAAAAATCACCGTCAAGCACCTCATTAAGAAAATATCTTAATTCGTCTTCCAATAACGTTAAGTCTATTGCAGGCGCCGCACCCAACATTAACCCCGGTACTTGACAATAAATACAACGCCAGTTGCAGGCATTATTTGTATTAAAGTTTATGCCAATAGACAAACCACCCATGCGCCTGGAAATCACTGGATACACATACGTTAATCCAACAATATCAGAGCAGTGACTCGTTGTTGTTAATTTAGATACCATAATTCCACTTAGCTATAATTCTGTAATGGACTCTATTCTAGGGTATTAAAGTTTATTACTTTAATAGTTTAAGCTGCCGCAAAATAAAAAACCTCTCTAACAACACTGAACTGGGGAGCGCTTACTGGGTTTTCAAGCCCATCCAAAGGCTTTATCATATATAAAACCCATCACCAGGATAACCTAGAACTTGAGAAAAAAATCCCGTTACTCAGCAAATAATACCTCTTGGAATAATATTTCACGATTATCGCTCCGCTTACTGCTTCGAAAGTGCCTGGCTTATTTTGTTGCCTGTTCGCTGATAATAGTATTTATTTTCCGTTTTCTACCGGTTCCTACCAGTGCATTTATGCTCTATCGGCATTATCAGGATTTAATTGAAGATCAATCAGTTAAAACAATAGATTATCAATGGGTCAGCTCAAAAAACATTTCGCCCAATGCTTCATCTGCGGTGATTGCTTCTGAAGATCAGTTGTTTTACCAACATTTTGGCTTTGACTTAAACGCGATAAAAACAGCTATTAATGCCTATATCAATGGCGGTCATCGACTCAGAGGTGCCAGCACTATCTCACAACAGGTCGCTAAGAACTTATTTTTAACACCCTCTAAAACGTTCATCCGCAAAGGTCTTGAGGTCTGGTTTACGCTGCTCATTGAGTTACTTTGGAGCAAAGAAAGAATATTAACTATTTATCTTAATATTGCAGAGTTCGGTGATCATCTATTTGGTATAGAAGCTGCGAGCCGATATTATTTTGGTACGTCGGCAAAAAACATTACCCGTTCACAGGCTGCCTTACTTGCCGCTACCTTACCCAATCCTTTAAAACTAAAAGCGGAGCACCCATCAAGTTATGTACTGAGAAGACAAAGCTGGATATTAAGACAAATGAATAATCAGAATCAGGAAAATACAACGCATCACCTAGTTTATTTTTAACTTCAGTAGCTGTCATGACTCGCATGATAGACTCCTTTTTAGGGTGTTTTTAACCGCCTATATTAACTAATATTTAAATAATAGCTATTATTATTTGTGTACTGCCTTTGTAAAACCATCAACCAAAAAAACGATTAATACCCCCAGTAAACAATAAAATATCCTTTGGAAACAACTGCCTTCCCAAGATTTTAATCTCGGTATTTTCTGGTAAACGATAGCACCGGATATCATCTTTAGCGGGCAGAATTAATTCTTCTAGCACCCCCATTAAACGCAATAAAGCTTTACGTTTAATCACCAATGTAAACACCGAATATTGCACCGGCAAACCTTCACGTTTTAAGGCTCTATGCACGCGAGACAAGCGTTTGGGATCGGCTATATCATAAGCAATCAAATACAAACCGGCTTGATTATCAGCCATTAACTCACCGCTAATAAAAATTGCTGTAACTTACTAATCGTACTTCTAAACAACAAATACAGGCGGTCTTCCCGCTGTTGATATAACACCGCCATTGCCACCATCGCTTTTTCATTATCCGGTTTATCCGCGTCCAATAAAGCAGGATAAAAATCCCAAAGTAACAACTTGCTTAAATCGGCAGCCAAATCTAATTCAGTGGATAACAAGGCTTCATCATCACTACAAAAACCACTCTCAGAAAGCAACAGCAATAACTCGGAATGCAATAAACCGACCAATAAATTAGCCCGATACTGCCCTTCTGATGACAAGTTCATCGCGACTAGGTGCCGTAACTCATTGATGGACACCTCACGCCAATCGGACATACCCAAGCGTCTTGCAAAACTGCGTGCCGCTAACTTTTGCATGGATAAATACCAGTTATCATAACGCTGCTTGCCATCCGCTCTGGATAACGGAAACAACTGATCTGCCGACTCAGGTACAACAATACGCAAGGCAGGCTCATCCAACACCACCCTACAGCCGGGCACCACATCAATATATAAAGGCCTCATACAATCACCCTCCTTAAGTCTTTACACCCGTACACGCTTGATACCGCCTTGCCCAGGGTGCGAATATGTTTCGCACCCAGTAACCTTAATAAAATAAATCGATCTTCAATGGGGTCAATGATTGAAGCGATTTTATCTAGCAAGCAGGCTTTTTCTGCTGGTGTTAAATAACATTCAAAGACCGACTTTTGACCGCCCGAAGCAAAGCCACGCAACATATAAAGCGCTTTGCGTAAACGTCGCGGACAAGAGACATCGTAAGCTGCCAGATAGAGCTGCCGGTTTTTCATGACACACTTAACCGTCTTACGTTATTTGTTTTTAACATGGCTGATTCTTCCACTCTTTGTTGCCTGACTTAATGGTCGTCAGTTGATGGGGGAATAGAATATCAAGATGAGGCGTTTTTAAACGTATTGACAAGCTTGTCAGTGTGATTGGAAAAAAATTGATGATTATCACTTTCTGAACGAAAGCAATAGTAAAAAAGTTAAAAGCGTTTGCTTTCAAAACGAAAGCAATAGGAAAGTGGTTGGAAGCGTTTGCTTTCGAAGTGAAAGCAATAGGAAAATGGTTTGGATCGATTGCTTTCAAACCGGAGGCAATAGTAAAAAGATTGAAAGCGTTTGCTTTCAAACCGAAAGCAACAGTAAAAAAATTTGGAGCAATTGCTTTCAAACCGGAGGCAACAGTAAAAAGGTTTAGAGCAATTGCTTTCAAACCGAAAGTAACAGAAAACCTGTTAAAGTTAATTCGATTCGTCTTTGTTTAAAGACGTAAGTTATTTTTAGATAAGGCCTTTAGCTGTATATGCACCAGTGGATTATTGAAATCCACTGGTGGTGTAGAAAGTGTAAACGCTTATAAATTACAAGCTTTTGCTCTAGTTAATGATCATCTGATTAAAATAGCGATTATTCAATCATCTACTTTACTGGTATCAGTTTACTTCTCAATTCTTGAGGTACGTCATTTAAACTTATAATTCTATCTTGAATAGGCGATGGACCCATACTATGGTTTTGCGGTGTTAAATCAACACTGAAGGATTCTGGCAGTCTAAACATTGCACCTGTTGCTGGATCGATAATTAACAACCCAAGTATTCCACCAAAAACCAGATTTCCCCAATACCAGCCATTTAAACTTGTATCTAAGGTCGCTGTTTTTTCTTGGAAGCCCTCTTTTGTAAAATGCAGAGTATATTTTTCACCATCAAAAAAACCTGCTCCGCTCGCTAAATTGACAGTTGATGGCGTTGTACCTGAGTGTATTTTGTCACCTTTTTGATTCGTAATTGTAAAAGCAGTTGAATCAGGCGTGCTTTTTATTGCAACAGGCCAGCTTGATTGGCTGATTATGCTCGCACAACCTTGCAATAAAACTGCCCCAACGATTACTAACGTAATTTTATTTTTATTATTCATGGCGTTATTTATTGTAGTTATTATTTTTATTGAAAGGCGGATTCAACTCCGAAGTGCAATTCCAGTAATCATGCAGCCTCACGCAACTTGTCACCAAAAAATACCTCATGAGGGGTTTTATAGTTTAACGTTTTACGAGGCCGATGGTTAAGTTTATC
>CAIMEB010000103.1 GCA_903839855.1 uncultured Methylococcaceae bacterium
AAATAAAGCCTTTTTTATCAATAAGTTGTTTAAATAAGCATGTTTTAAGCCAGAATCAGGATAGTTAATATTCAGATGTGTATTATATCACAACTTATTGTTTTATATTAGATTATAGATTACCGTTCAGGCACTACATAATCAACAAGAAAATCGCGATTACCATTAAGATAGGTCAATAATTCTTTATGCCAAGTCTCACAATGAGTGTATGCCGCCAGAGCAGCAGTTAATCCAAGTAAATTGACCTGAGGCACAATACCATTGGCAGCCTGTTGATATCGCTTCCGCAAAGCAGGATCTTGAATAATAGCAAACCCGCAATACAGCCCGGGAATGTTAAACGTTTTGCTAGGAGCCATCAGCGTAATGCAGCGTTTGGCTATTTCAGGCGATAAGGTCGCGATAGGAAGATGACTGGACTGATCCAGTAAAATATCGCAATGTATTTCATCAGCACAAATAATTAAATCGTGACGGGTACAAATGTCTGCGATGTTAGTCAATTCCTCACGGGTAAAACAACGACCAACCGGGTTATGGGGATTACATAACATAAACAGCTGCGTGTTGGGCTGTATAGCCGCTTCAAAAGCACTATAGTCAACTGAATACTGTAAGCTTTGGCTGGAGCATGTCACGGTTAACTCGGCAACATTGAGCTGTAAACCCTGATTAATTGGCGCACTTAAAAACGGTGGATAGACAGGTGTTTGCACAAGAACCCCTGCGCCGGGTGGACAGACTGCTCTACAACTGACGTTAAGAGCACTCACCAAACCGGGTTGAAATACGATCTGATCGGGGGTGACTTTCCATTGATAATGTTCCCACAGCCTATTACAAATGGCTGCGGATAATTCAGCCGTTACCCCACCATAACCAAAAATGCCATGTGTCACTCTGTCATGAAGTGCATCCAATACAGCTGGAGGTGCAGGAAAATCCATATCGGCAACCCACAAAGGCAATACGTCGTTTCCATAAGCAGCCCACTTCTCGCTATCGGTTCCCCGTCGTTCATAAGTCTGATCAAAATCGTAATGGGTCATATCATTTCTTCAGTTTGTTGATTTTGGGTAACAAGTGTGTTTCCATAATGGCTACTATTGCTCTTTGTAGGAGTCATTAGGGGATTTTAATATTAAGTTAAGTGGTATTTTAGATATTATAATGAGTTAATCAATCAAATATTTTATAAGGAATCGGGTGTTTGGAGATTCACCGTTACTGGATAATAGGCGATTTGCAGTATACTATTACTTTGCAACTGATTTACAAAATCATGCTGATCTTTATGATTTTGAATGCAATTATTACTAGAGGGTTTTAAATGTCTTTTGTTCAGCTCGGTTTAACCGAGGAACTTCTAAAATCTGTAGCTGATCAAGGTTACACCACACCAACCCCCATCCAAGAAAAAGCAATCCCCTTAATACTCGAAGGTAAGGACGTATTAGCAGGCGCTCAAACAGGGACAGGAAAAACCGCAAGTTTTACCTTACCCTTATTACAACGCTTGTTTCAAAACTATGATCCACACCAAAAGCCACGGCGAGTACGTGGACTTATCCTGGTGCCTACGCGTGAACTGGCTCAACAAGTCTATCAAAGTGTTATAGCCTATAGCAAATATTTACCTTTTCATATTGAAGCAATTGTCGGTGGTGCAAGTATTGGGATACAAACCCGCCAATTAAGACGGGGGTGTGATATAGTGGTTGCTACCCCAGGTCGCTTGATTGATCATGTCATGCAGCGCAATATCAACCTGTCTAATATCGAAGTCTTGATATTGGATGAAGCGGATCGCATGTTAGATATGGGATTTTTACCTGACATTAAACAGATCATGGCGCTGATTCCTAAAAAGCGTCAGAGTTTATTGTTTTCCGCTACAGTGCCTAACGCTATTAAAACGTTAGCAGCCCAGCTATTAAATAATCCAGTGGAAGTTGAAGTCGCCAAACAAAATGCGACAGCAGATAATGTCTCTGAGCGGATTTATGGGATCGACCGAGAATATAAACGTGCATTATTATCCTATCTAATCGGTAGTAACAATTGGAAACAAGTGTTAGTGTTTGTGCGTACCAAGCATGGCGCAGATCGCCTGGAAAAGCAATTGATCGAAGATGGAATACGCACAGCGGCTTTACATGGGGATAAAACCCAGGGCGCACGAAATAAAGCCTTAGAGTACTTTAAGACGGGTAAGGTCTCTGTATTGGTCGCGACTGATATTGCGGCACGCGGGCTGGATATTGATGAACTTCCTCATGTGATCAACTTTGATTTGCCCCAAGTGCCAGAAGATTACATCCATCGTATCGGGCGCACCGGACGGGCTGGAGCCAGTGGCGAAGCGTTGTCTTTAGTGTGTCCAGAAGAAGCCTGGGCGTTGTCTGAAATTGAAAAGCTACTAAAAAGACAAATACCAAGAGTCGCTGATACTGGCTACGAGCCGGTGTCATTAAAGGTAATGGATGCACCTAAAAAGAATGCACCGAATAAAACCACAGGCAAGAAAGACTTTCGGCATACTAAAAAGCCAGCAGCCAAAACTGCGGATAGCAAAAGAACCGGTGGTCACCGTACTGAATCCAGAGGCAAAGGTCGCTCGGGTTCCAGAGGTAAGGCTTAGCTTACCCTATTGACTGGGTTGAATAACCCGCTTATTCAGCCCAGGCATAATAGAATAGAATACAATAGAATAGAATCGATCTATCTCTTACTTATCACAGTCAGCCGGTTTTGTAGCAGACAAAATAGAATTCTTAATAAACCCATGTTTAGTGCCTTTAGGTGCTTGAGTTGACGGAATAATTTCTGTCCATCCCCCTTGTTCTTTGTTAATACCCTTGAGTGTATAAACTTCATCGGCGCAATTAAGTTTATACAAAATATTGGCATCACTCGTTCTATCAGGCGTACGCCTTACCTTGGCGGGTATGTGGCTATTAATAAAAGCCTTATGTTCAGAAGTCATAGACAGTAGCTCATTATGATAGTTAAAGAGCCCCAAAATAATAAGAGCTAAATATAAGCTAACCACTATATTTCCAAAATTATTTTTAGTGCTCACTAAACAGCGAATAATGAACTGATAGACATCATGAACATTAGACGTAATAAACTTAAATAAACCAATAACCCGTTTAGTTATCGTCTGTTTGATGGTGTTAAGGGAGCGTTTCCAAAACCCAGCGGGTTTTACGGTATTAAAAAGAGTTTTACCCCATTGATCGAGCGTGGGGCGTTTACCTGGCTTATGCAAACTATCTTCAAACGCGGCTATAAATAAACGTTGTAGCTTTGAGTCGAGTTGCGTAAATAAGGCATGGGGAGCGGGTAAGATGGTAATCGCTTTTTTATGACGACCTTGAACAAAAAAGCCGTTTTTAATCAAATCTGGAATGGTCGTAAGATGCGCATAGGGTGGGTTAAAGCTTGCTGCATAGGGATGTATCCCAAACAGGACGCGGTAAAATATAATGGCAACGGCAAACCTGTCCCATTCAACCGGAATATACTTATTTTTTATAACGACGCCTTGCCATTCAGGAGGGATATAGTCAGGTGTATTGACGTGTGCGGAATGTAAAACCTGCTTGTTTTCAGATATCTGGATGGAGTCTATATCAATAATGGATATTTTTGAATGGGGATCAACCAGGATGTTTTGGGGCTTAATATCAACAAATACATATTTGTTTAAGCTGTGAACTAAATGAATAGGCACGGCTAGATTAAGACAAAGCTGTAAGCGCTTCTGGAAAGCGTCAAACAATTTACGATCAAAATCTTGATGTAATGTATAAACTGTCCTAATGGACGGCGTACATAAACTTTCTAATTGAATACTATCCTCAAAAGCAAGCTGCATAATAAAGCCAGCAAACTGTTGGTCTATAAACACTAATTCCTGAGGAAAACAGACCATGAAATCATCATTTTGTAGATGAGCGGGTGCGTTTTTAATTAAAAACTCAATCTTTGTCTGACGTGTTTGAGTACGGTATTTTGCTTCATATAACTTGACGCAACAGTTTAAATATCTATCAGGTGAGATGATTTTATGAACTTTCCCCTCACCTCCAGAGGCAAAATGTTTTTCTTCTACCGTAATGATTTGATGGGTGCTGGTGACAAGCGTTAATGCCATGCAAGATAGCCCATTAATTAAATCCAAAGCCCTAAAATCATGGTCTTATCATCCGTTGTTTCTTTGATTTTTTCAGTACCACTTTCTAAAATAGTCGCCCATTCTGCCTGAATTTCTTCATGGGATAATGTTAGATGTTTTGCTTTTAAGTGCTTAACAATAGGATGATAGAAGCCTTGAAAGGGTAAGTTGATGTCTTCTATCTTAATCTGATCAGCCGTTTTTGATGTATTCACATGCGTTAAAAAGGCAAAATTTTCACAGCCATCCGATAACAGGGTAAAGCCAAGCGGCTTATCATCAATGACGCGACTTTCAATGTATTTATCGGGATCATGCCAAATTGACGAGGTAATAAAGACGGTCATATTAGCTTCTTCACCTTTAAATGGGGTGATAATCGCAGTCCACTGAGCTGTATGATTACAATAGGCCGCTCTACCATCGCCAATATGAGTGACCAATAAACCAATGGGTGAATAGATAACGGCGATAACCGTAGAGGCCAATAACTTTAGTTCCAGATTATTAATCTGTGCAAACGACTCTAAATCACTATAGACCTGATATAGAGCCTGTCGAGAAATAGTGCGCCACACCTCTTGTGTCGGTAAGTGATTATGAATAAGCCACTGCTCTTTTTCTACAGCCAGTGTTAGCACATTTGCTGTTCGTTCGGCAACAAACCGGGAGCCTATATCAGACTTCTCTGCTGAACCGGCGCCATCACAACAAACAGCAACCCCCCATTGTGGATTAATACGCTGAACGTATCGATGGTCTTGGCAAGGTATATTGTGTTTACTATGATCTTTACCTATCGCTGAATAATCAACGATTAACCACTCATTAGAAGAACAAAACTCTTCCGAATCATTAATCGGTTTGTTCGATGTGTTCATTAATTTTTATAACCTGTCATCCAGGTCGGCATCGGTAGATTACTTTCATTTTCATCACTACTGGCTATGGCTATACTGGCGCTTAACCATTTAAAAAACTCAGAAAATTTAGCAGACTCTAAGGGTAAGGGAGATACTTTATGTGTGCGTCCTCCTTCAGAATAAGAACCGGCAATACTTTCGAGCATTTGCAAGTTTGCCCCCGTTACCCCAATGGGTAAAAATAAGAAATCCTTTTCAGCCATACCGGTTGCTATCTCTTGTGCTAATCCTATTACATCCTGACCTGTATCAGGGGCGCCATCCGTAATTAGAACAATCCAGGGACGATTATAAGGTTGTCCGGTATTCTTGTAATATTGCTTTCTGGCTTGTACAAGAGCAATGCCGGCACGCACACCATCCACCAGTTTTGTACTGCCTTTGGCACTTAATACCGGTGGTGAGAAGTGATCGACTAAAGCCGGTGCTTGAACAATTTCCACGCTATCACTAAATGCGACAATTGCAATTTCAAGACGATTGGCGGTCGCATTATCTTCATGTATTTCTGCATGAAACTGACTTAAACCTTGATTAAGCTGATTAATGGGTGAGCCACCTGGATTTAAAGTAGCCATTGAGCCTGATACATCGACCACTAAACAGCAAATAGTTTTTTGTTCATAATTATCAGGTGTTTCAATAAAATCGGAAATAGACATAGAGCGTCCTCATTAATGATAAAAGTTAAAAACCGCTTAAGCCGGGTTACTCATTCGAAAGATATGTATTGTTTTGGGCTAAAACATCGCTCGCTTATACTTACACCCCGTACAAGCTACGATAGCTTTTAATAGCGTTTAATTGATCAGTATTAGCTGCTTCAGTATTAGCTGCTGCTGTCAAATATTCAATAATATTTTCTAACGTAATAATAGCGATCACCGGCATGTTAAAACGCTCTTCTACTTCTTGAATTGCCGAACAGTCATTCAAGCCTTTTTCTTGACGGTCTAAGGCAATCAACACGCCCGCCGGGGTAGCATGAGCAGCATGAATAATCTCAACAGATTCTCGCACCGACGTACCGGCAGTAATCACATCGTCCAGAATGATCACTTTACCTTGTAAGGGTGTTCCGACCAAACTTCCTCCTTCACCATGATCTTTTGCCTCTTTGCGGTTAAAGGCAAAAGGAATATCATTACCGCTGATTTGTGCATAAGCAATCGAGGTTGCGCTCACCAGCGGAATACCTTTGTATGCCGGGCCGTAAAGAATATCGATATTAAGATTGGATTGAATCAGGGCTTGTGCATAAAACTGACCTAATTTACCCAATTGAACACCCGTATTAAATAAACCGGTATTAAAAAAATAAGGACTGGTACGCCCAGACTTTAATTGAAACTCACCAAATTTTAAAACACCGCACTCAATCGCGTAAACGATAAATTTTTTTTGATAATCAAGCATGGTAAAGGCTAACAAGGTAGTGTGTTGTGGTTGAGAGGAGCTGGCTCTTGAGGGATAAATGTGTCCAAGACATTATCCATAAAATTCCAGCCTCATTGTTCTGGGCAATTGAAATGATCCGCCTCTCACTTCCTAAACGGCCTCAAATGAGCCATGATATTAGTTTTATAGCAAACATCAAAATAGAAGTGAGGCAGCCCATGAACAATAATATATCAAAAGGGCCGGTTAAAGTGTTAGGAATTGATTTAGCCAAGCAAAGTTTTCAGCTCCACGGAGTAGATGAAGCGGGACAAGTCGTGCTCAAGAAGAAACTAAACCGTACGCAGTTGAGTGCTTTTGTAGCTAACTTGCCCGTTTGTTTAGCTAACTCGCAAAAAATAACCTCCATTTAAATTTCAAGGCAAATAAGAGCATTTTACACAATCCCCGTACTTTTAATCACATCAACAAAAACAGCTGGAAGAATATATTTTTATTTCGGTGTAACCCGTTGTTTCTTTAAGGTGGATTGATATGCTCTGAATTGCTGCTCTGGACGCCTAAGTGTAGGTTAATGTAACCTAACTGCAGGCGATTACGATAACATTGACTTCAGGTTGGCTAGGTTAGCCTTACCCCGCTCCTTAATGACTTCAGGTGTGAGTTGTTTTTTATTAATCCATTCTAAATCATCTGCGGGCAGTTCATTTAAAAACCGACTAGGCTCACATTCGGTTATTTCACCATAGCGTTTACGATGTGTACAATAGCTAAAAGTGCAAGTTCTTTGTGCCCGAGTAATCCCTACATAGGCCAACCGCCGTTCTTCTTCTATATTGTCAGTATCAATACTGTTTTGATGGGGCAGAATATTTTCTTCTATACCAATTAGGAATACATGTGGAAACTCTAAACCTTTAGCCGCATGTAAGGTCATTAAGCTGACTTGATCACTCACTTCGGCTTCTTGATTGCGCTCCATAATATCCATCAGCATAATCTTAGCCACAATTTCAGCCAAGGGGGCTTGTGATGAGTTTCCGTCTTCAGCAGTGCTATTCTTTTCTGCGATACGTTTAAGCCATTCGACCAGATCACAGACATTCTTAATTTTACGATCTGCCGATTCTTTACTCTTACTTTCTTCCTTTAAGAATTGCTCATAACCAATTTGCTGGATAAACTCCTCAATCACTTTGAACATATCACCTTGGTCGATCCGTTTTACAGTATCCAATACCCAATCATGAAACTTTTGTAGTCGGTGTATTGATTTATCAGACAATCGTTGGGTTAAACCCAGTTCAGTACTCGCTGCAAATAAACTAATATGACGTTCATTCGCATAACTGCCCAGTTTTTCTAAGGTGGTCGGGCCAATCTCTCTGCGCGGAGTATTAATAATACGTAAGAATGCGGCATCATCATCTGGATTAACAAATAAACGCAGGTAACCGAGGATATCTTTAATCTCAGCATAAGCAAAAAATGAGGTGCTACCGCTGATGACATAAGGGATATTATTTTCTCTCAGACCTTGTTCAAATAAGCGAGATTGATGGTTCCCCCGGTACAATATAGCGTAATCTTGATAGCGGCCACCGTTCTTAAACTTATGATGCACAATTTCTGAAACTATCTGCTGTGCTTCCACTTGATCGTTCTTATGGCTGAGTACCCGTAACGGTTCACCATAGCCGAGTTCACTCCACAGCTGTTTTTCAAAAGCATGGGGGTTATTGGCAATCAGATGATTCGCAACTTTAAGGATACGACCGGTAGAACGATAGTTTTGTTCTAACTTAATCACCTGCAAACGACTAAAGTCTTTTCGCAATTGCGCTAAATTTTCGGGTTGCGCCCCTCGCCAGGCATAAATGGATTGATCATCATCACCCACCACGGTAAAACGACCCAAAGCACCTGCAATAAGTTTAACCAGTTGGTATTGGGTAATATTGGTATCTTGATATTCATCTACCAGCAAATAGCGTATTTTATTTTGCCATTTCTCTAAGACTGCCGGATGTTGTTGAAATAATAATACCGGTAATAAAATGAGATCATCGAAATCAACGGCATTATAAGCTTTTAAACTACGATTATATTCTTGATACAAGAATGCAGCGGGTTGTTGTTCTTTGGGGGTTTGCGTTACAGCTTGTTCGGGCGTGATAAAAGCATTTTTCCATTGACCAATTTGGTGGGCATAATGATCGACTTGATTAATATCACAGTTTTTGGCGCCGTGACTGATTAAGTTTTTCAGTAAACCCTGTTTATCTTGTTCATCAAAAAGCGTAATAGCGGCTTTATAACTTAACACGTTGTGTTCTTTACGTAAAATATCCAGACCTAAGGAATGAAAAGTAGACACGCGCAAGCCTCTTATTTGGGTATCATCCAAGAGTTTAGAGACCCTGCTTTTCATTTCTCTAGCGGCTTTATTGGTAAATGTTACTGCGGCAATATGCCGAGCGGGTAAGCCTTGTTTTACTAAATAAGCGATTTTTTCAGTAATTACTCGCGTCTTACCACTGCCGGCACCGGCGAGCACTAATAAGGGATGGTCGGTTGCCTTAACTGCGGCTTGTTGTTGAGGATTAAGTTTGGCCATTAGAATTATGAGTTCGAGCGTGATTCACTCGGTGTACTATCGGTTGCTAGGGTACTTGATTAATAGCGCTATTATAACTGGCGTAGAATTTCTTTTTGGATTTTGTACGGAAAGTTGAAACGCTGTGATTTATTGACCAAAGCCTCTTAATAGTCTGACCTTGTGTGACCATTAAATTAAAAAGATTTATACAATTGATATTTTTATAATCTTTTCGTAAGAGTCTGTACTAAGGTAAAATAGCCGGAGTCATGTTGAGCCAAACCCATAAGTATCGATACTTATCCTGTTAGCCCACCTTGTTAATCAACAAAATCAATCAATATAAGGAGAAATATTATGAAAAAAAGTTTGTTTCTGGTGGCAGCCGTGTTAGTTTCCAGTAGCGCATTAGCTGCGACTGATCACTACATATTGCGCGACGGAACTCATGTTCAACATTTAAAAGTTTCAACGGTTAACGGTGAAGTGACTGTTTCCGAAGATGTTGATTTTGAACCTAATGCGAGCGAAGCCGGTAGAGAGTCATGCAGTGCTGACGTTTCTGGGGAAGCAAAAACAGTCGCTCCCAATGAATTAGTTTTGAAAAAACATGCGGCTGGTCAAGCGGCGTTTTGTGAATTGAAAGTTCATCTTAGCTCAACTGGCGCTAAAGTTGATCAATCTGAAGATTGTGGTAACTTTGCAGCAGGTATTTGCCGCTTTTCAACAGATGGCAAAGAACTGGTTAAAGTTCAGTAAATTCTCTTTTGGATTTGGTGCTAACAGAGTTAGTTTGTAGTTTGTTCCGCTAAGTATTCAGCCCTTCTTTGAAAAAGAGGGGACTGAATACTTAATACGCCGGTACTATTTATGACAGCTGCTATTTATGAAAGCACTACTGAATGTATAGCTGATTAGTGTTTGTTGTGCATACGTTATAATTTGACAAGGGCGTTACCGCAACGGTGTTAAGAGCAGTACTTTTTGGAGTGGGCAACGTTAAGTCTTCATAGGCTCCAAACAGATTGTTAGAAGGAGCGGCCAATTTATAATACATAAATAGATCGTTGCCGCAGCCAATAGCATCCGCTAGTTCCGCTTGAACTACCTGATTAATGCGAATATCACTTTGAGCCGACTCTGCAAGGGCAGCATTAGTGTTATTAGCGGATAGATTTGGACCTCCTTCATACATCAATGTTTTGAGTCCATAATAATTGGCTAAACTTTTGAAAGAGATACCATTATAAACAACCCCACCATTGTATGCAGGTAGTCCTGAAAAGGCAGGCAATATACTGTTTAACCCCGTTTGTAGCGCTGCAAACAAACCGTTCATATCTGAATAAGTCGTTGATGGCGAAGCATAAGGTGCGCCACCAATGCCATAGAGATATTGACCGGGTGCTCCAAAATTAGCATTTAGATATCTGAGTGTGTCTTCAGCAAAATAGGGTTGTGAATATAGCGACATCAAAACGGGTCTTATTGTTGTATTGATAGCTGCTGGGCCAAACACTTCTGCAAATAATTGGCTTATTTTCAATGTTTGGTGAGCTGCTCTTCTGTATGCCCAATACCACTGATTATTTGCATTGTCGTAATTAAGGCTTGGATCAATCCCTGAAGCAACGTCCGAGACGGCTGAGGACATGTTGCTGCTGTCTTGTAAAATTCTATTACTGTATTCCACATAAACATGGATACCGGGGTTTAGTGTGTTCTTAATTAAGGCCGCTAACTGAATCACATAATTATCAGCAGTGGGATCATTTAAATCGACCTGCTCGGGAATATTAACCCAGATGTCTTTACCAGTGGCGTTGGCAAGCTGAATAATATATTCCCAAGCTATACCTCGAGGATCCTGTTGTGTCGGGTCAGATGCCAATTTTCTAGTCGCCCAGGATGCGCCCAAAGCCCCATAAGTTAATTGCGCTTCGGTTGTACGTAGGGTACTAAAAGGTGCAAGTGCGTTCAAAAACTCCGAAGTAAATACCTGATTAGTGTCTAGCGAATAACCTGGACGTAGTAATCGTATATTCTGAACGCCATTGGTCGTATTTGAGAAAGTCAGGGCAACATAGCCATCAGTCGATCTTATAACCACATCAGCTGTTGTTGTATTGCTTGAAGCATTATAGACTATATTTTGAACCAGACCATAGTTGTAAGGCCTTACGGTTGCTTTACCCGTAAAGCTCAGTTTATAAGTGCCAAACATACTGGGGTATGTGCTGATCAGTGAACGTCCTAATGGATCACCGGGAGGCGTAAGAAAAAACACCCCAAAATCTGTTGTTGGCCAACCATTAGCATTCAAAGGTACTGGACAGTTAACAGGATCCCATGGACAATTTAAGGACGCAAAGCCACGAGCTTGTTTCATGATATCAATGAAGGTGAGCTGTCTATCACTTGAATCGTTAATAGGGCCTATATTGATACCCATTTTAGAACCTGCATTAACGACTGGCGAGGTAACGGTTACCGTCGTATTTTGGCTTACAGTGCTGCCGTCCGGGAGTGTGCAAGTCAATGTGTAAATGGTTGTGCTATTTAGCGCAGGCGTGGTAAAAGTGCCTGATAACGCCTGAGAGCCTTTCCATCCCCCAGAGCCTACACAGGCCGTTGTATTGGTTGATGACCATGATAACACCGAATTTGAACCCACAGTAACCGAAGAGGGGCTGGCGCCGAAAGTTAAGGTGGGAATTGAAGTAGTACACACGTTGTAATTTGACAAAGGTGTTTTTGCTACGGTGTTAAGTGCCAAACTTTTAGGTGTAGGTAACGTCAAGTCTTCATAGGCGCCAAATGGATCGCTGGTTGGAGCAGCCAATTTATAGTACATAAACAGATCAGCGCCACAGCCAATGGCGCTAGCTAATTCAGCCTGCACAACCTGATTAATTCGAGCATCGCTCTCGGATGATTGGACGATAGCGTTATCTGTTCTATTAACGGTTAAATCGGGTCCACCTTCATACATTAATGTTTTGAGTCCAAAATAATTAGCTATACTTTTGAGTTTAGCACTATAGTCAACTCCACCGCTGTATGCAGGCAACCCAGAAAAGCCTGGCAATATCGTGTTTAGACCTGTTAGAAGTGATGTAAACAAGCCGTTTACGCCAGAATAAGCGGTTTGGGGAGAAAAATAGGGCGCTCCACCGACACCATAGATATATTTACTCGGAGCTCCAAAATTCGCAGCTAGATACCTCATCGAGTCCTCAGTCAAATAGGGCTGTACGTATTGAGACATGTAAACAGGTCTGATCGTGTCATTGATGGCCGATGAACCAAAAACCCCAGCAAACAATTGACTTATTTTTAAGGTTTGATGGGCTACTCTTCGGTATCCCCAATACCACTGGTTATTTATTTTATCGTAATTAAGGCTTGGGTCAGCACCTGAGTTGACATCTGCGACTGCTGATGCCGTGTTGGTATGGGTCTGAGTAAACCCACCGTTCCATAATTCATTACTGTATTCCACATAAACATGGATGCCTGGGTTTAGTGTGTTTTTAATCAAGGTTGCTAACTGAACCACATAATTATTAGCTGACGGATCATTTAAATCCACTTGATCAGGGATATTAATCCAGATGTCTTTACCGGTGGCATTCGCGAGTTGAATAACGTATTCCCAGGCAATGCCCAATGAACCATGTTGGGTCGGCGCAGTGGTTAGTGTGCGAGTCGCCCAGCTTGTTGCCGGATTTGAGTTGGTTTCCAGTGCCTCCATCGTACGAATGGTACTAAAAGGCGCGAGTGCATTTAAAAATTCTGAAGTAAATACCTGACCAGTGCCCAGTGCGTAACCCGGACGTAGCAATTGCACATTTTGAGCGCCATGGGTGGTATTTGAGAAAGTCAGTGCAACGTAGCCATCAGTCGGTCTTATAACCAAGTCAGCCGTCGTGGTATTGGTTAAAGCATTATAGACTACATTTTGAACTTGACCATAGTTGTACGGCCTCACCGTTGCCTGACCCGTAAAACTCAGCTTATAAGTGCCAAACATGCTGGGGTAAGTGGTGGTTAGTGGGCGCCCTAAAGGGTCTGATGGAGGTGTAAGAAAAAATACCCCGAAATCTGTTGTTGGCCAACCATTGGCGTCTAATGGCACAGGGCAGGCAACGGGATCCCATGGGCATGATAAAGAGGCAAAGCCACGTGCTTGTTTCATCACATCAATGAACGTGTGTTGCCTATCACCCCAGTCATTGATGTAACTAATATTGACACCCATTTTAGAGCCTGCATTAACAATCGCAGAGGTTGTCGTAATGGTGGCATTTTGAGATACAGCACTGCCATCCAAACCTGTACATGTCAATGTGTAAATGGTTGTGCTATTTAAGGCTGGAGTAGTAAAAGTGCCTGATAACGCCTGGTTCCCACTCCATCCGCCTGCGCCTACACAAGTGGTTGTATTGGTTGTAGACCACGTTAACACTGAATTTGCACCCATAGTTACTGAAGTGGGAGTGGCGTTAAATGTCAATGTTGGCGCAGGAATAGTTGCTGCTGCGGGTAGTGTTGTTCCAAAAAAAACAATAGTCAGTAACAACAGCTTTAATATATTTTGAGTTTTCATAACCTAAATTCCTTTGGAGCTGTCGAAACAAAACAGCTCCAATGTATTATTTACAACATAGAGAATGATAGTAAGTGTTTGACATGGAACAACAGGCCACCCGTGAGGAAGGTAAATGTTGACGCATGCAACAGCAACTGAGACCTATGTAGAAAGGTTTGTTTGAGCGTTGTTTAAAGACTTATTTTTGACGGCGCAGCCGATATGGCTCACCAAAGGAATGTCTTGTATGTTTTTATTCATTTCAGTCACCTTTAAGGATATAAGATGCTGAGCAATCCAACCGTTCCAACTCAACAAATGTTTAGAAAATAATGGGCATCCTTCATAGAAGCTCAAAAGTAGTTGACACTTTTTTATCAAAAAAAATGCTAATAATCTCTGTAGGTCGGGTTAGGCGCTAGCCGTAACCCGACACAGATAGTACGATTTGTCGGGTTACGCTCTCGCTAACCCG
>CAIMEB010000104.1 GCA_903839855.1 uncultured Methylococcaceae bacterium
ATCCAGCCAGGCATAACCACGGCCCATTAGTTCAACTTTTAAATTGCCTTGTTCAAGGTATACTTGATTGACGGTAGTAATTTCCAGCTCGCCACGGTGGGAGGGTTTAATGTTTTTGGCAATCTCAACCACGCTGTTCGGATAAAAATATAAACCTACAACGGCATAATTACTTTTAGGTTGACTGGGTTTTTCTTCAATACTTAATACATTACCTTTGTCATCAAACTCGGCAACGCCATACTGATCAGGGTCTTTAACATGATAACCAAACACCGTTGCTTTTTTATGCTCGGTCACATTAATAACGGCATGAGCCAGCATCTCGACCAAGCCATGCCCATAAAAAATATTATCGCCCAGCACCATACACACATCATCGTCACCAATAAAATCTGCCCCCAGAATAAAAGCCTGAGCCAGACCATCCGGCGACGGTTGCACCTTATAAGAAAAGGACATACCAATATCAGAGCCATCACCCAACAACTCTTCAAAGCGGGGCAGGTCTTTGGGGGTAGAAATAATTAATATGTCCGTAATACCCGAAAGCATTAACGCTGACAGAGGATAATAAATCATGGGCTTGTCGTAAATCGGCGTTAGCTGTTTACTGACCCCTTTAGTAATCGGGTAAAGCCTGGTTCCGCTACCGCCCGCTAAAATAATGCCTTTCATTTAATGCTCCATTAAAAATAAATTAAATTGATTATTGAGTGTGACTATTTACTGAGACACCGTGGCGTTGAGCACACAGGTTAAAGTGGGAACAACAAATCGTCGTATCCATGAATTACGTAGCAGGAAGACTTTAAATTGTAGTAGTTATTCAAGCTTTTTTTGATTAATTGCAGCCATGATTTGCTGCTTATTATCTTCAAACTCATCAGTATCCTCAAAATGGTTCTCAAAAAAACAGCCATCCAAGAAGCCAAATAAAATATTATTTGAAGGCACTTCCTTAACAAAGTTTTCAATATTAACAAAACGACCTTTACCCCAAAAGCCTTCTGCAAATCCTGATAAATAACGCACAAGAAAGTCCATTTGTTCAAGGGAGAATTCATCTGCAAATGCTGGATGCACAATGCCCCTGTCGTAGCTTATATCTTCCGGTAAAATAATTTTTCGAAACTTAAATTCAACAGCGCCCCTTAAATTAACGACATTAAGAATATAAGGCGTAACAGTCTGATCATTTAATACATCTATCTTAAAAGCAAAGTTAAAAGCGCCTTTCCAGTCATCATAATGGTTTCCGCTCTCACCAAATGCATGTCGAAACATCGTGTAGAATTCGGCTAGATTAAGTGGCGAATCCCTTTTCTTAAAACCATCTGTTATTTCCCACCAAATAAAATAATTTACGTCGATACAAATACTTTCCCTAAAAAGCAAGTAGAAATGATGATCGTCTATTCGTTTAACATGACAATGCAGATTTTTGTAATCAAGATGTGTTTCATATTTCTGGCTGATATTTTCATCTGAATTCGTCATAGTTATTCTTTTTAGGCACGTAATTATTCAGTCCCCCTCTTTGAAAAAGAGGGGTTAGGGGAGGTTTTATTAGATAAATTGCCTCTCGTTTATCTCGATTTTCTCTCCCTGTAGGAATGACGGGTAGCTTAAGGGCAGTGAGGGTTTGCGATCTTACTGCGCTAAAAAGGAATGCAACTTTTTACATGCGCCAGCGTTACAAAAACTTAATGGCTGCAATCACTATCCCGCCAACGGTGAGAGTAGTTGCAAATGACCAAATCATAAAATGATCCATGCGTGAAGTCAGTTGATCAAAGCGTTTCGCTGTTTCAACCTGCATTTGCTCAAAACGCTTATCCACTTGCTCAAATCGCTTCACTGCTTCAACTTGCATTTGCTCAAAGCGCTTATCCACTTGCTCAAAACGCTTATCCATATCTTCACGAAGTGCTCTCATCTCGCTGCGTAAATCAATATCCAAGTGAGCAAAATGATTAGTTTGGGCTTTGAGCATCAAAATCATCATTTGATCAGATGAAATACCTTGTCCGCTGGCAACTTGTTCCATCACTTTTTGCGCTTGACTGTCCAACCAATCATCAAAAAACTTATCATCAAACATAACTATCCCTCTACCTTAAATTTTTTAAATTCTATCACGATATTACCCAATCTTGGACTTGTAGAAAATAGTGATGATAATATTTAGGCGCGTGTTGAGTTTATCTTAAGTTCATTCCTTGACTAACAGACCTGGCGTTCACTATCGCTTTCTAACAATCGAATACTAACGGCTTTTTTCTTGTTCATTTGCGTCCGTGCAATTTGCGCGTAACGCTTTTTTTCATTTTCAACATTAACGCTACTACTAGCGATATCGCTTTCAACATATTCGATAATAGCTTTTTCTTCGGCTGAAATTTTAGCTGTCATACTTCGCTCCGATTAACTATTTGAACGATAAAAAGCTTCTGGTTTGGATATTTATAATCAGGAATCATTTTTTATTGCTGGCATAGACAGATGACCTTTTAAGCGCATAAAGGCCAACACGTCTTCAAAAATACCAATCACAAAATCAGCTTCTTCTATGACCAGATTAAGTCGTGCGATCCTGTCTTTTATTGCTTCCGGATAATGGTGGGCAAATTTATTTCTTAATACTGCGGCTGTACCAAATTCATCAGCAGAATGAATAGCGCCTAATTTTTCCATTAACAATACTTTGTCACGATTGGACTTGTTACTTAGATCTTCTTGTTCAAGATAGGCAATGCCTCTAAAAATTTGATCCTGGATCATCGCAACTATTTGAGAATATCGCAAAATGAGTGCATCAATAGATTCTTCTTGTTCATCAGAAAGATGAGCAACAGATTTAATGGTTAAGGGGAATAAATCGCGATTCTTGTTTAAGGAATAAGTCAGCTTCTCAATTCGCTGTTTACAAGCATCAATATTGCTCAACAAGATTTCTTTTTCTTTACTCACAATAAAATTCCTTTACGGGCAATCATAAAAATAGGCTGCTCTTCCTGTCCGGGATTTTTTACCAACAAATCCACTTTGGTATCACAGGTTGCGGATAATAAATATTCAAGTGTTAATATTTGTTTTAAATCCAAAATAGTTGAAGTCTCAAAAAACAAATCAATATCACCGCCCTTTTTAGCATCATCAGTACGCGAACCAAATAAGTAGATACGACCCGTGGGATCCGCACCCTTTAGTAAATGACAAACTGCCTTATTTTCTGCAACTGAAAGTCTCATTTTATTTACCCTATATAATTAGCTGGTACAGCCAGATTATAAATTTTAATAACTGAATTATATCATTGGCCAAGCATTACCATATTCATGTCATAGAACCTCCTGATTATAAACATGCTTCAGCAGTAAGATTATCCCGGCAGGGACGGAACAAAGCAAGGGAATGCCGGAATCCAGTTGTCATAGATGGCAAATCGTAAAGTAGTTAAAATCCAATCTTAAATGCTACCCACATTAATACATCCATGTACTCTATAGGGGTAGAGAAGAGCTTTTTTTTTTTCTAAGCTCTCCCCTCCCTCCGAACCGTGCGTGCAGTTCTCCCGCACACGGCTCTCCAGTCGATAGTTTCCTCATCGGGATCGGCTCGCTTCCGCATGGGCTTCATACATTGTGA
>CAIMEB010000105.1 GCA_903839855.1 uncultured Methylococcaceae bacterium
CCTCGGTTCGTTCGCTGACAGCCAGTTGTTCAGGTCGTTTCAGCACAGCTTCGTATTCCAGCATTAGCGGCACAGACGCCAGTGGTGCTGTATATTGACCGTTTTTTAGCGCCAATAGCAATGCAAACGAAGCACCATTACGGCTTCGAGAGGCGGCGACGAGAACGTTGGTATCCAAAACAACACGGGGTATTTTCATATCATATATCATATTGCAATTATTAAGGAAGTCAAGGCGGCTTATTATTGAATGTGGAGCGGAATTGACCAGAGTAGACAAGAAAAAATAACTGGGGTCGAGGTACCAGGGTCTTATGTGAATGATGATTTTGTTTGCAATTAGCATTCGACAAAATAATCAATTTTTAATTAAAGCCTACTCTCTAATGGTATCAATTATGGTACACTACAAAAATGAATCCAATTCTTTCTGTTAAATTTTTTGCAACTGAAGCAGGCGGTGAACCCGTCAGAGAATGGTTGAAAGGTTTATCTGCTCAAGACAAGAAAACGATAGGCGAAGATATTAAAACAGTTCAATTCGGTTGGCCTCTTGGTATGCCGTTAGTCGGCCATGTCGAAGGTGACATTTGGGAGGTTCGAATCAAGCTTGATAACCGGATTGCACGCATTTTGTTTGCAGTAGAGCACCATACGATGATTTTACTGCATGGATTTATCAAGAAAACTCAAAAAACACCCAAGCCGGAAATTGATTTAGCAAAACAAAGATTAAAATTGTTAAGAGGCAAGCAAAGCAATGAGTAGTCACCAAGTAGAAAATCTTCATGTCGGTAGTAGCTTCGATGATTTCCTAAGCGAGGAAGCCATTCTAGAAGAAGTTACGGCTGTTGCGGCCAAACGCATTATTGCCTGGCAAATATCAGAAGGTATGTCTTCGCTTAAGCTCAGTAAAACGGCAATGGCAAAAAAAATGCACACCAGCAGAGCTTCGCTTAATCGACTGCTAGATGAAGAAGATACCAGTTTAACTCTCACTACGTTGATCAGTGCCGCCGCCGCACTGGGCAAAAAAGTAAAAATAGAATTAGAATCGGTGTGAGTTTTATGGCAGCTCTAACCCTGGAATAACCGAGGTCGTAGTAAACTTAAATATAACTTTATCCGTCTCCAATTACCCGTTATTTCGACCGAGAGATCTTTGAGGTTCGATGAAATCTTATTTAGGTTGGCTTTGCTCGCGCTCAGCACATCTTATGGTTCTAATTCAGTTAAGGTCAATAGCAAAAGTAGGTGTTTCAATAGGTAGGCGGATAATAATAACTGGGGTCGTAGTAAACTTAGCTAGACAGCCGTTACCGATATTGCCGATTTAATTCCTCTCGTACCCGGCTTGGTAGAACACTTTAAACCCCGGTTAAAATATTTACTGATTGATGAAAACACCTACAGCGATACCGAACTGGCTGCACTTAACAACCTGGTAGCCAGGACGACTCATAAATGTTTGGTGCTTGGAGCCGGCGCAGGTATGGGCACGGGCACCGGTTCATGAGTAGTTGTTTCAGTGGTTGGCTGTATTGCTGCTTTCTCAAGTTTCTCACGTCGTAGACCTTCTCCATACAGCGTTGCTGAGATCATGAATAACACCGTACATATAGCAAGGATCAAAAATCGATTGGGGTTCTTCATGAAAAATAATGGCCACTTGGGTTTATACATGCCTAGAAAGAAAATAAGCACTGTCCATATTAATAAATTAATAGCTCCGGTTATCATTGTATTGACCTAATTAAACTGTTATCTAAAGGGTACATTATTGTTATATATACGACAGATTGCAAGTTTTGCAAGGTTAATTCATTAAACAGTCCATACCCGTTTTTCTTTCTTGATTTAAGAGCTGTTTTCTCAAACAGTCCCATCGTGTATCATGTGCTGATAAAAAATGCGTACCAAGGCGTGACAGAGATGCCATTACCTCAATGAGTACCCTACTCTATAAAATACTGATTATTTATGAAGATACTCACCATTCATTTTAAAAACATTAATTCCTTAGAAGGCGAGAGCGTAATTGATTTTCAGCAGGCGCCTTTCTCTGAGACTGGCGTTTTTGCAATAACGGGGCCTAATGGATCAGGTAAGTCGAGTATTCTAGATGTTATAACCTTAGGCTTATATGGGGAAACTTTTCGTTTTGATAGGCCTTCCGATTATGTAATGACAAGGCATACAGCCGATTGCTTTGCAGTGGTTGAGTTTTCAGTTGACGGTGAAAAGTATAAATCAAGTTGGCATGTGCAACGTGCAGAAGGTGAGTCTGCGCGTGAATTATTGCCGCCCCAAATGCGTCTGGTTCGATTATCAAACGGTGATGTGCTAGCAGATACGCCACAATTGGTTTGTAATCGAATCACTGAAATTACCGGAATGAACTTCCGTAATTTCACCCGTTCAATTATGTTGGCTCAAGGCGATTTTTCTGCTTTCTTAAATGCGCTTGATAATGAGCGAATGGATATATTAGAGAAAATAATTAGCACTGACATCTATGCAGATTATAAAAAAGAAGCGATTGATAATGCTGAAAACGCTCAGCAGCAACTGAATGGATTAAAACAAAAATTAAGTACGATTCAGCTTATGCCGCCTGAAAAACAGGAAGCCAGTGAGC
The DNA here is from genome assembly GCA_903839855.1 of uncultured Methylococcaceae bacterium. GTDB lineage: Bacteria > Pseudomonadota > Gammaproteobacteria > Methylococcales > Methylomonadaceae > Methylobacter_C. The sequence continues at coordinate 2,639 of CAIMEB010000105.1, forward strand.
ATGATTTAATTGACTTTAAAGATCAGTTAGTTGAATTAAAAAGTCAGAAAAAAACCTTAACGCAACAACATGATTGCTTGCAAACGATAGCGACTTTAAAAAAGCAGATTGCTGAACAGGAAAATGGCCTGTACAAGTTGCAAAAGCAAGTGACTGAAAGCCAAATGATATTGAATCGGATTGATGATTCTAAAGAGGTGCTACTCTTTAAGGATGATATCGATGCTATCCAGGATAAGCAGCAGCTTATTAGTCAAAGTAAATCTATGTTAGCCGATTTACAAAATGAATTGGGATATTTAAAAAATCAGTTGGTTAATGTTGATGTTGCATCATTGGATTTGACTAATCGGACTTTTTCAGAGCAGCAAGAAAAACTGGAAGACATCAAGGATAAATTGAACCAGTTTATTCATCATCAGAAGTTAGACACTGATTATCGGCAAACCCTTGCTGTTCAGTATGCTGAAAAAGAATCCGCGTATATTGCGGTTTCGAGTTGGCTAGAAGAACATAAATTTGATGAGGTTTTATTAACCGATTTACCTGAAATAGGTAAGCTAAAGAAGTTGCGCTTAGATGTTGCTGACTTAAGTGGAAAGCAGAAGTCATTTTCCAGGCAATCAAAAAAAATCATCACAACACTCAAGAATAATACCGCTATTCTTGCAAAAGAACAGAGCCAGCAAGTGGATTTGGCGCGTCAGATAGAAACCGATGAAAAAGAGCTGGCAGAATTGTCTCAGGGCAATACGCTAGAGTATCTTGAAAGTTTAAGAGTCGAACAGCAAGAACGGGTCAACGGTTTTCAGTCGCTTTATAATCTGGCTCAAAAGCATGAAAATCTGGCAGGCGGAACCGGCTTCTTCTCATGGTTTAAACCTAAAGAACAAGCAGATTATGATGTAGAATCCTTGACTCTTGAGCTTGAAAAATTAAATCTCAGCATGAAAAGTGAAGAGAATATACGCCTGACGCTTCAAGAAGCGGTTAATTACGAAGGACTCTTGAAGAAAATGACGCCGGATCGCGTCCATCTTGTACAGGGTAAGCCCTGTGCTTTATGCGGTGCTTTACAGCATCCCTATGCAAAGTTTCCTCCTGTTGTCAGTAATTCCAAACAGGCATTGATTGATCAAAAAGCAAAAATAAGGCAGGTCAAGGAAAACATAGCTAATGTTACTGCTGATATAACACAAGCTCAAAAGAATTCTGAAAGAAATGAGACAAAAAAAGCTCAGCTAGCTCAATTGAGGGGGCAATGGCAGAGTTTATGTAATCGATTAAATACAGCCAGTTATGATCTTGATATTCATAAGTTAGGTTTAATGAAGGAACTCATCAAGAAAGAAAATGATGAGTTGTCTGAGATTCTTTCTTTAATGGTAAGGATTCGCGCTAAAAAGACGAGTATCGAGAAAAATAACGCCTTGATTGCTAAGGGCTTAGTGACTATTGAGCAATTACAAGTTAACACCCAGCAGATAAATGCCGATACACAGGGAGTTTCTCAGGAGCAGCTTGATTTTGAAGACGCTTTAGCTCGCCTTCAGGAACAGGAAAAAGAATTAGCGGATAAGATAGAGATTCAATTAACGGCATTGGGGGAGAAAATGCCTGCTAAAGGTCAAGAGGATGCCGTTTTTGATAAGATCAACAGTCGTCGTCAGGATTATCATGCTTACAACTTTCGGTATAAATCATTAACTGAAGAGTTGGCTAATATAGAGACAAAACAATTGGCGTGCCAGAATGAAATCAAACACTCTGTGGAGCAGATAGAAATCTTTACTAACCTGCTTAAAAAAGAAGAGGTACTTGGTTTACATTTAGGGTTAATTGAAAAGCAAAAATTAATTGCTGAGAAAGAACAGTACTTAGTGCATTTAGATCGTGAAGTGGCTAATTTACAAAAAAACATACAAGAGAAAATGATAGGCACGCACTTTACGAACGTGCAAGAGATTAGCCGATTCCTGGACTTTATAGAGAATCAGACAGAACTTGAGCGTCAGCAAACAGCGTTAGTCCAGGAGCTGGAGACTAAAACACTTGAACTCCGTGCAACTCAAAAGCGGTTAGACGAGGCGTATGCGGCTTCATCAGATACCCTTCTTGACAGATTAGAAATTGAAGGACAATTAAAAAACGTTACCGAAAAAATCACCATAGCTGCGCTGGAAGTTGAATACTTAGAACGGTTATTGGATGAACAAAAGCAACTCAGGTTAACCCACCGTGACCTTTTGCTAAAACTTCAGCAGAAAGAGCTGGATGTGCAACGTTATTCTGCAGAAGTCGCATTGATTACAGAAGAAAGTGGTATGTCGTTTCGTAGACGGGTTCAAGGTCAACTGGCCGATAGGTTATTGTCTCAAACCAATGCTATCCTGGAAAAAATCAGTGGACGTTATTATTTGCGTCAGGCGCACAGTGAACAAGGTTTGGCGTTGGAAGTTGAAGACACGTATCAAACCAATGTACGTCGTTTGCCTAAAACTTTATCCGGTGGCGAAAGCTTTATAGTCAGTTTGGCCTTAGCTTTGGGTTTATCAGAGTTGGCTAATAATGGACGCTCAGTAGATTCTTTATTTTTAGATGAAGGTTTTGGTAATCTGGACGCGGATTCACTTTATACGGTTATCAGTACCTTGGAAAACTTACATACACATGGTAAAACGGTTGGCGTGATATCTCATGTCGATGCCGTTCAAAAGCGTTTTAAAGCTCAACTCCAAGTGGTTAAAAAACCGAATGGCTTAGGTGAGTTAAGAAAAGCGTCTTGATTTAGTTAACGCCCAGACAAAAACTATAATAATATAACACCTGTTTTTAATATGAAGAGTCTAGCTGCCATGCGCCGTTTTATCCTACTGAGTTTTCTTGCTCTACCCGCATTTGCTATTGATGAGCAACCACCTAAACTTGAAGCTTTGCCTGAAGCGCCAGATCCTATTTTGCCGGCTCAAAGCGGAGAAACCTTAGAGCCCGACATCACGATTACTCGAAAAAGCACAAAAACAATAGAAGAATACCGTAGGGGGGGTAGACTTTATATGATAAAAGTAATCCCCGTTATTGGCCCGGCCTATTACTTTATTGATAACGATGGTGATGGACACATGGACGTGCGTCGGGATGATTTAGATCATGGCAATAGTAGTGTTAACATGTGGAAAATATTCGAGTGGTAAATGCTCTAAGCAATGTCTACTTAAGGTATCTTTATTTCAAATGAAAATCATTTGCATCTAAATAGCTATCAGACTACAATGAATAAACTGACTAGCTTAGGGTATGCAAATGATCAATCAGAAACAATCAACAACAAGATATTCCTTAATTACGCTACTGATGGCGGTTAGTGCTTCAGCAGGTGCTTTAGAAAAACCTAAAACCATGGACGATATGTGGAAAATTATTCAGGCTCAGCAAAAGCAAATTGATGACATGAAAGCGGCTATGGCGACCGCATCTACTTCAGCTAAAACGAACATAAACACAACAGCCATCGTTGCTACGACAACGCCTAAAGCTGATGTTACCAACGGTACTCAGCAATCTGCGGAAAATGTTAACCAAAATACAACACCCTCAACAACCAGTGTTAAAAATCTGGAACGCAAAACAAATATCTTAAGCCAAGAAGTTGAGAAGCTAAGAACTAACTTAGCGATACCTGAAGAAAAGCAGCTTAAAAGTGCTTATGGCATGGGGCCTGCGGCTTCTAAGGTTTATCAGGTAGGTAAAGGGCTTTCTATTGGTGGCTATGGTGAAGGTTTTTATCAAGATGTAGTGGGTGATAAAGGTGCAGCCCGTTCTACAGCAGATCTTGAACGGATGGTGGTCTATGTGGGTTATAAATTTAGCGATAAAATTCTATTCAATAGTGAGCTAGAGTTTGAACACGCTACCACCGGTGAAGGCGCAGAGGCGAAAGGAGAGGTATCCGCTGAATTTGCCTCACTTGATTTCTTTTTTAATCCAATGATTAACGCACGGGCAGGGCTAGTATTAATGCCTATGGGTATGACCAACCGTATGCATGAACCGTTATTCTATTTTGGTAATCATCGGCCCGTGGTTGAACAAACGATTATTCCAACTACCTGGCGAGAAATGGGCGCAGGCATATTCGGCTCTATCACCCCTAATTGGACTTATACCACTTACGTAGTGAATGGTTTAGACGCTAAAGGTTTTACGTCTAATGGTATTTATGAGGGTAAAGGCGGTGGCAGTAATTCAAAAGCACAAAGCTTTGGGTATGTAGCGCAAATGAATTATGACCCTCAGGCTTTGCCGGGTGTTACTGTGGGTGGTTCTGGTTATGTTGGGAATGCGGGACAAGACCAAGAGTTTAATGGTCAAAAGCCTAATGTGTTAACGCAGTTATATGAAGGACACGTGCAATGGAAGTATCGTGGCCTAGAATTTAGAACTTTAGGGTCTTGGGGATTAATCAATGATGCCGCTATTTTAAGTGCGGCCTCTGTTGCTAATGGTGGCACAGTGATTGGCTCACAAAACTACGGCTGGTATTCAGAGTTAGGTTATGATGTGTTACCTTTAATTATTAAAGATACACCGCAATATTTAGCCCCGTTCTTCCGCTTTGAAAAACTGAATACGATAGCAAAAGCACCGACCGGTTTCTCGACCGATCCAACTAAAGATTGGCAAATATTCCAATTCGGTTTACAGTACAAACCGCATCCTCAGGTGGTTTTAAAAGCGGATTATAGAAATTTTGTGGCTAAACAAGGCATACAGCCTGATGACTTTAATCTAGGCTTTGGTTTTATTTTCTAGAATTTAGTCCATCAACACACTTATTGAAAAAACTGATGAGAATATTTAAACAGCTTATTTTAGGGGTGGTATTAACAGTAACCAGCGCTTCTAGTTTTGCGACAGTTTTTTATAGCAAGACAGAAGCGATGGAGCTGGCGTTTGGTGTGGGAACGACAATTGAGTCTTTGTCTTTATTTCCAGATGAGACACAGACCGCCAGGATTCAGCAGATTGCTAAAGTGAACCTAGAGTCTGGTTTATTCACTTTTTATGTGGGCAAGAATCAAGATAAGATACTAGGTTATGCCGCGATTGAAACCACTACGGTTAGAACTAAACCAGAAACGTTGATGATTGTTTTAACCCCAGAGGGTGAGTTAAGTAAAGTGGTTACTTTAGCGTTTCATGAGCCTGCCGAATATCAACCACCGGATACCTGGTATGAGAAATTGTACAAGCGTACGTTGACTGATATGGATTTTAATAAAGGTGTGGATGGTATTACTGGAGCGACATTAAGCACTCGTGCTGGTCTGGCCAGTGTTCGTAAAGTGATGGCAATTTATCAAGAGATGATTAAAAACAAGGAAGCAGAATAATGCGATATTTTGTCACCGGTGAGCAACAACGTAAGTCATTATTAAATGCCTTGGTACTGATGTTTTTAGGCTATATCGCCTTATTATGGCTGAGTAATGCATTAATGTATTTTCATCACATGACTTTACTGCCCAGTTCAGTTACTGCTTACTACTTAGGCTCTGAAGAACAGTTTATACCGCCTAGAAGCTATGAAGGGATGCTGGAAGTATCTCATTTTCATTTGTTTTCGATGGGGATGTTGGTGGTGACTCTAACCCATTTAATGTTAATGACCGAGTTCTCGATTCGATTAAAAATTGGGTTAAGTGCCGCCACATATTTGTCCGCTATCGCTGATGAAGCCGCTGGTTGGCTGGTTCGTTTTGTACATCCTGGCTTTGCGTACTTTAAAATCGTTGCTTTTTTAGCGTTAGAGATTTCCCTAGCTTTGTTATTGATTGCAGTAATCATTGCCTTGATTCGAGCGAGGTCAAAGATGGAGAATGAAAGAGATTAATAACAGAGATTAATAAAAGTACCCGTATATTTGTGAAGCTCTATTTACGGGTAACTATTAAATTGGATTGAATTTTTTATATTTAAGGTCCTGCTATCACTCCAACAGGTTTTGGTGCAATATAACCATCCTGTATCTTTTCATTATAATCATCCCAGTCAAGATATTTTACAATTTTTGTGGTGTTACCTAAGTAAGCCTCAAGATCTATTATATCGTTAGGACACAGGAAACCAGCGAATGAAGGCATTGCTCCTTCACCATAAACAGCCTCTGCTACATCACCTCCCGCACCTTTTATGTTGGGCCCCATTCCGCCTGAGCCGTCCTGTCCATGACAAGAAACACAGTTAAGGCGATTATAGGCACGTCTGCCGTCATCAGCTGCATTGCCACTGCTTGCCAACGTGTTGCATTTAAATGGTGAGTTGACTGATAATGGGGCAGCTCCAGCATTACTTCCATTTCCGGCATTTTCTCCGTCTATATTATTACTGCTAATCGAAACATTTGTCACAGGGACACGTTTGTTACTGATTATTTTATTCACGCTACTTACGTTAATTTGAGTATTATTACCGCTATCGGCATTGGCTACACTAAAAATAGTTACGGTAATAATGTATAGAATAAGGCATAAAAAGCTGGTTTTATATTTCATGATAAAAAATCCTCAGATTAAATTAGTTATTACATCGGCCTGGAAGCCTTAGGCGCTTTTGGCTTTAATTTTACAAACGGAATACCATACTGCTTTAGAATATCTACTATCTGCTTAGCGTTACGATGCAGGCTTTTATTCAGACTGGTCTGTAAGGCTTGATCGTCGTACCGAACCGCTGCTGCAATATCCCATTCGAAGGGTTGGCTAGGCAATGCCGACTCAGCAGGTGCTGGTTTGACCACAA
>CAIMEB010000106.1 GCA_903839855.1 uncultured Methylococcaceae bacterium
GGCCATCATTGATTGGTATAGTCGAAAAATAATGTCATGGCGTTTATCAAATACCCTGGGCGATCAAGGCTCACAATTTACCAGTGATGCTTTCACAGGCGTATTGATCAACAGTGGCGTCAAGATAAGCATGGATGGTCGTGGTCGAGCATTGGACAATATTTTTGTCGAACGGCTATGGCGAACCGGGTTCACTTTAGACGTCAATCTGAAAAAGTCCCAATAAATTGTTCCCGTAACTTATCCATGCCCCAAACAGGCGTTTGATTAGAAGGTAGCATATCCTCTGCCCACTGCCAGCCTTTTACTGCAGTCATAACCTTTGCATCATGACTGATCAAATGCACAATCACCTCTCGACTTTCGGATTCATCGGTTACAAAGGGGGCCGGTTGATGATCACCTAACACAAGCACGACCAAATTATCATCCCCATAGGTAGCAATGTAAGAAACAATATTAGCAAGCGCGTATTCAATCGATTTACGGTATTGCACGCGAATATGTTCAGTCTCTTTCCATACCGTTTCAGGGCTATCACCCGCACTGGCTTGCTCAATAAAAACAGAACCATCACCGATCTGATTCCAATCAACCAGATGGGGTAAAGGAGTCCAGGGTGCATGAGATGAAATCAAGGCAATCTCAGCCATAACAGGGAGACGCATCCCTGATTGTCGCTCTCTCAACTGAAATGCCGACAGCGTATATTGATCTGGCATGGTAATCCAATTAAACGGCTTACCCTGATACCCTAAATCCTGAGCAGCATAAATCTGATCATAACCAAAGTACGCACCTTGGGGCCAATCCATAGTATGAGCTGGCTGTACCGCCACTGTTCGCCACCCTGCCCTTTTGAATAAGCGATTGAGTGAGGGTCTGTCACTCGCCACTAAACGGTTGTAACGGGTTTGACTATTCACCCACAAGCCAGACATTAAGGTGCCATGAGCCAGCCAGCTAATCCCGCCATAAGTTGGTGAGGTTACATAAGCACTGCGGATATAAAAACCTTTTTCGGTAAGATCCTGAGTAGCCTGCTCTAAGACAGGACGCACAAACTCCGCATAACTCGCCTTATCTAACACAGTGCGCCCATAAGATTCAATAAACACTACCAGTACATCTTTGCCTTTAAGTTTACTTAAGAGCACCTGATTTGGCACTTTCTCATAAGGATCGATACTGAGTTGTTGCTTAAATACGGCTAAATCATCCAAAGTATTCAGCGCCTGAGTCAGATGTTCAGTCATTAAATGATAAAAAGGACTCGCAGCACGTTGTGATCCCATGGACATCAGGATCAACCACAGACCAACGCCCACGCTTAAGCCCAAGCCCGATTGTTTAGGTGTCTTCTGCAAGCATCGTTGAATAATTATTAAGATGAAAGAGACCAACAGAAGAATGCCAGCCATCAAAGTACATAACAAAACAACGACAAAGAAAGCACCCAACTGACCCAGACTACCTTGCAGAAAATTTAAGCCATCGACCCAAAAATGACTATCAACTACAGGATTAAACGCACGATCAAAAAACTGATAAGTACCTATATCAGTGAGTTTTAAAAAAATACCAACCGTTAAGAGCACAGCAACAAGCCAACGGAATACTTGTCCTACTAACTTAGGTAGCAACAAAACACACCCAAGTAATAAAAACTCTACGGGAAAAACACTAACAGTTGAAA
>CAIMEB010000107.1 GCA_903839855.1 uncultured Methylococcaceae bacterium
GCAGTTTGGCGATTCGAGAAAAAGCATTAGGCGAAGATCACCCTGATATTGCCATTAATTTAAACAATTTAGCCGTGCTGTATCAAGACCAAGGCAACTATGCAGAAGCCGAGCCGTTATATCAACGCAGTTTGGCTATTTTTGAAAAAGCCTTAGGTAAAGACCACCCCCATCCAAAACGAGTAAGGGAAAATATAGAGGCACTGCAATCGACTTAAAACCGGACACGGTGCGAATCTTAGCAGTGATTGTTGAATGTAAAACAAAAAAATCGACCACCCATATTGTTCTTAGTGCGTGCTAACGTGTTCGTATAAAAAACAATCCGCATTATTTTCTAGCCCATTCAATCGCCTCTTTAATCATGCTTTCGGTAATGTCCTGTTGTTTAATAAAGTCCCGAATATCTTCCAAGCTATCGCCATCATCTTCAGCAATCACTAACACTTCAACTTTTTTACCTATCGGTAGCTTTAACGGTTTATTAAGTGTTAACTGTTGAAGATTGTCCACCCTCATAATCTCTTTATAAGCGCACATAATTTTTCCTTGAAAAATAAGCCCACAAAATAGCACTAAACTTTAAAACGGACAGCTTGTCTTAAAGGGTCAGCACAGATAACATCGTCCTATTCGATGTTATCTGTAATCCAGGTCGAATTAACCTTCAGCTAATTTTCTATAAGCACCAGAATAATATAACAATGGCGTATTTGAACGACAGATCGATTCTTCAACTTCACCAACGATAACCCAATGAGTACCCACCAAAACCTTATTAACCACCTTGCAAGACAGAGACATCAGACTGTCATTTAAAATAGGCGCACCATTGGCACTCGCGCTCCAATTGACATTTTCAAAGCGTTGTTCCTGACTGCAACCACCGGCAAACTGATTAGATACTTCTTGCTGATCAACGGTTAATACATTCACTGCAAAATGTGCGCTTTCCTGAATACCGTCTCCGGTATCGGCTGCCTGATTAATACACACTAAAATCTGGGGTGGATTAACTGAAACACTTGAAAAGGCAGTTACGGTCATGCCTTGAACGCCAAACTTCTCGGATTGCGTGGTTACCACGGTAACACCACTTGCCCACAGTTGTAGCGCCTTCTTGAAATCATCAACACTTACGGTCATTTATTTCTCCAGTTAATTTATTTGCTTGATACAGTCACTTGCTATGGTACAACACATCCATCAGGTTGTTAAGGCTTAGGTTTTAAACTGTAAATTCGCTCTGACACAACGTAAAATGCCATAACAGTATTCACCATCAAATAAATCATAAATCGGCTTCAGTGCATTTTGCTGTTCACTGGGTAACGCTAAAATAGCCGCTTCTATGTTTTTTATTTCTTGCCCGGATAAATCTAAAACGTCATTCAATATCAATAACCCCTGTTCCAGGCCCTGAGAAAGATGAGTATAAATAGTATCTTCTTTTAATGCCCTTTTATGGGCAACCTGCTTAACTGTAAAACCTAATTTAAATAAGTCTAAGGACTCAAGCACTGTTTCCGGGATTTTACTATCACCCATCATGCCGGTAATGCCTTTAATGACAGCTAAAAAAGTCTCACCATAAAGCATTAATTTGCGCTCACCGATCCCTGACAGTAATCCCATTTGTTGCAAGTTGGCTGGTTTAGTTTCGACCATTGCCATTAATGTGGCATCATTAAAAATAATATAGGGTGGCACATCCTGATCATCAGCAATCTCTCGGCGTTTAGAGCGCAAAGCTTCCCATAGGTTCTTATTGATATCGGTTTTACTAAACGCTTTACTGACGACTTTCTTACCCAATCGACTCTTCTCAGGCTTGATATCCTTACGCAACATGAGTTGCTGTTCACCACGCAAAATAGGACGACAGGCCTCGGTAAGATGTAAAACCCCAAAATGATCAAAATTAACAGACACTAAGTTACGGGCAACCAATTGTCTAAACACGGATGACCATTGCTGCTCATCCAGATCTTTACCAATACCAAACGTCGATAGTTTGTCATGGGCTGCACTGATAATGCGCTCGGTGAGTTTACCTCGCAATACATCAATCAAATAACCCACACCATAGCGCTGACCGGTACGATAAATACACGATAAAGCCTGTTGTGCCACTAAAGATCCATTCCAGGTTTCTACAGCATCCAAACAGGTATCGCAATTATTACAAGGTTGCTCAAGCTCATCACCAAAGTATTTTAATAAGCCCTGACGTCGACAATGCACCTGCTCACATAAAGCCAGCATCGCATCCAGCTTATGCAGTTCTAAACGCTTATGGGCTTCATCGGCATTAGAATCGGCTAACATTCGTCTTAAGGTAATTACATCTTGCAGACCATAAGCCATCCAGGCATTCGCAGGTAAACCATCACGCCCTGCCCTACCGGTTTCTTGGTAGTACGCTTCAACACTTTTAGGCAAATCCAGATGTGCCACAAAACGCACATTAGGTTTATCAATGCCCATCCCAAAAGCAATGGTGGCAACCATAACCAAGCCTTCTTCCATCAAAAATCGATGTTGATGCTGATAGCGTAAGTCATTGGTCATGCCAGCATGATAAGCCAAAGCATTAATCCCTTTTGATCTTAACCATTCCGCCGTTTCATCAACCTTTTTACGGGATAAACAATAAACAATACCCGCATCACCTGTATGTTCAGCTCTTATAAAATCGATTAATTGTTGCCGTGAATTTTGTTTCTGCACAATTCGATAACGGATATTCGGACGATCAAACCCGCTAAGATAAAGCGGCGCTTGCTCTAAGCGTAAGCGTAGAATGATTTCTTGCCGGGTTTTCTCATCCGCCGTAGCCGTTAAAGCAATCCGGGGAATACTGGGGAATTGCTCATGCAGCAAGGAGAGTTGTAAATAATCGACTCTAAAGTCATGCCCCCATTGAGACACACAATGCGCTTCATCAATTGCAAACAAGGCTATTTTAATGCGTTGAAATAAAGCTAAAGTTCGTGCTGAGGTTAATCGTTCAGGAGCTATGTATAACAAATCCAGTTCATTATTTAATAACTGCCGTTCAATGTTGCGAACTTCATCAAGGGCTAAGGTGGAGTTTAAAAACGCAGCCCGAACCCCCAGTTGAAGTAAGGCGCTGACTTGATCTTGCATTAAGGCAATCAAAGGTGAAATAACAATACCTACACCCGACCTTATTAATGCAGGAATCTGATAGCATAAGGATTTACCACCTCCGGTTGGCATTAAAACTAAGGCGTCCTGCCCTGCTAATATCGTTTCAATAGCCGCCAGTTGCTGGCCTCTAAAACAATCATAGCCAAAAACAGCCTTCAGTATTTCGATAGGTTTAGTGTTCACTGTGTCATGCTCATACGACGATAATATTTCTTCAATCAGTTAAACCCTTTATAATGGTTCAATTATACAGGACTGCAGGGAACACACGCCGACTCTATGACGTATTTTACGAATAAGCTTTCAAAGCGACTCGATCAACTCTTAGAACATGATCGTCAACATCTACTTTGCGAGGGATTTAAAGGCATTGAAAAAGAAAGTCTACGCATCGGGCAAGATGGCCATATAGCGAAAACAGCGCACCCTAGTGCGCTGGGTTCAGCGCTCACTCATCCGACCATAACGACAGATTATTCTGAAGCCCTTATTGAATTAATTACTCCGCCGTTCGCAAACATCCGCGATAGTCTGGATTACTTACAACATATTCACCAATTTGTTTATGATCACTTAAACGGCGAAATGCTACTGGGCGCGAGTATGCCTTGTGGAATCGATGGTGATGAAAGTATTCCTATTGCAGAATATGGCTCTTCTAATATTGGCCGGATGAAACATGTCTATCGTCACGGCTTATGGCATCGCTATGGTAGAACCATGCAAGCTATTGCGGGTATTCATTTTAATTATTCTGTCCCTGAACCGCTTTGGCCCGTATTGCACCAACAAGAAAACAGCCCGCTTAACATCGAGCAATTTAGAGCTGAAGCCTATTTTGGATTGATTAGAAACTTTCAACGTGTCGGCTGGTTAATTCTATATCTATTTGGCGCATCGCCCGCTATTTGCAAAAACTTCTTTAAAAGTCGCCCAGAGTTAATGACTCAATTTGAAGAATTTGACGCGGGTACCCTATATCACCCTTATGCAACGTCATTGCGGATGAGTGATATTGGTTATAAGAGTAAAAACCAGGCGAATCTCAAAATTGATTACAATTCCTTGACAGGGTATGTTGATAGCCTCAGTCAGGCTATTGAAACCCCCTACCCTGACTATGAAAAAATAGGGGTGATTGTTGACGGCCAGTATAAGCAACTCAACTGTAATATCCTACAAATTGAAAATGAGTTTTATAGTACGATTCGTCCCAAGCAAATCATCAACTCTGGCGAAAAACCCACACTGGCTCTTAAAAAGCGTGGCGTTCGTTATATAGAAATGCGCTCTCTGGATTTGGATTTATTCAATCCAATTGGTATAGATGAGGATAAAGCACGTTTTATTGAGGCTCTATTACTGACGTGCTTAGTAAAAGATAGCCCACAGATCTCTGACCTGGATCATCAAGTCAATAACGCTAATCAATTAGCCGTCGCCAATTTAGGTCGAAAACCAGGGTTACTCCTGGATAGAGGCGAAGAGAAAATATTATTAACAGACTGGGCGTCAGAAATACTGGAAGCTATGCGACCCGTGTGTGAGATTTTGGATAACGGCGATGATAATAAGCCCTATACTGCTGCTCTCGCAAAACAACAATCCTTAGTTGAAAATCCTAACTTAACAGCATCAGCACGCATCCTGGCTAGTCTGTCAGAGACTCGGCAACCGTTTAGTCGATATGCTATCAATAAATCAGCGGAACACGCACAGTATTTTAAACAAGCGTCTTTAGACGATAAACTAACACAAGAGTTTACCGAGATGGCTGCAAGTTCACTTGCCAAACAGAAAGAACTCGAATCAAAAGAACAAATACCTTTTGACAAATTCTTAACACACTATTTTTCACAGACTTAAATCCCAGTATAAATATACCCATGACAAGTTTAAATATTGAGTCATTGCAAACTGAGTTGGCGAATAAGAATCCCAGAACCATTCTTAAAAAAGCCCTGGAACTCTATGATAATATAGCTATTTCTTTCAGTGGTGCGGAAGATGTCGTCCTGATTGATATGGCAATGCAAATTAGAAAAGATGTTCAGGTCTTTTCTCTGGATACCGGACGCCTGCATCCAGAAACGTACCGCTTTATAGAAAAAGTCAGAAAACATTATCAAATAGACATAGAACTATTAACCCCAGACCGGGATAAGCTGGATAGTTTCGTCAAAGCCAAAGGCTTATTCAGCTTTTATGAGGACGGTCATCAGGAGTGTTGTGGTATTCGTAAAGTTGAACCTTTAACGCGCAAATTAGCTCAGGTTGATGCCTGGATAACAGGCCAACGTAAAGATCAAAGTTTAGATACACGGCAAGATATTCCTGAGGTTCAAATAGATACTACTTTTTCAACACCCGAAAGCACGCTGATTAAATTTAATCCTTTATTAAACTGGTCTTCTGCCCAGGTGTGGGATCATATCGAAGCGTATCAAGTGCCATTTAACGAGTTACATGAAAAAGGCTTTATTAGTATTGGCTGTGAACCCTGCACCCGGTCTGTATTACCTAATCAACATGAACGAGTCGGTCGGTGGTGGTGGGAATCAGGTAAAAAAGAATGTGGTCTGCATGCTGGTAATTTGAAATAACACGAAAGCCTATAGTCTTTCGAAAATTAAACTTCTATAAGGTGGAGTAAAATAGCTTTAGCTGTTTTTACAGGCAATAGCTAAAGCGATTGCACTCCGATTTTAAAGATAGAGGCGTAGTAACTACGCCTCTATCTCCCAAAATTAAGCCTTTGTAAACTGTAAACCCTCCGCATCAACAGTCACTTTTATAGTATTACCCGGCACAAAGTGCCCTGCCAAGAGCTCTTGTGATAGTGGGTTTTCTAATAGTTGCTGAATCGCTCTTTTCATCGGTCTTGCCCCATAGACAGGATCAAAGCCGGCTTCACCCAATATATCCAAGGCTGCTGCGCTGATATCAAAGCCGATCTCTTTCGCCTGTAATCGGTCACGAAGAAACTCAATTTGAATCGCTGAAATGGCTCTAATTTGTTCACGCGCCAAGGGATGAAACACAACCGCCTCATCAATACGGTTAATAAACTCCGGCCTAAAGTGCTGACCGACTCTTTCCATCACCGCTGCTTTCATGACCGGATACAGTGCTTCACCGGCTAGCTCTTGAATAATGTCAGAACCTATATTTGAGGTCATCACAATTACTGTATTTCTAAAGTCAACGGTTCGACCTTGACCATCGGTTAAACGCCCATCATCCAACACTTGCAGCAAAATATTAAACACGTCAGGGTGGGCTTTTTCAATCTCATCCATGAGGATCACTGAATACGGTTTACGCCTGACCAATTCCGTCAGATACCCGCCTTCTTCATAGCCCACATACCCCGGAGGCGCGCCAATTAAACGCGCAACTGAATGTTTTTCCATAAACTCGGACATATCAATACGCACCATAGCATCCGTCGTATCAAACATAAACTCGGCTAAGGCTTTGCAGAGTTCAGTCTTACCTACGCCTGTGGGGCCTAAGAACAAAAACGAACCATTCGGACGATTAGGATCAGATAAGCCCGCTCGTGAACGGCGTATCGCATTACTTACCGCTTTAAGCGCTTCATCTTGACCGACCACACGCTGTCTTAAATAATCTTCCATGCGTAACAGTTTATCCCGTTCGCCTTCCATCATTTTAGAAACAGGAATACCCGTCCATTTTGAAACGACTTCAGCAATTTCTTCATCCGTCACTTTATTACGTAATAATGTCATCTTGTGATTTTCTGCCGGTGCAGACAGGGTTAGCTGTTTTTCTAATTCAGGAATAATGCCAAACTTTAACTCTGACATACGCCCTAAATCATTGGCTCGACTCGCCGCTTCCAATTCTGTTTTGGCATGCTCAAGCTTTTCTTTAATCGTCGCAGACCCTTGCAACATGGTTTTTTCTGATTTCCAGATCTCTTCTAAATCAGAATATTCTTTTTCCAGTTCGTTGATATCATCTTCAATAATATCCAAACGTTTCTTGGATGCTGCATCGGTTTCTTTCTTTAAGGCTACCTGTTCCATTTTTAATTGGATTAAACGTCGATATAAGCGATCCATTTCTTCAGGTTTAGAATCAATCTCCATACGAATCCGACTCGCGGCTTCATCTATTAAATCAATCGCCTTATCAGGTAATTGTCGATCAGCAATATAACGATAGGATAAGGTTGCTGCGGCTACAATGGCCGGGTCTGTAATTTCAACCCCATGATGCACCTCATACTTTTCTTTTAAGCCCCGCAGAATAGCAATAGTATCTTCAACTGAAGGCTCATCAACCATCACTTTTTGGAAGCGACGTTCTAACGCGGCATCCTTTTCAACATATTTACGGTATTCATCTAACGTCGTTGCGCCAACGCAATGCAATTCACCTCGCGCGAGGGCGGGCTTTAACATATTACCGGCATCCATTGCACCTTCTGCTTTACCGGCGCCCACCATAGTATGTAGCTCATCAATAAACAGAATCACTTGACCTTCTTGCTTGGCAAGATCATTTAACACGGCTTTGAGACGTTCTTCAAATTCACCGCGAAACTTGGCACCCGCAATCAAAGCCGCCATATCTAACGAGAGTACTTGCTTGCCTTTAATCCCTTCAGGCACTTCACCATTCACAATTCGTTGCGCCAAACCTTCAACAATCGCCGTTTTACCCACCCCTGGCTCACCGATCAACACCGGGTTATTTTTTGTACGTCGTTGTAACACCTGAATGGTTCGACGAATCTCATCATCACGACCAATCACGGGATCTAACTTACCTTGTTCGGCACGCTCAGTCAGATTAATCGTATATTTATTTAAAGCCTGGCGTTGATCTTCAGCGTTTGGATCATCAACAGCCTCACCCCCCCGCATTTTATCAATAGCGATTTCAACAGCCTTCTTATTGATACCTGATTTTTTAAAAAGCTCATTTAAAAAGCCCTTTTCTTCACAAGCGGCTAGCAGGAATAGTTCACTTGAAATGAATTTATCATTACGTTTCTGAGCTAGCTTGTCGGTTAAGTTAAGCAGCCTGGATAATTCATTAGAGACTTGAACATCGCCCCCTGAACCACTAACTGTCGCAATACGACCTAACTCTTTAACCAATTCAGTCCGCAATAACTGGGTATTGACACCCAGTTGTGCAAGTAAAGGTTTGATAGTACCGCCTTCCTGGTCTAACAGAGCCGTCATTAAGTGAGCTGGTTCTATAAATTGATGGTCTTTTCCCAAGGCCAAACTTTGTGCATCAGCTATTGCAGCCTGAAATTTGCTGGTTAGTTTATCCATCCGCATTGTAATTACCTTTTAAAAAGATTTAAGTTAACGCTGATATTAGGGATCATCAGAACTATTTCAAGTAATAGTCAAAGAAATAACGGCTACTCACTTAATCGGGACATTCCCCGCCTACTTCAAAGAAGTCCACTAATTTATGAGATTATTAATGCTTATTCATTAGCTTCCCATGGAATCTAGCTGTTATCGGTGGGATTACACAAGCTTCCCAGGAAATCTAGCTGTTATCGATGGGTTTCTTAAGCTTCCCAGGAAATCCAGCTGTTATCGGTGGGTTTCTTAAGCTTCCCAGGAAATCCAGCTGTTATCGGTGGGTTTCTTAAGCTTCCCAGGAAATCCAGCTGTTATCGGTGGGATTACACAAGCTTTCCAGGAAATCCAGCTGTTATCGCTGGGTTTCTTAAGCTTCCCAGGAAATCCAGCTATTATCGATGGGTTTCTTAAGCTTTCCAGCAAATCCAGCTGTTATCGCTGGGTTTCTTAAGCTTCCCAGCAAATCCAGCTGTTATCGGTGGGATTTCACAAGCTTCTCAGGAAATCCAGCTGTTATCGTTGTGTACCTTATCAACTACCGGACCTCGACAAGATTGGCGGGGGAATGAACACCAAAACAGTGTCCTACGCAGACTGGAATTCCTTTTCTGCCAGTAGCCAAAAGGCTCGATCAGATCGGGTGCCAAAAAGGCATTTAAAAAGTGAATTAACAGATTGCGGTTTTCTTCAGAACCCAGCAGAGCCTTAAAGACGCAGTCTATTTTTGGGTCAATGGCATGACGCATAAATTAATGAATTAATGAATTAATGAATTAATGAATTAATGAATTAATGAATTAATGAATTAATGAATTAATGAATTAATGAATTAATGAATTAATGAATTAATGAATTAATGAATTAAAAGGTATTTTATCGTTGGATTGTAAAGTGTTATGGATTGACTGGCAATAAAAAATTAACCTTAAACAGTCCTGCTTTAAGCGGGTAGCCACTTTCATCAAGAATAGCATTACGTACAATACGGTACTCTAAGTGCTGGATAATACCGCGAATGTCATTTTCAGCATAATCCTCTGATAATTTCTCAATAACCGCTTTACGAATTCCTTTGAGTTGCTCTTGGCGAACCAATTTTTCTGCAACGGTATAAGCTTATTTACCTTATTTTACTCGCAATCCTGCAACCGCACCTTCATCGGGACTCAAAATCCAGATATCTTTTCCACCCGGCCCTGCGGCTAGCACCATGCCCTCAGAGGTACCAAAACGCATCTTTCTAGGAGCAAGATTAGCGATGACCAGTGTTAATTTACCTTCTAAATCTTCAGGTGCATAAGCTGATTTTATTCCCGCAAAGATAGTGCGAACTTCATCACCAATATCGACGATTAAGTGTAATAACTTATCAGAGCCATCTACTGACTCTGCCTTGATAATTTTAGCAATACGTAAATCAAGTTTGGCAAAGTCATTAAAATCAACTACGTCAGCAATGGGTTCAAAATGTTTTTCTCTTTCAACCGGGGCTTGACTCTGTGCAACTGTTTTTTCTAGGTTTTCTTTAGACGCTTCGACAATCGCTGCAATCTTATCCGAATCAACGCGGGTCATCAACGGTTTAAAATCATTGATGGTATGATTTAAAAGCGGTTGGCTGTTAGTGGGCCACATTTGAGATTCGATGTTTAAAAAGCGTTCTGCTTCTGTTGCTAAGGCCGGAATAACAGGTTTTAGATAGACGGCTAATAAGCGGAACAAATTGATACCCACTGAGCAAATGTCATGCAGGAGGGCATCTTGACCTTCTTGTTTAGCCACTAACCAAGGTTTCTTTTCATCAATATACTGGTTGGCTTTATCTGCAAGTGCCATGATCTCACGCATGGCTTTACCAAATTCACGAGCTTCATAAAAATCGGCGATGGTTTCGTTGGCCTTGACAAACTCTAAAAATAAATCAGGTTCAGAACATTCGGCAGATAAACTATTAGCAAAGCGTTTGTTAATAAAACCGCTGCAACGACTGGCAATATTAACCACTTTACCGACGAGGTCAGAGTTAACACGCTGGCTAAAATCATCAAAGTTTAAATCAATATCATCCACGCCAGCGCTGAGTTTCGCAGCGAAATAATAGCGTAGATATTCAGGATTTAAATGATCTAGATAAGTACGGGCGGTAATAAATGTACCGCGAGACTTAGACATTTTTTCGCCGTTGACGGTTAAGAAGCCATGCGCAAAAATAGCGGTGGGCGTTCTAAAGTTTGCGCCACTGAGCATGGCGGGCCAAAATAAGGCGTGGAAGTAAATAATATCTTTACCAATAAAATGGTAAAGCTCAGTGTCACTTTCAGTTGTCCAGAACTCATCAAAATTAATTGACTGCTTGTCACACAGGTTCTTAAAGCTAGCCATGTAACCGATAGGTGCATCTAGCCAGACATAAAAGTATTTGCCGGGGGCATCAGGGATTTCAAAACCAAAATAAGGTGCGTCCCGTGAAATATCCCATTGCTGCAAGCCGCCTTCTAACCACTCTGCAAGCTTGTTTCTAACTTCGGGCTGTAAATGACCGGCTTGTGTCCAATCCGCGAGCAGATCGGTAAAGTCAGCCAAATTAAAAAAGTAATGTACGGAATCTTTTTCAATGGGTTTTTCACCCGAAATGGCAGAGACCGCATTTTTTAATTCCGTCGGTGAGTAAGTGGCTCCACAGGCTTCACAGCCATCACCGTATTGTTCCATCGCACCGCATTTTGGACAGTCGCCTTTAATAAAGCGGTCGGGTAAGAACATGTTTTTAACCGGATCATAAGCCTGCGTAATGGTACGTGAACTGATATGACCCGCCTCTCTTAATCGCGTGTAGATCAACTCTGAAAAAATTTTATTTTCTTCAGAATGGGTACTATGATAATTATCAAAAGCGACGCCAAAAGCAGTGAAGTCCGCTAAGTGTTCTTTACCCACTTGGGCAATCAGTGCTTCTGGTGTGATACCTTCCCGATCCGCTTTAAGCATAATCGGTGTGCCGTGGGTATCATCAGCGCAGACAAAATAGCAGCGGTTACCGCGTTGTTTTTGAAAACGAACCCAAATATCGGTTTGAATGTATTCAACCAGATGTCCTAAATGAATAGGGCCGTTGGCATAAGGAAGGGCGCTAGTGACAAGAATTTTTCTATCTGACATGGTTAAAAGATCAAGGTATACGGAAACTAACAATGAGGGAATTATCTCATAAAATGAGCTGTTCAACAGAATAGAGGTTCTCTAAACAATGAATTTTCTAAAAAAAACTGTAGAATGCTTGTAACTGTGAATCTTTAGGTGTTCATACAGAATATTTAAAGAGGTTTTTTAACTTAATATTATCAATATGGAATTATCATGGCGCAGATAGAAAAGACCGATGTAGAAAATTTGTTAAAAACGTTTATCGATCCTAATCATGGGGTTGATCTGGTGACGGCAAAGTCAATTAAATCGATCGTTATCGAGGGTTCCAAGGTTAATGTTAAATTGGAATTGGGATACCCAGCAAAAAGCTTTATCGAGACGTTAAAGACCGAAGTCGAGCAACATCTTAGTATTTTAGAAGAAGTCAGTCAGGTGACTGTGGAAGTGACTGTAAAAATTATTTCACATGCCGTGCAACAAGCCTTAAAGCCGCAAGCCAACATAAAAAACATTATAGCCGTTGCTTCAGGAAAAGGAGGGGTAGGTAAGTCGACAACATCTGTTAATTTAGCTTTAGCCCTGATTGCCGAAGGGGCTAAAGTCGGTATATTGGATGCTGATATTTATGGCCCCAGTATTCCAACGATGCTTGGATTATCAGGCTTACCTGAGAGTGTTGATAATAAAACCATGATACCGAAGACTGCTTATGGTCTACAAACCATGTCTATTGGGTATTTGATTGAGCCTGATCAACCGATGATCTGGCGCGGGCCTATCGCAACCAATACGTTGCAGCAATTATTGAGAGATACTAACTGGGTTGATTTGGATTATCTCATTATTGATTTACCGCCTGGCACGGGTGATATTCAATTAACACTTGCACAACAAATTCCGGTTAGTGGTGCTATTATTGTCACGACACCTCAAGATATTGCGCTGATTGATGCTCAGCGTGGCTTAGGTATGTTTGCAAAAGTTAATGTGCCAGTTTTGGGTATCGTAGAAAATATGAGTATGCATATTTGTAGTCAATGTGGTCATGCCGAGGCTATTTTTGGAGAAGGGGGTGGCATAGCCATGTCCGAGAAAAACAAGGTCGATTTTTTAGGCGCATTACCTTTGGATATCACTATTCGGCAATATGCCGACTCAGGAAAGCCTACAGTAGTTTCAGATCCTGAGGGAAAAGCCGCACAAATTTACAAAGCAATAGCTCGTAAAACAGCAGCAAAATTAGCCTTAAAAACCAAGGATTATAGTACTCGCTTCCCTAATATTGTGATACAAAACACCTGAAGACCTTGTGTCAATAGCAAGTCTATGTAAGAATCAAGCAATTTAATACACTAGGTTTAATAGTTCATGAGCATAAAGTCGGATAATTGGATACGCCGTATGGCGGAGCAACAAAGCATGATCGAGCCCTTTGAAAGTGATCAAGTCAGAGATTCTGAGCGAGGCAAGGTTATTTCTTATGGCACCTCCAGTTATGGCTATGATGTTCGATGCTCTGATGAATTTAAAATATTCACTAATATTAACTCAGCGATTGTTGATCCGAAAAACTTTGATCCCAATAGCTTTGTCGATGTTAAATCCGATGTCTGTATTATTCCTCCCAATTCTTTTGCTTTGGCGCGTACAGTAGAATATTTCAGGATTCCGCGTGATGTATTGGTGGTTTGTTTGGGTAAATCAACCTATGCGCGTTGCGGTATTATTGTTAACGTGACACCCTTAGAGCCTGAGTGGGAAGGTCACGTCACTCTGGAGTTTTCTAATACCACCACCTTGCCTGCAAAAATATACGCTAACGAGGGTGTTGCGCAAATGCTCTTTTTTGGTAGTGATGAAATCTGCGAAACATCTTATAAAGATAGAGCAGGCAAGTATCAAGGCCAGACGGGGGTTACTTTACCTAAGGCCTGAGTTTAATGAAGCGGAAGTACAAAGAAAATTAGTTCAGCTCTTTTTGAGGCGGTAATTGTATAAAAAAGCCTTTGGTATTAAGACTTTCAATGACTTTTTTAGCCTCTTCTTTGGCTAGTTTTTTATCTTCCGTTAATTCTATTTCCATGACGAATTCTAATTTCCCGAAGTTGTTCAGTAATTCTTCAGGTACTTTTGAGAAATCATCTCGGTTAACGAGATACAAATACAGGTAATCTTTTTTTAAGCTTTTATAGATAAAGGATTGCATGGTGTTAAATGATAGTTGGAATAGAAATGACTATTTTAACTGTTTTTACAACGTTCCCCAATTTTACAACCACTAGAATCTAAGCATGGATAAATCAATTTTTAAATTCGACGACTTTTTTAAATCAGCTTGTGTGTTTGAAGCTTCCCTGATCATAGTCGCGGTTGTGTTAGGTTGGATTGCTTCGATTGATCCGTTTGAAAACCTTCATTTTTCGGAAATGGCTATTGTTTATGGCGTGATAGGGACGCTACCTTTGTTTTTGATGTTTCTGGCACTAGAGAAAATACAGGGAGATTCTGTTGTTCAAATTAAGAATTTACTGCTCAATACCTTGGGGCCAGGATTACATCGTTATCATTGGACTGATTTATTGATATTAGCTTCAATAGCGGGGGTGTCAGAAGAATTATTGTTTAGAGGGGTTATTCAGCCTTGGATTGAACACGCATGGGGAGCAACCGTGGGTTTAATTGCCAGTAATTTTTTGTTTGGATTCGTTCATGCTATCACGCCACTGTATGCAGTATTAGCTACGCTGATGGGTATTTATTTAGGCTTATCGTTAACTTACGGTGGAGAAACAAATTTACTGGTGCCTATTATTATTCATGGGTTTTATGACTTCTTAGCGTTTGTGGTGTTAATGCGTATTTATCGTAGTAGCTTGTCTACTGATGAGTCGAATTAAGGTATTACACCTTAACTGAATCCTTGATGAATAAATTGTATCCAATTAGGAAACTATTCGTATATCCATAGTATCATTGTCAACAATTGAGATCTTATGTATAGTTAACCCGCAGTTTAACGAAATATTTAATTTTTATTGACGAGGATACTCTCATGACTGATTTACAAAAAGATTTTTTAACTGGCGCTATATTTATGACGGGTCTGGTTGGCTTTATATCAGGTGAATTTATTATTTCATCCACCTTGTTTGCTTCTGCCGCTATTGCTAGTAGCTTAAGCTTTAGCCGCAAAAAAACCAGCGTTGGACAATATTGATTATGAGCTACTCAACCAACTGTAATCCCTCATCAATTTAACCTTTTATGGTTATTCAAAGGGGTGGGTTAGCCCTAACATTATCGACTATTAACAATTACAAGCCTAGAACGAGCAACTCGTTCTAGGCTTTTTTATTTATACGCCTTCTTTTTCGACCTCCTCTGAATGACATGTCCGATTTGAATCAGAGTGTCACTGCTTTAAGACACCTTTTAAGACTCACTCTTTTGCTCTGAAACAAATATATTTTGTTTACAGCCTTGCTTGAAGTAATATTCTTTCAGAACCATAGTCCTGTTAGTCTGTCTCGGTAGAACGATGTGCTTCACTATCGTTCAGCACATCCTATTGAGGGATATTTTGTTATTTATATTTAATTCAGGTTAACCATGTTAAAAATTCGTAAGATTGTTCTGAGCATCATCGTATTATTCTGGAGTACCCAAGGTTATACCGAGTCTCATAAGGTTGCCATAGCCAGTGCTCATCCTTTAGCGACTGAAGCAGGATTTGAAGTTTTGGCGAAAGGTGGTAATGTTTATGATGCTGCGATTGCGGTGAGTGCGGCATTAGCGGTTGTTGAACCTTGGGCTTCGGGTTTGGGTGGTGGTGCTTACTGGTTACTGCATAGAGAAAAAAACCCTGTAGATACTTTAATTGATGGTCGAGAAAAAGCGCCTTTGGCGGCTCATAAGGATATGTTTTTAAATAAAGAGGGTAAAGCGATTGAAAGATTATCACTTGATGGCCCATTGGCCGCCGCGATTCCAGGTATGCCAGCTGGACTGGTACATTTATCAGAAAAATATGGACAATTATCATTGGCAGACGATTTGGCGCCGGCCATACGCTATGCTCAAACTGGTTTTGCAGTCAGTGAGCGGTATATAAGGTTATTAAAGTTTAGAGCTGAGACGTTAAAACAATACCGTGAGTCTGCACAACTATTTTTACACGAAGGTGAGGCACCTAAACCGTTTTCAATACTGAGGCAACCTGATCTTGCTAACACCTTAACCCGCTTGGCAAACTCAGGCAGAAATGGGTTTTATAGTGGCGTAACTGCAGAAAAACTGGTTGAGGGTGTTAAAAATGCGGGAGGGAATTGGACGAAGGAAGATCTTGAAACCTATCAGGTCGTTGAGCGTAAACCCATCACTGGACATTATAAAGACATTAAAGTAACCAGCGCTGCACCCTCTTCATCCGGTGGCATTGTATTAATTGAAGCGTTAAATATATTAGCAGGCTACGATCTTCAAAAACTAACCGAGCTTAATCGTAAACATATCATTGTTGAAGCCATGCGTCGTGCTTACCATGATCGGAGTTTGTATCTAGGAGATGCGGACTTTATTAATGTCCCCGTTGAGCGCTTGATAAACGAAGATTATGCCGCTGGTTTGCGTAGCAGTATTCGGTTAGATAGAGCCTTGCCTAGTAGTCAACTGTCTGGTCAAATAGAAATTCAAACAGAAGGTATTGATACCACTCATTTTTCAATTATTGATGATGAAGGCAATCGGGTAGCAGCAACGCTAAGTATTAATTTCCCCTTTGGCTCAGGGTTTGTAGCACCTGGTACGGGTGTAGTATTGAATAATGAGATGGATGATTTTGATAGTGCACCGGGCGCTATGAATGGCTATGGATTCATCGGTGGCGTGGCTAATGCAATTGCTCCGGGTAAGCGGATGTTATCCAGTATGACTCCTACCTTTTTAGAAACAGATAAAGAGGTCGCTGTTTTAGGAACACAAGGCGGCAGTAAGATTATTTCAATGGTGCTACTGGGTACGCTCGATTTTGCTGAAGGTCATGGACCAGACTCATGGGTTAATAAACCTCGTTATCATCATCAATTTATGCCTGATGTAATTGAGTATGAAAACGGTGCTTTCTCGACTGAAGAACTGGCGAATCTAAAGAGCCTCGGTCATGAGTTAAAATTGGTTCGTTATCCGTATGGTGATATGCAGGCGGTGTTATTAAATAAATCCACTAAGCAGTTATTGGCAGCCAGTGATAAACGGGGCGAGGGTAAGGCCATGGTGCGCCAGTAATGAATACGGAGAGTGTTGACGTATGGCATGGTGTCGTAACGGCGGATACGGGACTTTATGATGCTTTTTGGGCTGTTTTAGATGATGATGAGCGGCGTCAGGCGAGCAAATTTAAGAATGTGCTATTGCATAAGCGTTATGTAGAAATACATGGACGAGTCAGACAGTTATTAGCCGGTATAATTAAACAGGCAGCAGATAAAATAATTATTAACAAAACTAAACAGGGTAAGCCTTTTTTAGCCGATTACCCTGAACTGGCTTTTAATCTATCGCATTCAGCCGAGCAAATGTTAATAGCTGTTGCTTGGCACTGTCGGGTTGGCGTTGATATTGAAATCTGTAAATCGAGAGTTAATTTATCCGGTTTAGTGAAGAAATGCTTTGCAGAAGTAGAAATGAATTATTGGAATCAATTGCCCGACAATGAAAAAAATCATGCATTCTATCGTTTCTGGACTCGCAAGGAGGCGTTTGTAAAAGCCACTGGGCACGGGATTGTGCTGGGTCTAGATCAATGTATTGTCAATCCTGAAAACCCGGTTGAGTTCACAAGCGTTCCTATGCAATGCGGTAAAGCATCAATATGGTCTATTCAAGATCTTGAATTGGGTGAGGGCTTGAGTGCTGCAATAGTCGCCGACAAAAAATTTAACGAGATAACGCTAAAGCACCTTTAGGGTAGGCGCTCAGCCCTTTCCCCCTTTTTCAAAGAGGAGACTTACTCGCTCTTTTTTACACGAATTTTAAAACCGGCAATCGCCAGACCGTTTAAAGAGGTAATGGCGGCTTTAGCCTCACCGGGTTTTGGCATTTCCACAAAACCAAAGCCTTTCGAGAGTCCCGTGTCTTTGTCTAATACCAGACTGCAGGATTGCACAGCACCATGTGCTTGAAATAGCGTTAAAAGCTCTGCCTCTGTAGTCGTGCGTGCGAGATTGCGGATAAGTATCTTCATCAATTTACCGTGTAATTTTATAGTGAGTAAATTATACAGCTTCTTAATCAATTCCATTGGTATATCAGCGCGATTTAGCGCTTAATTCAAATTTAAGCGCGCCGTTTCAATGGCGGCTTTAACAGTATTAGGTGCTGTACCACCAATATGACTGCGTGCTGCTACCGAACCTTCTAACGTTAAGAAACCGAATACGTCCTCTGTCACTAATGTAGAAAATGTTTGCAATTCGGCTAATGATATTTCAGATAAATCACGTTGAGTGTCAATCCCCAAACGCACCGCTAAACCCACGACTTCATGAGCGTCTCTAAACGCCATGCCTTTTCGAACCAGATAATCAGCCAAGTCGGTTGCAGTGGCAAAACCACGTTTTGCAGACTGATACATGTTTTCTTTCTTGGGGCTGATGTGGGGCACCATATCCGCATACGCCCGTAAGCAATTGATTAAGGTATCAGCGGTATCAAAGAGCGGTTCTTTATCTTCTTGATTATCTTTGTTGTAGGCTAACGGCTGGCTCTTCATTAACATGAGTAAAGACATTAAGTGACCGGTGACTCTACCGGATTTACCACGCACCAGTTCCGGCACATCAGGGTTTTTCTTCTGAGGCATAATCGAAGAGCCTGTGCAGAAGGCATCAGGCATTTCGATAAAATCAAATTGGGCACTCGACCATAAGATAAGTTCTTCAGAAAAACGGGATAAATGCATCATGATCAAACTGCCTACGGCGGTAAACTCAATAGCAAAATCACGATCACTGACTGAATCCAGCGAGTTAGCAGACGGTCCACTAAATCCCAGTAGTTCAGCCGTCATAAAGCGATCAATCGGATAACTGGTACCAGCTAAAGCAGCTGCCCCTAAAGGCATCACATTGAGGCGCTTACAACAGTCCTGAAGTCTTTCGTGGTCACGAACCAGCATTTCAAACCAGGCCATAAGATGATGACCAAAGGTAATTGGTTGAGCGACCTGTAAATGTGTAAAGCCGGGCATAATGGTGTCGGCATGTTGCTCGGCTAAATTTAGAATGGCTGTTTGTAAGCGGACGAGTTGGGCACTAATTTGCTGAATCTCACTGCGTAAATATAAGCGAATATCAGTTGCTACTTGGTCATTACGGGAACGACCGGTATGTAATTTTTTACCTGCAATACCGATTAAATCAGTTAAGCGGGCTTCGATGTTCATATGCACATCTTCTTGCTGGATTGACCAGACAAACTCACCGTTGATGATTTCTGTGCTTATTTGGTTTAAGCCCTGAATAATCGCATCACGCTCAGCTTCAGTTAAAATACCACAGTGTGTCAGCATTTTTGCATGAGCAATTGAGCCTTCAATATCTTGTTGCGCCATGCGTTTGTCAAAATCGACAGAAGCGGTAAATACTTCTACAAAAGCATCGGTGGCATGGGCAAAGCGGGCGCTGGAAAGTTTTTCGGAATTAACTGTGGTCATGTGTTTTTATACGGCGCAACTAAAATAAAGTGAATTATACAGATAAATACGGCATCCTTCATACAGGCCTAAGTAGTTGACACTTTTGATTCTAATAAAAAATTAGCAACAAGCTACAATACCTTCACCAAACAAAAAAGCTAATTTATTCCATAGGGAAGGAATATTTCGGCTAATATGGGCAGTACTAAGTATCAAGTGCCGCGATAATAGCTATTTTGAGATTTGGCCTCTGTGTTTAACTTTTTAACAGGGGGGGGTACTTTCTTGTTTGGAACGATAACACTGGCGGTTTTACTGGCTGCGACAGCCTCTGCCTTTTTGATCTTCGGCACTGTCGTTGCTGATGTCGTTTTTTTGACTATCGTTGTTTGAGCGGTACTTTTCAAAGCCGTGCTCTTCTGAGTAGACGCTGCATGAGCAGTATTTTTCAGCGCTGTTACTTTCTGAGGTGTTGGTAATACTTTTTTACCAACCGCAGCCACAACGACGGATGCCGCTTTCTTGCCAACAGTTGAACTGGTCGGCTTTATCGCGTTTTTAGGCGCAGTCGCCACAACCTCAGCTTTTTTAACGACTTCAACTTTATTAGGTTTCTCAGACGTTTTCTTAACGATATCCTCAATAACAGGCTCTTCTTCTTGCACAGGTGCGATGCCTTCATAGAGTGCTACGGGCGTTCCGTCTAAATCTTTAACCGCTTTATTTAAGGCAACCTGATCAAAGTCAGGTATTTCACCGTTATTTGCTTTCTGGATAAGATCCAAAGCAATTGCATAACGCTGGTCTTGGGTCTTTTCTTCGCCTTCAAGATCAGGATGCGCTTCAATATACAGCGTGTTATTTAACCAGCCTACCTTAATAGGCTGTTTAACAATATAAACAGAGGTTCCTACTGGGACTGAGTTATATAAAGCCTCAATATCTTCAGGATACATACGCACACAACCATGTGTAATTTGCATTCCAATACCAAAAATTTTATCGATGTCAGTTCCGTGTATTCTATAATCCCCCGGCAAGTTTAAGTACAAGGCATAAGCCCCTAAAGGGTTATGAATACCCGGCGGTACGACTTCTGGTAATGGGTCACCATTGGCCGCATGTTCACGACGAATTGATTCAGGTGGATGCCATGAAGGGTCTTTCACTTTTTTAGCAACTGTGGTTCTACCCAAAGGTGTTTGCCAATCTTGCCTTCCAACGCCGTGCGCATAAGATCTAACCGTACCGGGTTGATCCGCTGGATAATAATACATCCGATATTCGGCAATGTTTAAAGTAATACCGACATGAGGACTATCCGGCAAGATTCGTTTGTTAGGCAAACGAATCACTGTCCCCTTTTTAATCAACCAGCGATCCAATTTAGGATTTAAGGTGACTATTTCTGTTTGCCCCAAGTTAAAACGCCTGGCTACATCCAATAAGGTTTGGTCATTATCTGCCGTCATGGTCAGGGTTTCTTCAGGGGAAAGCTCAATCACCCGATCCCCTTTTGTTGCTGGCAAATGATAAGTGGTAGCATGAGCGCTGCTCGTCAATACCAACAAAAATACTGAACGTGCGATAAAGGTATGAATCTTCATTACGATAATTTTCTCAGAAACAAAAAAATAGTGAGTTACAAACAATCTAAAATAGCGCGTTTAACCGCATCCAGGTCTGCTTCAATGGTCACTGGTTTAGCCTCTGCACATTGCTGCATCGCAATTTCAGGGTCTTTAATACCGTTACCCGTTAAAGTACAGACAATCTTGCTACCTTCTGGAATTTTACCGGTGCCGATATCATTTAAAGCACCCGCTAAAGAGGTTGCAGAAGCAGGTTCACAAAAAATACCCTCAAATTGAGATAACATCTTTTGTGCCGCTAATATTTGTTGATCCGCAAATTTATCAAACCAACCACCTGACTCTTGTTGAGCCTCTATAGCTAAATCCCAGGATTGGGGATTACCAATACGAATAGCCGTTGCCACAGTTTCTGGATAATCAATTTTGTGTCCCGCTACAAAAGGGGCGGCACCTGCCGCCTGATAACCACACATCACTGGTCTATTACCACAAACGCGGTCTGTCGCATATTCCTTGTAGCCTTTCCAGTACGCTGAAATATTGCCTGCATTACCAACCGGTAAACAATGATAATCTGGTGCAAAACCTAGTTCATCAACAATTTCAAATGCCGCTGTTTTTTGACCTTCTAATCGAAACGGATTAATCGAGTTAACGATAGAAACCGGGGCATGGTTAGCGACTTCTTTGACTAATTCCATGCCTTGATCGAAATTGCCATTAATTTGAATAATGGTGGCGTTGTACATTAATGTTTGCGCCAACTTACCTAGAGCAATTTTACCTTCGGGTATCAATACGAATGCCTTAATGCCTGCACGCGCAGCGTAGGCGGCTGCTGAGGCAGAGGTATTACCGGTTGAGGCACAAATAATTGCCTGACTGCCTGATTCTACGGCTTTAGTCACCGCCATGGTCATGCCCCGGTCTTTGAATGAACCGGTTGGGTTGAGACCTTCAAACTTGACGTAGATCTCGACGTCTTTGCCTATCATTCTGGGAATATTTTGTAACTGAATGAGCGGTGTATTGCCTTCACATAAGCTGATGATACGGGTTGCTTTGCTAACGGGCAAACGGTCTCTGTAACGCTCAATTAATCCGGTGTAATGTTTTTGCATAATAAGGTTTATTTATTTTCCAATGTTTCTAAGCGAATACGGTTTACTTTACCATTCACCGTGTTTAAAGCTTCGATTGCAGCAATCGCGGCATTCATTTCTTTTTCCAGAGTAATCTGCGTCAACAAGATAATGGGTATCAACGTTTCATCAGGTAACGCTTCTTTCTGAATAATGGCTTCAATACTAATATTATGATCAGCCAGAATACGGGTTACATCGGCTAAAACGCCGGGCTTATCTTCTGTACACAAGCGCAAGTAATACGATGTTTTAAAGCGGTCGGAATGTAAAACCAGTATATCTGACAATGATTCCGCTTGGAATGCTAAATGCGGCACCCGATTTTCAGGGTCACTGGTTAACGCTCTAGCCACATCTACAATATCAGCCACGACGGATGAAGCGGTCGGCTCTGCGCCCGCACCAGGCCCGTAATAAAGGGTATTGCCTACGGCATCACCTCTCACCACAATCGCATTCATGACCCCATTAACGTTAGCAATCAAACGCCGCTCCGGTATTAATGTAGGATGCACTCTTAATTCAATGCCTTCAGGCGTTTTTCTGGCAATCCCTAAATGTTTTATGCGATAACCCAGTCGTTCTGCATATTCAACATCTAAACGGGTAATCCGGCTAATCCCTTCGGTATAGATTTTATCAAATTGTAGCGGAATCCCAAAAGCAATTGAGGCTAATATGGTTAATTTGTGTGCTGCGTCAATACCTTCCACGTCAAAAGTGGGATCTGCTTCAGCGTAGCCCAAGGCTTGTGCTTCGGCAAGCACATCATCAAAGTCACGGCCTTTATCACGCATTTCTGTCAGAATAAAATTGCCAGTGCCGTTGATAATGCCCGCTAACCATTCAATCTCATTACCCGCCAAGCCTTCCCGAATAGCTTTAATGATAGGAATACCGCCAGCAACTGCGGCTTCAAAAGCCACAATAACGCCTTTTTCACTGGCTTTAGCAAAGATCTCGTTGCCGTGTAGGGCAATCAATGATTTATTGGCCGTCACCACATGCTTGCCATTCTCCAGCGCTTTTAATACCCAGTCTTTAACAACACCCGCCCCTCCAATCAACTCCACCACAATCTCGATTTCGGGATCATTAATGATATCCATGGGGTCGGTGCTTAGAATAATACCATCGGTATCACAAATCCGGGTTTTGCCTAAATCCTTTGCAGAAGCCCGAGTAATCATGATTTCTCTACCTGCACGTCGAGCAATTTCTGCGGCATTACGTTTTAATACGTTGACCGTACCACCGCCCACTGTGCCCAGCCCTAATATACCTACTTTTACCGGTTTCAAATTAAGCTCCAGTTAAAAATCATTCACGTCCCCAATTGACTCAGGCTATTATTGTCAACCTTGCGATTATTGAACTTAGATCACCCCGTCTTTTTTCATCATCAAACGAATGCCTCTGACCGCTTGACGGGTACGGTGTTCATTTTCAATTAAACCAAAACGCACATGATCATCGCCATAATTACCAAAACCTACGCCCGGTGCAACCGCCACTTTGGCTTCTAGCAATAGTTTTTTAGAAAACTCCAATGATCCCATCGCTTGATAAAAATCAGGTATCTTTGCCCACACAAACATGGTCGCTTTCGGTTTTTGCACAGACCACCCTGCTGCGGTCAATCCATCACACAAAACATCACGACGTTTTCTGTACATTTCAGCTATTTCATGCACACAGTCTTGCGGCCCTTCTAAAGCGGCAATGGCTGCAATTTGAATCGGCGCAAAGGTGCCGTAATCCAGATAGGATTTAATTCTTGCCAACGCAGAAACCAACTCTTTATTGCCGCACATAAAGCCCACCCGCCAACCTGGCATGTTGTAACTTTTGGACATGGAGAAAAACTCAACCGCGATATCTTTTGCGCCTTCTACTTGGAGTATTGAGGGGGCAACGTAACCATCAAACACAATATCCGCATAAGCAATATCCTGGACAACCCAAATATTGTGTTCTTTAGCAACCGCAATGATTTTCTCAAAGAAATCCAGTTCTACGCATTGTGTTGTAGGATTACCCGGAAAATTAAGAATCAGCATTTTGGGTTTGGGCCAAGAATCGACTATAGCCTTTTGCAATTCTTCAAAAAAGTCACCACCTGGAATCATCGGTACGTGACGTAAATCTGCACCTGCAATAACAACCCCATAAGGATGAATCGGATACGCAGGATTAGGGACTAAAACCACATCCCCTGGCCCTAAGGTAGCCAACGCTAAATGTGCTAAACCTTCTTTTGAACCAATAGTGACGATGGCTTCAGTTTCAGGATCCAGATCCACATCAAAGCGGGTTTTGTACCAGTTACAAATCGCTTTTCTCAATCGGGGTATACCCTTGGACACCGAATACCGATGGGTATCCGGGCGATGCACCGCCTCTATCAACTTATCTACAATATGCTGGGGTGTGGGTTGATCGGGATTACCCATACCAAAATCAATAATATCCTCTCCCGCTGCCCGGGCTTTGGCTTTTAAATCATTAACAATGTTAAAAACGTAGGGAGGTAAACGACTTATTCTATGAAATTCTTGCATTACGAGCTCTTGAACAACCTAAGTAAGTAAGGTTAAAAAAACGTAGCTTCCCGACAACTAATCATAATAAACCGATCATGCCAATCATTACTTATCGTAAATGATGAGAAGTTACAAAAAACAGCCTAAATTACTGGTGTTAAACACTTCTGTCAAATTTAACAGAAAAAACACCGGAATTATTAAAAAACTTTTATTGTTTCATGCCTAAATCTATAACTCGCTTTAACGCTAATATTCGTTCAACACGAACTAAATCTTCTGGCGTGTCAACACCGGCTTGTGGCGTTTTATCAACCACTTTGACCCTAATAGCTTCACCATGCCATAAGATTCTAAGTTGTTCCAAAGCTTCAATCGATTCTAAGGTTGAAGGTTCCCAAGCGCAATAACGTTGTAAAAAGTTAACGGTGTAAGCATACATACCAATGTGCCGCAGATAAGCAATGCGCCCAGAAGGCACGACCTTCTGTTGTCCGAAACTATCCCGCTCCCAAGGAATCGGCGCACGACTAAAATAAAGTGCATAACCGGCTTGATTTAAGACCACTTTAACGGCATTGGGATTAAAGATTTCGTCTAAATCAACAATGTGTGCGGCTAAAGTGGCAATGCCTGCTTGCTGTTGTCCACCCAAAGCAATAGCCACTTCACGAATCAGAAGGGGCGGAATCAGTGGCTCATCACCTTGTAGGTTAACGATAATCTCATCACCCTGCCAACCACACTGCTGAGCGACTTCGGCAATTCTTTCAGTGCCGCTTTGATGATCAGGCCGAGTCATAACGACACGAATACCTAATTCAGAGACGGTTTTTTTAATTTGTTCATTATCAGTGGCGACAATAATTTCTTCGGCACCCGCCTCTTTTGCACGCTCACAAACATGCGTAATCATCGGTTTGCCAGCAATCGGCAATAAGGGCTTGCCGAGTAATCGGGTTGAGGCGTAACGGGCGGGAATAACGACTTTAAACGGTATACTCATTTGTATAATGCGTCTACTTCGTCACTACTTAATATGCGTGCCTCGTCTTCCAGCATGACTGGAATATCATCCCGAACAGGAAAAGCCAAACGGTCTGCTCTGCATATCAACTCTTCTTTAGTTTTGTCATAACGCAATGAGCTTTTGCAAATTGGACAGGCTAAAATGTCTAACAGTTTTTTATCTATCATGCTTTTCTCTTTAGTAGGTCTAATAATCGTTCCGTAAATAAAGGCTCAAGAACCGCATTCACAGGTAAATACCAATGTTTTTCTTCAACAAAAAGAGTGCATTTTACGGCATCTTTTTCTGTCATTAATACCGGTTTTTTATCTCTATACTTAATATCCTGAGGCTGAAATTGATAATGATCAGGAAAACTATGACAGGTAATGATTATTCCGGCTAATTTAAGTTTGCTAAAAAATCGCTCTGGATTGCCTATTCCTGCCAAAGCATGACAATTAACCTGATTAAATTCTGCCAAATTTTTTCGCTCTCCAGTGACACAATTGACGAACTGATCCCCGACTAATTTCATAGAAAACTCACCGTCTTCGTAAGCATCGCCATTAACAATAACCAAGTCAACTGTTTGCAAACGCTCTATCGGCTCACGGAGTGGCCCAGCCGGTAAACAATAACCGTTTCCAAAGCGCCTGCTACCATCAATCACGGCAATCTCGATGGTTCTATTCAAGGCATAGTGTTGTAGCCCATCATCCGATAAGATCACATCACATGCCGACTGGCTTAACACTAGTTTTGCAGCCTCAACCCTTGATGGTCCGACTGCCATAGGGCAATCGGTTCTTCTGGCTATCAGTAACGCTTCATCACCTATTTGTTGAGGGTCACTATCAATCGTCACCCCTTGTGGCCATGACTGGGCTTGCCCGCCGTAACCCCTGCTAATAATCCCGGGTTGATATCCCTTCGATTTAAGGAAGTCCGCCAACCAGATAACTAACGGCGTTTTACCCGTCCCTCCTACGGTAATATTGCCGACGACGATAACAGGTATCGGTAAGGTATGCTTTTTTAGTACGCCTATCCGGTAAAGAAACTTTCTAAATTTAACCACATCGCTAAAAAAAAAGCCAAAAGGCATTAACCAGACACCGATAAAATGGTCTGCGTACCAAATATCAGTAAGCCAACGTATTAAGGTTTTCTTCATGATTTCGGTTTTGAGTGCTGTGCAGCAAAGGTAATATGGTTAAAGCCCGCTGCACCTGCGGCTTCTAAAGCGCTAATCACGAATTGATGAGGCGTTTTAGCATCGGCGTTAATCACAAGGGGTAATTCACTTGAATAAACTGCTAATACTGATAGCGCTTTTTTTAACGTCTCCAATTTCTGATTTAGCATAGGCTGTGCAGAACCATCTGCCCTTGTTAAAGAATAAGCACCCACCGCATCAATGGTTAGATTAATCAACTTTGAATGTTGTTCAGCCTGGGCATCAGCCTCGGGTAACTTGACTTTGACCTCAGTATTACGATTAAAGGTGGTAGAAACCATAAAGAAAAGCAATAGTACAAACAATACATCAATCATGGATATCAAGGTAATATCCAGCTTTTCTCTTTTTTTATGGCGAAAGTTCATTAAGTATCCTCCCTGTCTCCATGGAGTATATCGATGAGCCTTAGCGCTTCAGCCTCCATATCAACCACATAACCATCGACAAGGCCTTCAAAGTAGCGATGAAAAATTAAGCTCGGAATACCGACTGTTAAGCCTGCGGCAGTCGTAATTAAGGCGACTGAAATCCCACCGGCTAATGCACTTGGGTCGTCTGCGCCATGTTCCATTAAAGAAGCAAAGATATCAATCATACCAAACACGGTACCCAATAGGCCTAATAAGGGGCCTATGGTTGCAACGGTACCCAAGGTATTAAGATATCGCTCTAAATCATGCACCACCTTTCGCCCAACTTCTTCTATACATTCTTTCATAACCGCACGACCATGATGTCTATTAGCAATACCAACAGCCAAAATACAACCTAACGGTGAGCTGGCTCTCAATCTTTGCAAAGCACGATCATTGAGCTTATTATCACGAAATAGTACTTCTATTTCACATATTAAGTCTGGCGGTAAGATCTTTTTTCTTTGCAAAGCCCAGAACCGTTCTCCAATAATAGCCATTG
This sequence comes from uncultured Methylococcaceae bacterium, assembly GCA_903839855.1. Lineage (GTDB taxonomy): Bacteria > Pseudomonadota > Gammaproteobacteria > Methylococcales > Methylomonadaceae > Methylobacter_C. Next base: position 27,825 of record CAIMEB010000107.1, read on the forward strand.
CACAAATTGAGCTTAGAATGATGGGCAACATCATCCAGCCACCACTTTTTATTATTTCAAACACATCACACCCTAACTAAAACAAATTAAGTGAACGATTATCTCAAGATTGGCAAACCTGAAACTACTCCCGCATTTTGCGCACGGTGGCGCAAAAAATGATCCATCAAAACGATAGCCATCATTGCCTCGGCAATCGGAGTTGCACGAATACCCACACACGGATCGTGACGCCCTTCAGTAATCACCTCAACCGCTTCACCATGGGAATTGATACTTTTACCGGGTAAACGCAAACTTGAGGTAGGTTTAAGCGCAATACTGGCAGTAACAGCTTGTCCACTGGAAATACCACCTAAAATCCCTCCTGCATGATTGCTTAGAAAGCCCTCGGGTGTCATTTCATCTCTAAACTGTGTCCCTTTAGTGTCAACACAAGCGAAGCCATCACCAATTTCCACCCCCTTAACCGCATTGATACTCATCAAAGCATACGCTAAATCTGCATCCAGACGGTCAAATATAGGCTCACCCAACCCCGGTGGGACGTTAGTTCCCACTACCTCAATTCTGGCGCCTATCGACTCGCCTTCTTTGCGTAAAGCATCCATGTACGCTTCCATTTCTGGCACTTTATCTACATCAGGACAGAAAAAAGGATTACTATCAATCACAGACCAATCGAGTTTCTCAATCTTTATCGGGCCTAGTTGTGATAGATAGCCACGCACTTCAATACCACAGTGTTCTTTGAGATATTTTTTTGCAATACCCCCCGCTGCTACTCGCATAGCTGTCTCACGTGCGGAAGAACGCCCACCGCCTCGATAATCCCTAAAGCCGTATTTCTGCTGATAAGTATAATCAGCATGTCCAGGTCTAAAACTGTCGGCAATCTTTGAATAATCTTTTGAGCGTTGATCCGTATTCTGAATTAACAAACCAATCGGTGTACCCGTTGTTTTACCTTCAAAGATCCCAGAGAGTATTTTTACTTCATCAGCCTCTCGACGTTGGGTGGTATGCCTTGAAGTCCCTGGTTTTCTACGATCCAGATCTTCTTGTAAATCCGCTTCGGTTAAAGCGAGTCCTGGAGGACAGCCATCAACAATACAACCGATTGCCGAGCCATGACTTTCGCCAAAAGAGGTGACAGTAAAAAGTTTTCCTATGGTATTTCCAGACATATTAATTTAACGCCGCTAAGAATGTTTCATGGTAATAATCAACTTGTTCTGCCGTTAACAAGAACACGCCATCGCCGCCTCGCTCAAAGTTCAACCAGTAGAAAGGTACATCAGGAAACGCATGTTGTAATGTTTCTGCACTACTACCCACTTCAACGACTAAAATACCCTGTTCTGCCAAATAGTCATTTGCATCCACAAGAATACGCAAGACCAAATCCAACCCACTCTCACCGCCTTTAAAACCCATATCGGGTTCAGCGCGAAACTCTTGGGGTAACTGTTCCCATTCGGCATTAGCAACATAAGGTGGATTACTCACAATAATGTCGTAAGGATGATGCGGAAGCTCTTTAAATAAATCGGAGTGGTACAGCGAAACAGTGTCGGCTACCTGATGTTTTTTAACATTAATTTCAGCGACCGCCAAGGCATCCGTTGATAAATCAACGGCATCAACCCATGCTTCTTGAAAAGCATAAGCACAAGCAATAGCAATACAGGCACTGCCTGTACATAAATCTAAAATACGAGTGACCTGCTCTTCCTCTACCCACGGCGAAAAGCGTTGCTCAATTAGCTCTGCAATAGGTGATCTGGGTACCAACACCCTACCATCCACATAAAACGACAGACCCGCAAAAATAGCTTCGTTCGTTAGGTAAGCAGCTGGAATTCTTTCATTAATCCGTTTATTAACAATATCAAACACGGCTTGACGTTCGGTCAGAGTTAAAACAGAGTCGAAATAGGCCTCAGACAGATTATAAGGTTGATAAACCGCGTGTAAAACTAAAGCAGCGGCCTCATCAAGCGCGGCGACGGTACCTTGACCAAAACTGATTTGGGCTTGGGTAAAACGACTGGATGCCCAGCGTATGTAATCACGAAGGGTTGTTAAAGTCGTTAAAACTTCAGAAAAGGGAATTTGCATTATAGTTAAAGTATCATCAAAAAATAGGGGGACTAAATTTATCCGACAATTTTAAACTAAATGCACAAGCGGGTGGTAAGTTTCGCCTCAAAAACACCAAGTGAAATAACGTTCGAGCAAAAAAAACGGCGGAATAACTCCGCCGTTTTGATCTTCTTATTTATTCAATATTACTCATCTTACGTAGTTACTAACCTCCCCCTTTGAACAAGGGGGATTGAAGGGGATTTATCTAATAAAATCTCCCCTACCCCCTCTTTTTCAAAGAGGGGGACTGAATGATTACCATCTTACTTGTCTATTTTAAGTGCCAAGAAGATTGGGCTTCCGCGACGCTGAATTAGTACCGCCGTCGTCTTACCGGCGGTAAGACTAACCAGACTCTTCTCGAAAGCAGCTAAGTCTGTAATGACTTCGTTACCAATACGTAGAATAATATCACCCGGTTGAATACCAGCCACTTTCGCCGCACCTTTACCTACCTCTTGCACAACAACGCCCTTGGTAATTTGTAGAGCTTCTTTATCTTCTGCTGTCAAATTGGTAACTATGATACCTAATCTATTGGTTGGCTTGACTTTTTCGGCTTTATGAGTACTTGTCGTTTTATCAACCTGCTCAGGTAACAAACCGATTTCAAAATTAACTATTTTTTCTGCACCTTGCCTGATAATTTTTAGAGTCGCTTTATCATTGATCGGTGTCATACCCACCATGGGTGGTAAATCACCAGACTTCTCAATCGCCTGACCATTAAATTCCAGAATTATGTCACCAATCTGAAGTTCAGCTTTCTCGGCAGGGCTACCCAGCATGACTTTCGACACCAAAGCACCTTGAGGTTTTTTCATCCCAAATGATTCAGCTAACTCACGAGTCACGTCCTGAATCTGGACACCTAACCATCCATGCGCTGCTTTACCACTGGTTTTAATCTGGTTAACCACATTCATAACTACATCCATAGGGATAGAGAATGAAAGCCCCATAAATCCACCTGTGCGACTGTATATCTGAGAATTTATACCAACAACCTGCCCTTCCATGTTAAAAAGTGGCCCACCTGAATTACCGGGGTTAATCGCCACGTCCGTTTGTATAAAGGGCACATAATTACCACCCGGTAAACTACGACCCTTAGCACTGACAATACCCGCAGTCACTGATTGCTCAAAGCCAAACGGCGAACCAATGGCTAATACCCACTCACCCACCTGGAGTTTATTGGGATCGCCTATGGTTACAGCGGGTAAATCAGTTGCATCAACTTTCAAAACGGCAACATCGGTACGTGCATCTGACCCAATCAGCTTAGCCGTCAACTCACGTCTATCAGAGAATTTAACAATGATTTCATCCGCATCTTTTACCACATGATGATTGGTTAACACATAACCATCTTTAGAAATAATAAAACCAGACCCCAGTGACTGCGTATCTCCACCGCCACCGTTACCACCCTCAGGATTATTGAAAAAATGTTTAAATAACTCCTCCATTTCTGGAGGCATGCCCTCCGGCATTTGCTGTTCTTTCTGGGGTTCAGCTGGCTCAGGCTTAGCTTTTTGAATGGTACTGATATTAACGACAGCTACACCATTAGTCTTCACCATCTCGGTAAAGTCCGGTAACTGCGCGAATACATTTTGATTAAAAACAAAAACTAGAAAAACACACCAACTAAGCTTTTTAAGCATAAATACCTCATTCCCCAACAATGATAAATAGTGTCAACAACATAAAACAGCAAATCCTGTAACTTACAACAAAGGTAACATAACCCTTGTCCTGTATAAAATATTATTCTTGATTGTATGAACTAACACGAGCATAAGGCTGAAATGCCGGTTCATTATTGGTATCTAAATTTCCGTTGTGAGCTTGCAGATAATCACTTATTTGCTTATTCAAGGGATCTTCACTGACTTTAACAATCGCTTGTGGAGAAATTGCCTTTTGAGCAATCACCTCTAAAGGCTTATCTTCCTGTTTTTTAACTTCTTTATTATTATCAGCGACTTGCAGTATTGAAACAACCCTGGCCGGCTGTGCCTTATCAGTCACACTATGACCTGCTATAATCGCCACAATAAAAAGGGAGGCGGCTATAGCCACAGGTTTTTTATAGCTCATCTTTTCTACTTTGATCTTAGGCAACAAATAAGCAGGTTCTTGTTGTATTTGCAGACTGATTCTTTTCACAAAATCCGCTTCTGGCACAATACCTATATCACCTTTTATGACCTGTCCAATAACTTGATAACGATTTAACTTGCCTTGTAACCCGGGTTTTATCTGCATTTTCTTTAAAAGATAGAGGGCATCGACTTCATCAAGTTCATTATCAATAAATTGAGAGATTTTTTGATTTAAATTTTCAGGCATCAAAATCACCATGTTCAAGCAAAGGGTTTAACTTACTATCTATCGCTTCACGCGCTCTAAATATACGTGATCGAACCGTTCCAACTGGGCAATCCATCGCCACTGCAATTTCTTCATAACTTAACCCTTCAAATTCTCGCAACATAATAGCAATACGCATTTCTTCGGGTAAGTTCTCAATAGCTATTTTAATTGTGTCGACTATCTCCTCATTGAGTAAATGTCTCTCTGGAGTCTCCATACCTTGCAACTGGGGTGCATTTTCTATGGCCTCTGCATCCTGAATATCGACCTCATAAGAAGAGCTTCTTCTTGAACGTGCCAGTAAATAATTCTTTGCTGTATTAATGGCAATTCGATATAACCAGGTATAAAAAGCCGCATCACCCCTAAAAGAACCGATGGCCCGATAGGCTTTTAAAAATACTTCCTGAGCCACGTCCTGAGCTTCACTTGAATCTTTAATATAACTATTAACCAACTGAATGATTTTGTGCTGATACTTGATCACTAAAAAATCAAACGCAGCCTTATCACCCTGTTGCACTCGCGCAACCAGGTCATCATCTAATTGTTCACTGTATTTACTATGCTGAGTCACTAATTCTCTTCATTGTTTGAATGGACAAACACAATCTTAAAAAGTTCTATGGTATACAAAAATTGTGTTATAGCTCAAAAAAGCGTTATTATCCATAAACCTTAACCACTAAGCCACAACCTTTATTAAGTTTTATGTATTTCCAAGCTTAACGTTGTGAGAATAAAATGGACATTTCTATGCCTTATACAAAAAATTATGACATCCTAATTATTGGTAGTGGCGGCGCCGGACTTAGTTTAGCGCTTAAACTAGCCAACCACGAAACAAATATTGCCGTACTATCAAAATTTGCACTCACCTCTAGTAGCACCTATTATGCTCAAGGAGGCATTTCTGCTGTTTTTGATGTCGGCGACTCCATTGAATCTCATATTGAAGATACTCTGGATGCCGGCGCTGGGCTTTGTGATCCTGATATCGTCAGACTGACCGTCACACATGGAAAAAGTTCTATAGAGTGGCTACTTGAACAAGGGGTTGTTTTTACAGAAGAACAAAATTCTGACGGTGAAGTCCACCTACACCTAAACCGTGAGGGTGGTCATTCTCATCGACGTGTGGTTCATTCGGCTGATGCAACCGGCAAAGCCGTGTCCTTATCCTTGATTGAACGCGCCAAGGAACACGCTAATATTGAATTACTGGAACATCATAGCGTTGTCGAGTTAATCACTCGACCCGGTGTAGAAGACACCTCAAAGAAACGTGTCGCGGGTGCTTATGTGCTCGATACCCAAAAAAGCATTGTTAAAACCATGACGGCTAGAGTTGTGGTTCTGGCAACGGGCGGAGCTAATATGACCTATATTTACAGCACCAACCCACATAGTTCCACGGGGGATGGTATTGCCTTAGCCTGGCGGGCAGGATGTCGGGTAAGTAATATGGAGTTTATGCAATTTCATCCAACCTGCCTGTATCACCCGGAAGCCCGTAACTTTTTGATCAGTGAAGCCTTGAGAGGTGAAGGTGGTCGCTTAGTTCTGGCTGATGGCTCTTCTTTCATGGAGAAATTTGATCCGCGTGGTGAATTAGCGCCTCGGGATATTGTTGCCAGAGCCATTGATCACGAAATGAAAAAACGTGGTATTGATTGCGTGTATCTTGATATCAGTCACAAATCCGAAGGCTTTATCCGTGAACACTTCCCGACTATCTATCAACAATGCCTTGAGTTTGGTATTGACATCACCAAACAGCCGATACCGGTCGTTCCAGCCGCTCATTACACCTGTGGCGGCGTATTAACGGATAACTACGCACGTACTGACATAACGAACCTTTATGCGGTAGGTGAAGTCGCTTGCACAGGTTTACACGGTGCCAACCGAATGGCCAGTAACTCTTTGTTAGAATGCCTGGTGTTTGCTGAACGTGCCAGTGAGGATATACTAAAAAATATAGCTACCATTCAAATAGCTACTGATATTCCTGACTGGGATGAGTCTAAAGTGAGTGACTCGGATGAAGAAGTAGTGGTTTCTCACAACTGGAATGAATTACGCCATTTCATGTGGGACTATGTCGGTATAGTCAGAACTAACAAACGCTTAAGTCGAGCCATGAGTCGCGTAAAATTACTTAAAAAAGAAATAACGGAATATTACGGTCACTTCCGAGTCACCAGCGATTTATTGGAATTACGTAATTTAGTGATTGTCGCTGAATTAATCATCCGTTGCGCTCAACAACGAAAAGAAAGCCGGGGTCTACATTTCACACTGGATTACCCAGAAACGGACACTAGCAAGCCACCTCAAAACACTATTTTAACGCCCTAAGCAGTATCAGGTTTAAGTCATCAATGATTTAGTCCCTCTTTTTTCAAAGAGGGGGACTGAATCATTGTAATTGATGACTTAAGAAAACCTCAGCGGTTCTTACGCTTGGTTAAAAAATGCTGCTCAAGTTTATTAAAATAAGTATAAACAGCATAAACAAAACCGGCAGCTAACGGCAAAGCAAAATACCAATGCTGTTTGGCATAACTGATCAAAACCAATATTTCTGCACCATAATAATAAGCAGGTGTCACTGTAATGGCTGCCCAAGCCCAAGCGCTCATCAAGTTAATAAAGGCGAACTTTTTACCAGAGTATTTGGTAATGCCAATAGACATGGGTATTACCGTGCGCAAACCATACATATACCGTTGTACAAAAATAATAGGCCAGCCATATTTTTTCAACAAAAGATGCGCAATGGCAAACTTGCGTCTCTGCTTGTGGAGTTTCCGTTGAATATAGCCTTTATTAAAACGACCAATATAAAAGTATATTTGATCGCCTGTAAAACCACCCAGACCTGCAATAAAGATGGTAAGTAAATAGTTTAAGTCGCCTGTATGAGAAAGGATCCCCCCCATGATGAGACCCATTTCACCTTCAATAACACTCCAAAGGAATAAAATTACGTAACCGTATTCCTTAAGCCAGCCTATAAATAGTTCTTCCATAAAGTTCTTCAATTTCGTTGTGAAATCACTTTAATGGCAGAGATATTTTTATGCCTCTAAAGCGATGGTAATAAATCGCTTATATTAACATAAAGCTTTCTTGTTATCTAAAACATGCATATCCTTATCGAATATTATAACTGGATGAACGGCGTAAACTGGGGATATTTTAATCTCAACTGCCCCATTAAAACACCCAATAAATCATCGTCTTCCAGTTCTAACAACGCCAGAAACAAGGCTTTTTCTTCGGCATCCGCCGATAAATAACCCGTTGCCAGATAGTGCTGCAGGAGCAAATCAAGTTCTTTTGTACCGCGCCTGCATTGCCATCTCAGTTTGGGGAGTTGATCCATTACCCCAATTTTCTCTTCACTAATAGCTTTTTAGTTTCGGCTATGGCTTTCGCGGGATTTAAGCCTTTTGGACAAGTATCGGTACAGTTCATAATAGTATGACAGCGATATAATTTAAACGGGTCTTCTAATTCATCAAGACGTTCACCGGTATTTTCATCCCGACTATCCACCAACCAACGATAAGCCTGCAATAAAACAGCGGGGCCTAAATAGCGCTCACTGTTCCACCAATAACTAGGACAACTGGTAGAACAACAGGCGCAGAGAACGCACTCATATAAACCATCTAATACTTCACGATCTTCTTTACTTTGCAGCCGTTCAGAATCAGCCGGTGCTGGGGTTTGTGTTTCTATCCAGGGCTTAATAGATGCATATTGCGCATAAAAATGCGTCATATCTGGCACGAGATCTTTGATAACCTGCATGTGCGGCAGTGGAAAAATCTTAATCGTATCAGTATAAGAATCAATAGACTTAGTACAGGCCAAGGTATTTTTACCATTGACGGTCATTGCACACGACCCACATACACCTTCACGACAAGAGCGTCTGAACGTTAAGGTACTGTCTATTTCATTCTTAATTTTTAAGATGGCATCCAATATCATCGGGCCGCAAGTATCCATATCCAGTTCGTAACTATCAATACGCGGGTTTTCACCTGAATCAGGATCCCAACGATAGACTTCAAAACGACGTATATTGGTTACACCTTCAGCGGCTTTAAAGGTTTTACCTTCGATTAATACCGAGTTTTTGGGCAAGGTAAATTCAGCCATTAGTAAACCCTCTCTTTAGGTGGAATCACACTGACTTCATCAGTCAATGTATATAAATGCACGGGGCGATAATCAATTTTTACCTGATCATCAACCAACCACGTTAAGGTATGCTTTAACCAGTTATCATCATCTCGACCTGGAAAATCTTCTCGTGCATGACCGCCACGGCTTTCCTGGCGATTCCCTGCGGCATGAATAGCCACACTCGCCTGACTCAGCAAATTATCCAGCTCTAGTGTTTCGACTAAATCAGTATTCCAGATGAGTGATTTATCTTTAACACCCACAGCTTCAAAGGACTTTTTAATCTCTGCCATAGCCACAATGCCTTCGTCCAGCGTTGCTTGAGTTCTAAAGACAGCCGCTTTAGTCTGCATGGTTTTTTGCATGTTCAAACGAATGTCTGATGTGGTTAATGCACCGTTAGCATGACGAATCTTATCAAACCGCGCCAGGGCTTGATCACACGCTGTTTTGGCTAAGGGCTTTTGCGCGGTGCCAGGCTTAATTAACTCTGCACAGCGAATCGCCGCAGAGCGTCCAAAGACCACTAAATCTAACAGCGAGTTTGAACCCAAACGATTGGCCCCATGAACGGACACACAGGCTGCTTCACCAATAGCCATTAAACCTGGAACGACTTTATCAGGATCATCACCTTCCAAGGTGACCACTTCGGCTTTATAATTAGTTGGAATCCCCCCCATGTTATAGTGAACAGTGGGCAATACCGGAATAGGGTCTTTGGTCACATCAACACCGGCAAAAATCTTAGAGGTTTCAGCAATACCGGGTAATCGCTCATGAATCAGCTCAGGATCAAGGTGTTCAATATGTAAATAAATGTGATCTTTAAGCTTACCGACGCCCCGCCCTTCCTGAATTTCAATGGTCATCGCGCGACTCACCACATCACGAGAGGCTAAATCTTTTGCATGAGGCGCATAGCGCTCCATAAAGCGCTCACCTTCAGAATTGGTTAAATATCCCCCCTCCCCTCTAACGCCTTCTGTAATCAAACAGCCGGAGCCGTAAATACCGGTTGGGTGAAACTGAATAAACTCCATATCCTGTAACGGTAAGCCGGCACGCAACACCATTGCATTACCATCACCCGTGACGGTGTGCGCCGACGTACAAGAAAAATAACTCCGCCCGTAACCGCCGGTCGCTAAAACAGTGACATGTGCTTTAAACAAATGTAAGGAACCATCATCCAGACACCATGCTAAAACCCCACGACATTCACCCTCTTCCATGATTAAATCAAGGACAATATATTCAACAAAAAACTCTGCGTTATGCTTCAAAGCTTGTTGATACAGGGTATGTAAAATAGCGTGACCGGTTTTATCGGCGGCTGCACAAGTCCGTTGTGCCTGACCTTTGCCATAATGCGTGGTCATACCCCCAAAAGCACGCTGGTAAATTTTACCTTCGGCAGTTCTTGAGAAAGGTACGCCATAATGCTCCAGTTCAATAACGGCTGCCATGGCTTCACGACACATGTACTCAATCGCATCCTGATCACCCAACCAATCAGAACCCTTAACCGTGTCGTACATGTGAAAACGCCAGTCATCTTCGCCCATATTACCTAACGCAGCACTGATACCGCCTTGGGCAGCAACCGTATGACTACGGGTAGGAAAGACTTTGGTAATACAGGCTGTTTTTAAACCTTTTTCTGCCATTCCAAACGTAGCACGAAGTCCCGCGCCACCTGCACCCACCACAATGACATCATAAGTATGCTCAATAATTTTATAATCCGCCGACATAAGTTACCCTATTAATAGTATACGAAACACAGCAATCAACGCCGCTAGCGCCAACGTCAGAAAACTTAAATTGACCGTCCAGACTGCAATAATTTTGATACCTTCAGCAGCGATATAATCTTCAATAACCACCTGCAAACCTAAGGCTGCATGATAAAAAATCGCTAAAATAAGTGCAACAACAGCTACCGTATTAACGGGCGTTGTTAACCATTCAATCGTCTCCTGATAAGGTGCTGTTAAACTCAAATTAAGAAATTTAATAAACCAAAAGGATAATGGCACCAGTGCCACAGCAGTAACACGTTGCATCCACCAATGTGAAGTTCCGGATTTTGCTGAACCTAGTCCACGGACATTAGCTAAGGGGGATCTATATTCCATAAAAACCTTGACGTTAGATGAATAACAAAACAGTGAGAGTAAGAACTAAGGATGCGCCCAACTCAATCATTGCATAACGATTTAATGTATCACGATCAAAGCTTTTACCCACATCCCAGATTAAATGACGCACACCATGACACAGGTGAAAAAACAGTGCATAAACAAACCCCCAATAGACCACTTTTACCAGCCAAAAGCTCGTAAAAGACTGCATTGCAGTGTATGTAGTTAATCCACCAAAAACTGCATAGATGATATACACAAAAAGAACCAGCCCAGCTGACAGCATGACACCCGTCATACGATGTGATATGGAAACTATACCCGTTAATGGTAATCTGTAGATTTGCAAATGGGGCGAAATAGGCCTATTATTCTTCTTTACCATCTTAATATCCTGTTGTTTTCATTAAACTCGTATCATTAAACATAATTCAAACGTTTAATCACGCACTTTATGAGATATATTTCCTTTGTAATCGATAATGACGCTCCAATCAACACCGGATGAGTTAATTGTCAAATCATATTCCTCACCCGCGCCATTTGGATTAACCACTAAAATGGCCTCTTTAATGGTATAAGGATCAAAAGCTGCCTTTAAACTATCATAACTAGCCGGAGGCATCATATTTGAAGTCGTTACATCATCAGCATTCACAAAAAAACGACCGTTCGTTCTATACAACTCAATGTTAGTTTCTTTATCTTTCTCTAGTTTAAAAAATATTTCGTATAAATCCTGCTTAAAATGAACCTTCTTTTCAGCAGAAATATCGATTGCATTCGGATGTCGTTTATAAAGTTGGTCTAATACTGGAGCCGGTATAGCGTCTTTGCCCAAAAGCTCTGCGCTAACTGAAACCGATGACAATGCCAGCACTAAAAAAATCAGATTTAAAAATTTCTTACGCATTACCTTAATTACCCGTGTGATCATTAAAAATTAGCCAGTATTATATAGAGTATATACTTTCGATCCCATTCTTTTAAAACGAAAACGTATTCAACGGGTATATTTTTCACTGCATCTTAAAATTTTATCTATAAGAACAGCGGTTACGACTAGTAAACAACCGTCCGACGACGATAGCCTTGTCGATTCCAACCTAGCACGTCCTCGGCTTTACGCGACTTACCAGCCAGTAAGGTTTGCACAACATCACCCATCGCCTGACGTCTCAGGTAATGGCTAAAAAGCCGGCTTAACTCAAACGGCCATCGCTGATGCGCTTGATGTCTCTAAAGAAGCCGTATCTCAATGGCTGAATGACAAATCTTTTCCCCGCTCCAACAAACTACTGCACTTAGGCAAACTGCTTAAATTAAGCTTAGATGAACTGGTGATTAAAGACGAAGCTAATGCGCTGGTCGTTGCTTTATCAATAATGGATTGAGAATAAATTTCTGCGTCTGATTCAGCAAGTAAAATTGCTATGATTACAGACGAGTCTAAAACCATTATTGTTCGTCCCAAATACCAATATTATTTTGCTGATACCCTAATATTTCTTCAGGGCTACGATCATCAAGCGTAGGTAACGCAGCACATTTCTTTATCAACTGCATCATGGCTTGTTTCATCTCCTGAGTAATCATCCAATCGGGTAAGGCCTCATCATTTAAACGCTCACCGTCTTTAAAGAATTTTAACCAACGTTGGTCTTCTGTTTCAACCTGATTCGGATTAAACTTTTTTAATTCCAACAACCAAATAAGTTAAAGTCTGGCTCTGTTCATCACGCATTTTATAATGATGCACGTAGGCATTATCATCGACTAATAGATTTTCTGCGTAACCCAATCGAGTAAATCGGCCTAAGCTTAAACTTTAAAAAGTGCTCTAGTTTTTCCCTGTCACTTCTTGGATAAGTGAAATATCTTTACGTAACAATTCATTAATAAGGCTTTGTAACTCAACCCCTTTAATTCTAGCCTTCTCAGCAAACCAACTTTCGACGTCTTGATCTAAATAAACAGGAATATTCAATTGAGCACCGGGTTGATAAAACTTACCGCGCTCCGCATTAGAAAAATCATATTCGTCTTTCATAATTCACTCTCATAGTTTTTTTGTTCATGACGTGTTGCTGGTCTCGCAGAAATAATACGTATATTTACCTGCTCATGTTGATATGACACAAAGGTATGTACTACTGTTAAAGCTTTATTTTAAACAACTGCTTGCATTTGAATGTGATGATTTAATGTACCATATATTTATAAAAATACTCCTAATTAATAAAACTCAAGTTCAGCCTTGTTGGGTGATGTTTCTCAACTAAACGCGAGAGATTACATTAAAAAAACAGCAGACAGTTTTCAAACATTTGTACCAGGTTTTTGAGACTGACATGCTTACTACTTCATTAATTTAAGAGTTGACTGCAAACGGATTATTGGTTTACATTGCATTCATAAAAATAACAAATGTAAACCAACAAGGTCAGAGGCATGATTAGTCAACGAATTAAATTGGCACGAAAAAAAGCCGGATTATCATTACGTGGTCTTGCAGAAGCTCTTGATGGAAAGGTCAGTGCGCAAGCTATTGGAAAATATGAACGTGACGAAATGACCCCTAGTTCAGGTGTGCTTATTGCTTTAAGCAAAGCGTTGGGAGTTTCGCTTTCATATTTAATGGATACTCAGGGGATAGAACTTACTGGCGTTGATTTTAGAGCTAAAGCCAATACCAGCGCGAGAGATCGCACTAATGTCGAAACAGAAGTCATAGAATGGATAGAGCGTTATCTACAAATCGAGCGCGTTCTTGAATTGAACAGCGCAGAATGGGAAATCCCTGTTCAGAAATTACATGAAATTCAAGCTGTCGCAGAAGCAGAAGCCTTAGCTGATTTAGTGAGAGATCAATGGCAATTAGGTCGTGATCCTATTCCAAATATGACAGAGCTTTTAGAAGAAAAAGGATTAAAGGTTCTTATAAAAGAATTGCCATCCAAAGTATCCGGATTTACCTGTCTTGTTAAAAGGGGTGTTAATCAGACTGAGTTGCCTGTTGTTGTCGTTAATCGTCAATTCTCTCTTGAAAGACGGCGAATGACTTTAGCTCATGAGTTGGCACACCGAATTATTGATCCATCTGCGTTAAGCGAAAAAGAAGAGGAGAAAGCTGCTACTCGCTTTGCCGGAGCTTTTCTTATGCCGCGCGAGCATTTAGAGCAGGAGGTCGGTAAACATCGAAATCGCTTAGGATATAAAGAAATTATGGATCTAAAGCGCTTGTATCGAGTCAGTGGTGCAGCTTTATTGGTTCGTCTTAGAGACATAGGCATCATCAGTGATGCTCTTTTAATTTACTCATTCCAAACCGTTGCCAAGAATTGGCGAACTGAAGAGCCTGAGCCATTAGAAAGTAGTGAGTGTCTTGGTGAAAGAGAAAAACCAAGACGATTCGAAAGAATTTGTTATCGTGCGTTAGCCGAAGGATTCATTTCATTAGCTAAAGCTGCAGAATTGCTTCGCTGTCCTATTCAAGATGTTGAAGCAGGTCTTAAGGGACCGCAATAATTGCATGCAGATTATCATAAGCGATACGAGTTGTTTGATTGATTTGAGAAAATCCTCTCTGTTAAAGGCTTTTCTTATGTTGCCTTACGAGATTGTTATACCAAATACTCTTTTTGAAGAAGAGCTATTGAAATTCAGTGAACAGGAGAAAAGTTCGCTTTTGGATGATGGTCTTAAAGTACTTGATTTGCCTGGCGCCGGTGTTCGTCGGGCAATAAAAATAGAATCTGATTTTCCGGCTCAATCCATTCATGATTTCGTTTGCCAAATCGTGATTTAAAAGCCTTCATCCGCCGTTACACCCCGTTAGTTACAAAAAAATAAAAACTTGAGGCGGCCTTGTTGGGTGATGTTTCTCAACTCAACACGAGGATAAGGGGTCAAACCCCATTTTTTAGTTAGTTAATTGTCTTTGACCCGTATTTAAAGCCATTATTGGATTTAATCAAATATGTGGTATTTTAAATTTAATGCAGCTTGTTTATTTAGCTTAAAATCAACAAAAAATGATCATTAATTAGCTTTAGCCGTTTATTAAGTACCTTGAGGTAACAATGAAACAACTTATATTAGAAATAGACGAAACAACAGAAGCCAGAATTTACACGGCTGCTAAAACAGCAGGACTGTCTACCCAGCAATGGTTAAAACGTATTATTGATGAAAAAACTGTCGCTTCATGGCCTGATTCCGTTAAAGCTTTAGCCGGAACATGGCAAGATGTACCATTTTCTGACGAGTTACGCAAAGGCGAGGGCCAAGATGTAACAAGAGAAAATTTTTGATGTACGTTTTAGATACCAATACCGTCATTTATTTTTTTAAAAATAGTGGTCATGTTGCTGAACATTTATTTAGCTTACCACCCCATGAAATAGCCCTGCCAGCGGTGGTTTTGTATGAGCTTGAAGTGGGCATTGCCAAATCAACAGCCCCTGAAAAACGTAGGGCTCAATTAAATGAATTGCTCACTGTTGTACGTGTCTTACCTTTTACAGAAAATGAAGCGGCGATATCGGCAAAGGTGAGAGCCACACTGGAACAGGCAGGAACGCCGATAGGGCCATTAGATATGATGATTGCAGGTACCGTTTTAGCCAGTCAAGCAACCTTGGTAACACATAATACCAAAGAGTTTGCACGTATCGATGGGTTGCGTTTAGAAGATTGGTTTGATTAAAAACAGGCTTAATATAACTTAAGCGTGACGGGGTTTATAACCCCGTTACTCACGTTTCGAAAGCTATTGAAGCATCCAAACCTTTCAGTCGGGGTTGCAAACCCCGACTGAAAGGTTTGGATTTATGTTTACTCTGACCCAATTATTCTATTTGGTACAGCCGATCATGATTATCTCGGGCTTTAACATCAACGATACTTAACTTGTCACTGAGAAATTCTGGCATCCTTCATAGCAGCCTAAAAGTAGTTGACACTTTTGATGTCAATAAAAAATTAACAACAAGCTACCGTAGCCATTAAAAAACGGCCAGTGACTTTAAAGATAAACGGCTTAGCTGTTTCTTAAATTTAAGAAATCA
>CAIMEB010000108.1 GCA_903839855.1 uncultured Methylococcaceae bacterium
GAACGGTAATCTATAATCTAATATAAAACAATAAGTTGTGATATAATACACATCTGAATATTAACTATCCTGATTCTGGCTTAAAACATGCTTATTTAAACAACTTATTGATAAAAAAGGCTTTATTTTAACCAACCTCAAACTCAGCGAAAGCTGCCCCACTAACACCCCATCAATTCGACAAAACTTCGCAGTAAAACTCACTATGAGACACGTATTTTCACCGCAAATATAACTGGGGTTAGAGTAAACTTAAATCTTCGTTTTCCTGTATATTCGATGTTTATTTCAATTGGACAAATTCGAGCACTCTTTTTTGCAATCATTGGCAAAACATTAATGTTCAACTTAATACATTGTCGTACTGTCTAAATACATTAACCTTTCGCTGGATAGTTCGTTCTTTCCCCAAGATACGACGACCTTTCGCTGGATAGTTTGTCCTTTCCCAGAAGCTTGGCTAATTTTTAGAACAGCTTGCAGTGTGCTGTGCGAATGCGGTTTCAGCAGGGAAGACCGGGAAAAAATGCCGTTGTAAATGCCGTAAGCTAACTCATAGAATCGTCTTTGGCTAATGACAAGGCAAATGGCTTTAACTAGGAAAAAAGGGTTCTTCGACGCTTTAAATTCCACAATGTTCTGGTGTATGCAGTTCGATATCATCGATGTAATCGTCCACTCTGTGCGGCCTAACGCAAAGTTCAGCGGGCGTAGCGATAGCGAAGCTCCGCTGGAACGTTGAGTTAGGCATTTGTTTCAGTTAATGCCCCTGACTTTTTGATTACATAAAATCGCTCAGGACTATTCTTAATTTCCCGATACATCGTATCAGGAGCTAGGTCGAGTCCATTTGACCAAGTAATAACACCATTTTCAACAAATGCCGTACTAATTTCATTATCATCTACTAATGCTTCAAACACACCAGTACAAAATGAACAATCGATAAATACTTTTCCATTTAGACCATCAGAAAATACAACTTCAAGTGTTCTTGGCGCAATAGAATTTACTTTTAAAACATCCCAATACATAACTTTACTTTAAGGGAGAAATTGTTTTTGGATGATGATTGGTTAAACATAAATCCCAATTATCAAGTAATTCATTTTGATGTAGTTCAGCCCAATCTAAAACTAATTGGTTAGCGCGTCTTGGGAGACTACCTTCCATAATACATAACTCTTTTATATTCACAGTTGCCTTGTATTCGCCATAGGTAGCATGAAAATGTGGTGGTGAATGTTCGTTCCAAAACATTTGAATAATAATTCCATAAAACTGGCTAATAGTTGGCATAATAAATTTATTTCAAATTATATTTTTCAGCAATAAAATCATAACAGTATTTTCCAAGTTATCAACTAATAATATAACTGATAATATAACTGGGGTCAGTATAACTGGGGTCAGAGTAAACTTAAATGCTTAGGATCTGGTAAAAAATAACTTCCCGAAATCAATTTGAACTCGGAACAGTACGATAATTCCAACGGGGCAGATAATCATCAAAAATGATCTTCATGTTTTCAAAGAAATTATCGGCGCACTTTTTTCCTGTCTGATA
>CAIMEB010000109.1 GCA_903839855.1 uncultured Methylococcaceae bacterium
ATTTTTATGCATCTCTTCTAAGGTGAGAATTTCTTGCGAGGTGAGCTGTTTTATATAGAGCATTTATAATTTAAAAATGACTCTATCATACGCTAAACATGCCAGGCCTTAGTTAAATTAATTATTCATAAGTACTTATCGGCAATAAAATTCTCCAGATAATCATAAACCTTTTCAAGATCTGACGTACCACCGTAGTGATGTAGCGCATTGACACTTATCAGGTTCTTGTTAAAACATTCATTATCGCGAAGTGCAACATATTTAGCTTCTGCAAGGGGGCCCACCAGTAAATTAACCATATCAGCTTCATAAGCCATCCGAAATGTGTCTTGTCCATTAATGACACTTTCTATCAGCGTCACTGGCAGGCTATGAATCAGGTGCCCTCCCTCAACAATCGCTGCAAAATGATTACGCACGACAGCATTGTTTGTGAAATACTGAGCGGTAGCGTAATCAGTTTGTTTGATACTGATCTGAAAATAGACCGGGGGCAGTCGCTTTTGCCGATTGTAAAGATGAATGGCTGCTGCGTGACCCGCTTCATGAAAGACAACTTGCCTGATTAAGTTTTTATCAAGAACGGGAATAATCGCATCGATAGGGTAATTTCTTTTCATGGTTTCATCCACAAATAAAAAAAAGCGGTCAACCATCTGACCGCTATGAGAGGAAGGATCTTTAACTCAAATTCCTTTAGGAGGAAACATTCAAGAGTTGCAGTAAGTTTAAGGATTTATAACACGCTTGAAAATGTGGCATATTGCCGCGCGACAATTTACCGCAGAAACTGGCATAGTTACTGCTAAATATATTTGTTTTGACTGATGAAAAGTGAGTAAAATAGCCGATTATCGGTAACATGAAATCACTAACGATCTAAATAGTATGTCATTTCACACAAAGGTGGGGCTTATAACCCATCGCTTAATTCAGTTAACGCCAAATAACATCAAATAACGTCAAAACGGCATGTTGCCATGCAAAAGAGTTCTACAGTGTGTCATATAAACTATTATTTTATTAAACTATGTTATATAACATAGTTTAATAAAATAATAGTGGGTCATTGACTACAGACTCATTAGTAATCAACTAGTTATATTTTTGGCATTAATACTGCTTTATAAAAGGTAACTTTTTACTTTGTTGTATTGCAGAGGTTATCAATGAATCATCAATTGTCAGTGAGCACAGACGTTAAAAAAAACTATAATAATGGGGCTTTATTATTGGGAACTAGCTTGGTTGTTGCATCCATGATTTTAGTCCCTGCCTTAGCTGTTAGAATGGGCTTGGGAGCGAGTTTGACAGGTGCTTTAAGAATTGCGCTAATGAAGGCATCGAATCGAGCGGTTTCCAGCACAATAAATGATTCAAAAACAGCTTAATAAATGCAGTATAACCTGTTCCTATTTTAACGTAAGATTATATCGGTACAAATGAAGTATACACAGGCTCTTTGACGAGGATATATCAAACTCTGTTAATCTAATAAGACTGGCTCAATTCGCTATTGTAGTTAGAAATATATTTTGCTACCATGAAAAACAAACTAAAGAGTGCAGTTAAGCCTATATGACGGATATAAAAAAAGGGTGTGACCTGTGTGGGTTACCAGTTGAAGTGTTTGCGTTTACCTTGAAAACGAAAGAGGGTGAGAAGCTATTTTGTTGCGAAGGCTGTAAAGGTATTTTTCAATTATTAAATGAAAATGAAGATGGAATCTTGTCAGACCCTGAGCAAGATCAATCTTCCAAAAAATAAGAGAGTATGGGAAGCTTATATGAAGCATGTACACGGTAAGGCAGCCAGTTCGGTGGCTAAAGAAGTTGTTAAAAGTTCAGTTGTTTCATCTACAGTTCATACGGGGAGAAGACTCATGAGTAATGTTGCTAAACATCCAGTTCTGGTTTTTGGTTTAGGTCTGGTCGGTGGGTATCTGATCTATAAATACAGAAAAGAAATCATTTCAAGCACCACCAAGGCTGTCGATGCGGGTAAAGACTTTGTATTACAGCAAAAAGAAAACCTTGAAGATATCGTCGCAGAAAGCAAAGAATAAATGATAGGTTTTAGACAGTTCATTCTGTTATAGGAGTGAGTTGACTTTATTAACGGGTGTCTTGTAGAGCATATACAAGACACCCGTTTTGTTTATTAGGGGTTTACTTAGGTTATGTCTATCCAAAAAGAATGTGTGTTACGTTATAGAGAAGACGGGCATGTAAGATTTCAAATACCCGCGCAACTTTGTAAGATTGATGCCGCCAATGCTATCACAACGGGCATTTCTGGAATAGAGGGTGTGTATCGCGTTAAACTGTACCGTAGCCAGCAGAAATTATCGATTCGTTTTAATGAGGTGGCGTGTGATTTTAAATCACTGGCGAGGCAGTTATTTGCCTTATTGGCTGAGCTGGAGCAACAAGGAGCCTTACAAACTCAGCAAGTTCCTACTGTCGCTCAATGGAAAGGAAAGCTGTCAACCAAGCTGGATACCTTTAAAGTCACCCGCTGGGCTAAAGAAAAGCTGGATGAAGCAAAAGAAACGGTACAGGCCGCTAAAGTGCTTACTAAGCTAGGAATAAATAAGCCCAAAGCATTTTTGAAAGACCCTGAGAAATCCATCATTGATTTTCTAAATGATATCCTGGTGCTGTTTCTTATCAAATTGCATTGGGGTGAGATTACCCAAAACTGGTTGGTGAAACCACTCAAATATCGCTATGAATGGATGGCTTTGTTTTATATGTTTTTCTTACTGGTTCGTTCACGCAGGCAAAAATAGTGACTACTCCTATAGCAGAAACCTATAACGCGACCCACTTTAAACTGGTTCATCAATTAACACGGCGCATCCGAATTCAGTCATCCGTATTAAAGCGTGATCAGGAACGGAGTTATATCTTTGAGATTCTTTTAAAGAAACGTCCTGAAATAAAGCGTGTTAGATCCGTTTATGCGCTGGGCTCTGTGGTTATAGAGTTTGATCCTGGGCATTTGCCAAAAAAGAATTTACTGATTCTGCTAGATGCGGTGTTGGGTAATATATCACGCAAAAAATCAGTTCAGCATCAGCAGACCACTAAAGTGTTTGAGGGGCAAATTCAGGAAATTGATCTTGCCGTTGAAGGCATGTCCTGTGCTTCTTGTGCCTTGCTGATCGAAATGGTGTTAAAACGTGACCCCAGAATCAAGCAGGCCAGTGTCAACTTTGGCACCTCGACCTTAACAGTACAGGGTCAGATAGCTAAAGACGAAGTCAGTGCAAAAGTAGCTTCCCTGGGCTATAAAACATACAAAATGGACACTTTGTCACAACGGAAAATCATCATAGAAAAGGAACAGGTACGCATTTTTAGTGCTAGAAAGCACTTTATCTGGGCCGGTGTTTTGAGTTTGCCTGTAGTACTGGTTGGGATGAGTATGCCAAAAAGCCGCTGGTTGCATTGGCTACAGTTTGTGTTAACAACACCGGTGGTGTTCTGGTCAGGATGGACTTTTTTTTCTAAAGCATGGCGCTTAGCCAAGCAACGTACGGCGAACATGGATACACTGATTGCCTTAGGGGTCGGTTCTGCTTACGGCTACAGCCTGCCTAGTTTATTCAGACGTAAAGGGTATATCTATTTTGAAGCGGGTGCGGCTATTATCACCTTTGTGTTACTCGGGCGTTTTTTAGAAGAACGGGCAAAAGGTCAGGCGGGAGAGGCCATACGTAAACTTGTCGATTTACAGCCACAAACGGCAACCCTGATTAGAGATGGACAGGAAATTATTATTTCAGTGGATGATTGTGTCATTGACGATGAGTTATTAGTTCGCCCAGGCGACAAAATTCCGACGGATGGCATCGTTATTCAAGGGGTGTCTACTGTTGATGAGTCAATGTTAACGGGAGAAAGTATCCCAGTCGTTAAAGAATCCGGTCATAAAGTGATTGGCGGCTGCGTTAATGGCAGTGGTGTCTTGCAAATAAGAGTTACTGCTGTAGGTATGGATACCGTATTAGCCGGTATTGTCCACATGGTTGATCAGGCTCAGGCAACCAAGCTTCCTATTCAAAAACAGGTTGACCGGATTTCTGCTATCTTTGTACCTGTCGTGATGGTTTTATCGGGTATCACACTAGTGGGCTGGTTAGCAGTAGGCGCATCCTTTGCATTTGCTTTCGGTAGCGCCATTACCGTGTTATTAATCGCCTGCCCTTGTGCTTTAGGCTTAGCGACACCTGCCGCGATTATGGTCGGTGCCGGACAAGCCGCCGACGAAGGGATCTATATCCGCAATGGCGAAAGCCTGGAAACGGCTGCCAAGCTGAATGTCATTGTGTTTGATAAAACAGGCACAATTACTGAAGGCAAGCCTAAAGTGACTGATATTTTTACGGCCTCTCAAATGACTGAGGAAACTATCATTGGCCTAGCCGCTTCTGCAGAAAATAATTCAGAGCATTTTTTGGGTAAAGCTATTGTTGCTTACGCAAAAGAACAGGCTATTGAGTTACAACAGTGCAGTTATTTCTACAGTAAAACCGGACAGGGCATCCAGGCAGAAACTGACAGTAAGAAACTGTTATTGGGTAACAGGGACTGGTTAGAAACTAATGATATTGCGGTTGAATCCTTATTGATAGCTGCGAACGATTTTTCATTGCAAGGCAAAACACCGGTCTTTATGGCTGTTAACGGTAAAGCCGTTGCGGTCTTCGGCATTGCAGACAAGCCCCGATTACAAGCCTTACAGGCTATTTCACAATTAAAAAAACTGGGTGTACAGACGTTAATGGTAACGGGAGATACGGAAAAGACCGCCCTCTATATTGCCAATATCGTCGGTATTGAAACCGTCATCGCCAATGCCAAACCTGAACAAAAACTGGCTATTATTCATCAGTTTCAGAACGAAGGTAAAAAGGTGGGAATGATTGGTGATGGCATTAATGATGCGCCGGCTTTAGTTGCCGCTAATGTAGGCTTTGCAATTGGAACAGGCACGGATATAGCCATAGAATCAGCCGATATGACCCTGGTTCAGGGGGATATTACTAAGGTAACCTCTGCTATTCAATTAAGTACCGATACCATCAGGATTATAAAACAAAACCTGTTTTGGGCTTTTGCGTATAACGTAATTGCTATTCCGGTTGCTTCGATGGGCAAACTAAATCCAATGATTGCTTCGGCGGCAATGGCTTTTAGTTCGGTATCGGTTATTGTCAATTCATTACGCTTAAGTAAAAAACAGGATTAAACGTGGATCATTCAACGATGGACATGGGCATGCAGCATGTAGCCCATGCGGCTGGTGGCTTTGATTATGGACTGGCCTTTATGGCCGGTGTACTGGGTAGTGGACATTGTTTAGGCATGTGCGGTGCTTTAGTTTCAGGGTACTTTATGAAGGCAGGTCCCTCAAAAAGATACTTTCCTTATTTTGTTTACCAAATCGCCCGACTATTCGTTTACAGTCTGGTGGGTATCGCCGCTGCTGCCCTGGGCTTTGTATTGGTCTCTAGCGGCGTATTTGGTAAAGTCCAAAGTATCTTACAAATGTCTATAGGTGCTATCGTTATTATTTTAGCGATGGGTATATTGGGTCTGATACCCTTTCAAGGGTCTATCAAACTGATCCCGATGGTTTTATTACGACGCGGTTATGCCGAATCAAGAAAACAGGGGCCAATTATCGGTGCAGCTATTGCAGGCATTTTAAATGGCTTAATGCCCTGCCCGATGACCTTTGCCATGGCGGTTAAAGCGACCTCTGCGCCGACTATCCTGGAAGGCGGCTTATTGATGTTAACCTTTGGAGCGGGTACATTACCCACCATGCTATTTGTCAGCGTGGCGTTTGGAAAAATGACGGCTAAATTTAGAGGCTTCATGCTGAAATCAGCGGCATTAATTATGATTGTAATGGGCTGTAACACCTTATACATGGGCATGTCTTTTTATGTTGCCGAGAGTTTTCCAGATCACAACTTCGTTTACGATATTAAAGATCACATTGATCATGCTATTCACTTTCTTGAGATAATGGTTGATTATTACGCCGATATGATAAAAAACATAAAGGGTAATTAAGTTTTAAGTATACGTGGTGCCTGTAGTTTCTTTATTATGTGTACATAAATCACGTTATAACGCTTTTTAATACAGCCAAAGAACGCAAGGAAATCTCATGAGCTCATCAGAAGAAACCAGTCCAGAAGAAGTCCGTCTGTCCATTCTCGGCATGCGATGTGCGGGTTGCATCGCAGCCGTTGAATCAGCCCTTAATGAAGTGGCGGGGGTCACTAAAGTCAGCGTCAATTTTGCTGATCATTCCGCAACGGTTATCGGGGGTGATACCGCGCTAATGAAACAGTCCTTAAAAGCAGCAGGCTATGATGCTGCCATAATGGAAGGTTTTGAAGACCCCAGTGCCGAAGAGCAACAAGAAGACCAGCGCTATCGAGAACTGATGAAAAAAGCCGTTGTTGCCGGGGCATTGGGGATTCCGTTGATGTTAGGTGGACACCTTGACTGGTTCCCGTTAATGGGCACGCCTGAAGGTAGCCGCTTTTGGATGAGTGTTGCCTTACTGACCCTTGGAGTATTATTTTATTCGGGTGGACACTTTTTTACGGGTGCGTTTAAATTGCTTCGCGTCAAACAGACCAATATGGATACCCTGATCGCATTAGGGACTGGATCGGCCTGGCTTTATTCCTGTGTCGTCATTGATTATTCGAACCTATTACCTTCACTATCGGCGCATGCTTATTTTGAAGCATCAGCTGTTATCCTGGCTTTCATTAACCTGGGAAATGCCCTGGAAACAAGGGCCAGAGGCAAAACTTCATTAGCCATACGCTCTTTAATCGGGTTGCAACCCAGAACGGCACGGGTGGTTCGTGAAGGCCTGGAAATCGATATTGCTATTGACCAAGTGGGCTTGGGGGAAACCTTACGCGTTAGACCCGGCGAAAAAATTGCAGTGGATGGCGTGGTGTCCGAGGGTCATTCCAGCATCGATGAATCCATGTTAACGGGTGAACCGATGCCTGTAGAAAAATTGCCTGGCTCCACAGTTGCTGCTGGCACCATCAACCAGCAAGGGAGTTTCTTATTCACCGCTACCCGCATTGGACGCGATACGGCATTAGCCCAAATTATTAACAGTGTCCGTCAGGCTCAAAATGCTAAACCGGCCATTGCCCGTCTTGCCGATAAGATTTCCAGCATTTTTGTCCCCAGCGTAGTGTGTATTTCCATTTTCACTTTTCTGGTATGGCTTGCTTTCGGCCCCGAACCTTCCCTGGGTTATGCCTTTGTAACGTCAATGACTGTGCTGGTGATTGCCTGCCCCTGCGCCTTGGGTTTGGCTACACCCATATCAGTGATGGTTGCTGTGGGTCGCGCGGCTCAAACCGGTATTTTAATTCGTAAGGGTGAAGCGCTGCAAAGTGCCGGAAAAATCACCTGTATGATCCTGGATAAAACCGGTACAGTCACCACGGGGAAACCCAGTTTAGCGGCGGTAAGCGCCTTTCAGGATTATACTGAAGACCGAGTATTACAGTTGGCCGCCAGCCTTGAATCCGGTTCAGAACATCCGCTGGCCGCTGCAATTCTCACTGCCGCTCAATACAAAGGACTATCACTGGAAAAAGTCCGAAAGTTTCAGGCAGTGGCGGGGCACGGTATAGCAGGCCGTATCGGTGAACAGCAATGGCTGTTTGGTAACGTAGCGTTATTAGCTGAGCACGGTATTGATACCACTCAACACAGTCAGGAAATGGCAGAATTGTCTACCCAAGGACAAACACCGATGCTCCTGGCGAGTGATAACGCGGTCGTTGGTATTATTTCCGTAGCAGATCCGATCAAAGCCGATTCGTCTGAGGCCATACAACAACTACATAAACGGGGTATTCGCTTGATTATGGTCACCGGTGATAATGAGATCACCGCTAAGGCCATCGCCGCTCAAGCTGGCATCAGCGAGATTCGTGCTCAGGTGTTACCCCAAGATAAGGCAATGATCATCAAAGAACTACAGTCTCAGGGTGAAATCGTCGGCATGGTCGGCGATGGTATCAACGATGCTCCTGGCCTGGCCCAAGCCAATGTCGGCTTTGCAATTGGCACTGGTACGGATGTGGCCATAGAAAGTGCTGACATTGTATTACTTCAAGGCTCGCTACTGAAGGTTCCTGAAGCAATCATACTGTCAATACTGACAGTGACTAATATTAAGCAAAATCTGCTGGGAGCCTTTATCTACAACACGATTGGTATTCCGGTAGCGGCGGGATTGCTCTATCCGTTATTTGGAATATTGTTGAATCCGATGATTGCAGGCGCTGCGATGGCGATGTCTTCCGTAACGGTAGTGAGTAATGCCAACCGCCTGCGCTGGATTAAGCTCGATGATGCAAATGCTCATGTACATCCTATTAATCAGTCTTTAAATACGGCTCTAAGCAAGCTATGGCAGTTTTGCCAACAACGCATGAATTTGAGTCATTAAATTGTTAAAACTTAAGCATGTTGTTCGGCTATTATGATAAGTGACAGTCTTTTTCTCTTGAGTGCAGAGCAACTTAACAATTCTTGTTATTGCCAGTCACTCAACCGCAAGGCCTTAAAAAACGAACTGATTGACCTCGATGAAAGTGGTGATTTATATCGGATGATCGTTACTGATCGGCCTAATCTAATTTCGGATTCGGCCGTTTTTGTTAGCCAGGAATGTCTTAATCAGCAACTTAAAATTATCGCTGCGTTGGAACAGGTTATCCACATGCCAGCTTATCAGGAACACGTGCTAAGTTATGCGCCGGAAAGTGCGCAATTTTTGCCCAAAGCGAGTGGTGTTTTTGTAGGTTATGACTTTCACCTCTCCCCCGAAGGTCCAAAGCTGATTGAGGTAAATTCCAATGCCGGTGGCGCTCTGATCAACGCATTGTTGATACGCGCCCAAAAGACCTGTTGCGAAAAAGTCCGGGGAGTTCAACCAGGTAAAGTAAACTTTCAGCAACAGGTTATAAAACCACCCGAAGCGTCATTCATAGCTATGTTTCATCAGGAGTGGCAAGCTGAACGAGGCTTGGCCCCTTTACAGCGTATTGCGATCATTGATGACGATCCTCAAACGCAGTATATGTTACCTGAGTTTATCCTGTTCATGCACCTGTTCAAACAGCATGGCATAGATGCGGTAATATGCGATCCATCCGAACTGAGTTATCGCGATTCTGCTATTTGGCAGGGGAACCTGAAAATCGATTTAATTTATAACCGGTTAACCGATTTCAGCCTTGAAGAGGATAAGCAAAAAGCTCTACGAGAGGCGTATTTGGCGGGTGACGTGGTGCTGACTCCACACCCCAGGAATCATGCAATTTACGCTGATAAACGGAACTTGATTTGGCTCAGTAACGATAAGTTTCTTCAAAGTATCAGAGTTGAAGCATCTGTTCGGGATATTCTAGGGCAAGGTATCGCACATACTGAACTTGTCGATGCAAAGGAGTCTAAGACGCTTTGGGCAGCTCGAAAAAAATTGTTTTTTAAACCCGCCAAGGGCTTTGGTAGTAAAGCCACGTATCGGGGCGATAAATTAACCCAACAAGTTTTTGCCACTATTTTACAACACGATTATGTCGCCCAAACACTGGTTAAACCCAGTGAGCGGCAACTGGAAATTGATCACGGTATAACCAATTTCAAGCTGGATTTGCGACACTATGTTTATCGAGGCGAAACTCAATTACTCTGCGCACGTCTATACCAAGGACAAACTACCAATTTTAGAACTTTAGGGGGTGGTTTTGCACAAATAGTAGTGCTATGAAACGCTTTGATAACCCTCAGCTATGTGAACCCATCACTTTATCCAACACACGCCGTGCCTGATAAGCTTAAACATCCAGGGTAAAATTTGACCCTGGCTTTATTCCCGTTATATTGGTTTGGCCAGTGAACCGTCAAAACCAATACCGTGTAATTCAAGCAAACGGTATTAAAACAGGCATTTTCGAGGTACACTTAGTCGAATGACTGTCTGATCAAGCCAAAACTATAACAACAGGAATCTATATGCAAGTATTAAAAAAACACTTCAAACAACATTTCACGCTGATTTCTATCGGTCTGCTGCTATCTTCTAACCTTGCCATGGCAGCAACTGACTTAACAGCGCAAGAAAATTATCTTAAAGCTCGCGTCAAGAGCCTTGAGCAAAATTCAAATCATGAAAACCATATAGTTCCTATCGAAAAAAGCCTGGACTTTCATGGTGTATTTTATGGTTTTCTTCCTTGCAAAGACTGCAATGGCATTAAGTCAACGCTGTCTTTAAAACAAAAAAACAATTATCTGCTAGTCACTCAGCCAGCAAAAGAATCTTCAAAAGAGATTTATGAAAAAGGGAAATACAGTTGGAATGAGGAAACTCGTACTGTTGTTTTAACACCGCGTGACGAATCAAAACCAAGGCAATATCAAATTAAAGACGAAGGGACTCTAGTTCTGATGAACAGTGATGGCACACCAATGCCAGAAAAACAGTCTGAAAGTTATACCTTACGTAGAAGTGATACCGTAAAGGCAAGAGAAGTCCATATTCACTAGAAAGACTGAAACACTCTAGAGGTCTTTGGCTTAAGACCTCTAGAATTAATCCCTAGATCACCGCAAGAGCATTAATAAACATCCCTGACGTAACGTTTATCTTTTTTCAATTGATTGACATAATCAATCGATTGTTGCTCCGATAGTTTACCGTGCTCAGCAATGACATTATGTAAAGCCTGATCAACATCTTTTGCCATGCGGTACGCATCACCACAGACAAAGAAATAACCACCCTGCTCTAACCACTGAAACAGTTCAGCACCTTGTTCAAGCATGCGATCCTGTACATAGATCTTAGCCTCCTGATCCCTGGAAAACGCCAGATCCAAACGTGTTAACAGACCCGATTCTTGATAGGCTTCCAATTCATCGCGAAAAATATAATCCGTTGCTGCATTTCTATCACCAAAAAACAGCCAGTTCTTTCCAGAAGCCTTGCGATAAGCTCGCTCTTGTAAGAAAGCCCTAAAAGGCGCAATACCCGTACCTGGCCCCACCATAATGATAGGCAAGCTATTATCATCGGGAACCCTAAAGACTTTATTAGGCGTAAAGAAACAACGGACCGGCGTTTCTGGTGTCACCAAATCAGCTAAAAAGGTAGAACAGACCCCTTTATGAGGACGATTGTGAGCATCATACCGCACACTGGCAACCGTCAAATGGACTGTTTCAGGCCATTGCTTACCACTTGAAGAGATTGAATAGGCTCTATGCTGCAAAGGTTTCAAAAGTGCAATAAATTCAGCGGCTGCAAACTCACACACTGGGTTTTGCAATAACAAATCCAGCGTGTCTCTTCCCCATAAATAATCAGATAACTTTTCTTTATCACCTGAGTCAAGAATACCGTTAAACTCTTGATTACCGGAACGTGTTGCAATTTCTTCAAGTAATTCTTTACTGGGTGTTTTAATTTCAAAGTGCGTTCTGAGTGCAGTTTCTAATAAAACTAATTCACCATTAACAGGGACCTCTTCATCCCCATTACAAGCTAACGCTTTAATAATATCTGCAACTAGATCAGGGCAATTGGTGGGCACGACACAGAGTGCATCACCCGCTTCATAACTTAAACCAGAACCCGCAATTGAAATCTCGTAATGACGGGTCTCTTTTGAAGACGAAGCATCCGTTAATAAGCGGTTAACCAATAAACTTCCTGGATAGGGGTTTTTACGATTGTATTCTGGCTTTTCGGTCGCATGGGTATCAGGCTCTGCATTAACAGCACCAGTACCCCCAGCAACTTGAGGAATGACTGCCGAAATCCAGCGCTCTGCGGGTTCTTCAAAATCGACATCACAATCGGTCCGTTCATAAATGCGGGTTGCCCCCAACTCTGCCAATTTATTATCCCAATCAATGCCCGCCTGACAAAATAGATCATAACTGGTATCACCCAAGGCCAGAACTGAATATTTAACACCCTCTAGTCTGGGCATAGCATCAGCACAAACACTATCCCAAAGCATTTGGGCATTATCAGGCATTTCACCTTCACCATAAGTACTGGTAATAATGAGCAAATAATCGATAGCGATTAATGCAGCCGCTTCAATCTCATCCATGCTTTTTACAATCGGTAACAAGCCATAAGTTTTAGCAACAGCCCCTGCATCATTAGCTACTGATTCTGCACTACCTGTTTGACTTCCATATAGGATGGTAATAGTACGAGTTTCTGTCTCAATCGATGAACCGGTATTTTGGTTCATATGGGTTTGCATACCGGTAAAGAAACCGCTTAACCAGGCACGCTGGCCTTCGTTGTAGGGAGCATCAAGTAGAATTTTAGATAATTTCATTTAAGTTACTGACAATTAAATTATTATTTAAGGGACATACGCAAACAGATTAAAGCCGGATTGTTGATGCAAATCCGGCTTAATTTAATATTCAGCTGTTCAAGCGTTCAAAGTATTAAGCGGCTTGTTCGTTAAACAGTTCTTGAACTATTGCAAGACCGAACATTCCAGCCAAATATTCTTCAATACATGGAATAGTTTCTAGAGATCGATTATTGATATTATCCTGCTCAATAATCCATGCAGTAGATCCAATGGAATAAATGCTTTGCACAGAACGATTAATCAACGCTTTTTTATAATCATTGAGCCGCTTATTAGCTAAGAGAAAAGCAAGGTGTTCATCACTGTAATTGCTATAGGCTTCACGGGTGCTTTTAACCAGCGCTTCCTGTAACTTACGAGGACGCTCTAAAATCAGCTTACGCGCTGCTCGCTCAATGTCAACTTGAGTACGTTGAGTTTCTGGCAAATTTTTAAGTAACTCTTTTGCACATTGCTGGGCTTTTTCAAGCACTGCAAAACTATTAATCAGTTTGAACATTAATGATTTATCAGTCGAATCATAACCAGGAACAGCTCCGCCAAATAGTGGTTGAGACGTTTCATAGGCTTTTTTGACTTGCTCGATCTGTTGTTGGGCCAGAGATTGCGACAACTCTTCAATCATTTCTTTGCGATCGATGGTTTGTTGTAAAAACGCTTTGGCTTGAGTTTTATAGAGCCACAAAGGCATCGCAAATTTAAAATGCTGACGTTCTGTTTGCCAGTTTTCAATCAGGGCTCTTGCCTTACTAGAATTAGCATAATCTGCATGCTGCTCGAGCATCGCCAAAATAAATTGCTCATGGGCCCGTGCCTCATTAGTCTCTTCACTCAAGCTATGCAATGCAACCGAAGTTTTATCGTACAGTTTTTCAAGTAAGTTCTCTGGGTCATACTGGTAAGCGTTACCACCTGACATCCCATTACAGAAGCCTTTACCAAAACCACCGATATTAAGCACAGAGCCATTCGTCATATATTCGCAAGCAAAATCGCCTACGCCCTCAACAACCGCCATGGCACCCGAGTTTCTGACCGCGAAACGGTCACCCGCTTCCCCGTTGATAAAAAACTTACCACCGGTCGCACCGAATAAAGCAAAGTTACCAATCAAGACGTTATTACCCGGTGTTTTAATACCACCGCCCGGCGATTCAACCACTAACGTACCGCCACAAGCAGACTTACCCACGCCATCATTACAGGTTCCTAAATGCTCCATGCGCATACCGTCATTTAAGAAGGCTGCATAACTCTGTCCTGCTGAACCATGAGTACGAATAACAATACTGTCAGGAGCCAAATAACGACGTCCCTGTGGGTGTGTATAAATAATCTTTGAATCAACAATTTGCTGTTCCGTCAACTCATAAGACAACAAGCGTTCAATATCAATCGCTGCCTGCCCACCCACTGATTTATTACAGTTGTTGAGTTTAAAGCCCTCGCCTTCAATCACTAATTGTGACGATTGACCCTCAACAATAAAGGCTTTAGCGTGTTCGATAATTTTATCATCGACATTAAAACTGGCTTCCAGATAAACCGGCTTTGGCACAACAATCACATCAACTTTAGCCAGCATCTTGGTTAAATCAAGCTGACCCACCATAGACGGATGATCAATCAAATGCAATAAATCCGTTTTACCACGAATTTCCTGCAAACTCTGATAACCCAGCACAGCCAAAATCTCTCTTACTTCATGCGCCAGATTCATAAAATACTGAGCAAGAACGCGTGAATCTCCTTTAAATTCTTCATGTTCAGTGGTTAAACCGGCTGGACATTTAATATTGCAATTCTTTGCCATCACACAACGCAGCATCATCAGTACTGTAGTACCAAACTCAAAAGAATCAGCGCCTAAAATAGCTGACTTAACCACGTCTATGCCACTCTGATGAGCACCACTGCCCCGTAGGATAACTTTATTTCGCAAGCCATTAACAGCCAAGGCTTGATGCACTTCTGCAATACCAATTTCAGGCGAACGGCCACTATTTTTTAAACTGGTTACCGCTGCTGCACCCGTTCCACCGGTATTACCTGCGACGTTAATAACATCCGCACCCGCTTTAGCCACACCGACAGCAATAGTACCAATCCCTTCAGAAGAGACTAACTTAACACCGACTTTAACACGTGCTGCTTTAGCATCATGTATCAACTGACCTAAATCTTCAATAGAATAAGTGTCGTGATGGGGTGGCGGACTCACCAACTCCACTCGGGGGGTACCGCCACGTAAGGCGGCAATTTCCACAGACACTTTAGCGGCGGGTAATTGTCCACCTTCACCCGGCTTTGCACCTTGAGCGATTTTAATCTCGATTTCTTTGATATTGGGGTCTGCTAAATAACCCGCCCAAACACCAAAACGACCTGAAGCAAACTGTTTAATGTTGCAAGAACGTAGGGTATTAAAACGACTTGAATGTTCACCACCCTCACCCGAATTACTTAACGCGCCAACAATATTAATCCCTTCCGCGACGGCTTCATGCGCTTCTGCAATTAAAGCCCCATGACTCATTGCCCCTGAAGCCAAAGTAGCAGTAATCTCATGCGCGGGTTGCACGTCTTTTAAAGCCAGAGGGTCACGCGCTGGTTTGATATGGCTTAAATAGTTAGCCAATAAAGTCGTGGTATCAGCCACTTTAAGTTCAAGTGATTCACCCGATACGGCTAGAGTAAAGTCAGTGTCCACAAAGCGGTTTTTAAAGTGTGCAGCCAACTGCTCTAATCGTTCTGAAGAAGAGTTCGCTGTCAATGCAATCGTATAACTACCTTCTGTAACTTCAGCAACGCTTAATCCACGAATTAAATAATTGATATTACCGCGTAGATTTTGTTTACCTAGTATACGATCAAACTCAGCAGTGGTATTTGCCGCGTTAACATCAGCAGGAAAATCCATAATATCGCGTAAAGAAGCCGGTCTGGAATCTCTTTCCAAATACAGATTTTTAGCAAAGCTACGATAAGCGGGGGTAATACCAAAGCTGTCTATCTGCTCGGGTGTGCGTTTCTCATAACCGGTATCAAGATACGCGGTATCACTGGCAACAGGTGATTTATCCTGAGGAATATACAAAATGGCCTCATCGGTCATGTTGATATATTCTCTAACCGCCGTATTACCGTAAGAATGGCCGGCGCCATCCTGACGTTCTTTAAATAAGCCCAGGAAAGGAATATCTTTTTCTTCACGCACCATTAAAGCTTTTTGATGCCATTCAACCACACTGGCGGCAATATCCGCATAACGCACGCCACCGACTGAAGCATGGATATTCGGGAAGTAAACGTTTAAGCGTGGCTCATCCGTATCCAGATAATTGGACTCGAAGAACTCGCCACCGATGTAACTTTCTACTGTACACAGACCAAACTTACCCATGGTCTTCATCAGTGACTTTTCGATACCCTTCTGAAACTTGTATAAAACCTTTTCTCGCTCTGCCTCTGGATAATGACTGACCACCCGATTATGAACACTCAATGCACACACCGCTGAAGCACCAAAACCTAACAGCGTAGCAATATCATGAGGACTCGCTGCCTGACCCGTTTCTGCAATCAACGAGGAATTAAAGCGTAAACCTTGTTTAACTAAATGCTGATTAGCCGCTGCAATCATTAATAATGCCGGAATCGCTGCCAACTCAGAACTAATCTTTAAATCGCTTAAAATCACAATACCAATGTTATTCTTGGCGGCTTGTTCAACTTGTTCACAAACGTTTAATAATGCCGCCTCTAAAGCAACTTCATTGGCTTTAGGATCATTCAGATCGGGCTGATACACCATATCCAAAGTGATTGAACTGACACTGGTTTGTCTTCGAATCTGTTCCAGATGCGCTCGACTTAAGATAGGCGTTTCAATGACTAATTGCTTACTTGCCTCATCCGAGAATGTTGGTTTTGCTCCCAGAGCAACCCGCAAAGTCATCCCGTCACTTTCTCTAATAGAATCTAGCGGCGGATTGGTCACTTGCGCAAAGCGTTGACTAAAATAACGCGACATGCCCCCTTCGGCACTAGACAAGGCATTAGGCGCTATGCCATAACCCATCGCAGACACTTTTTCCATACCGGTAGCCAGAATAGGATCTAGCAAGAACTTAAAGCTTTCCTGATTTAATGAATAAGCCGTATGTTGCTGATCAACCGTAAGCGGATGCTCATTACTGATTTCTGCTAAATCTACCGTAGGCAACTCAGACAGATGCAAACAGCGTTTAACTAATAATGCCTGATAATCTTGCTCACTCGCCAAACGATCTAAAACCTGATGATTGTTGTACGTTTCGCCAGTACTATGATCAAAATACAGCATGCCACCGGCCTCAATACGGCCTCGTTTTACAACCTCTTTAGGGGGGAAATCAATTTGACCCGCTTCTGACATCACCGCCAAATACTCATGCGTTTCAACCGAACGCAAAGGCCGCAAGCCTAAACGATCTAAACGCGCACCCACACGAATACCGTCATTAAAAATCAAGGCCGCTGGACCGTCATTCTTTTCTTCGTAAAGGCTAAAATACTCCAGCATCGCACGGACTGAAGGCGATAAGGTGGTGTCATTTTCCCAGGCAGGCGGCATCATGGCTAACACCGCAGTGACAATATCCATATCATCTTCATTGATACGGCGCGTCAAGGTTTGATCAAGCCGACCGGAATCTGATTGCCCTTTCGGAAAAATAACATGCTTGTTATGCTGTCTGGCAATCGCACTTTCACTTAAACGATTTTTCTTGTCGGTATTCAGTTCGCCGTTGTGCGCCATGTACCGGAACGGCTGCGCCATCATCGTTGCAGGGGCGGTATTGGTAGAAAACCGGGTATGGAAAAACAGCGTGCTAATTTCATGATCCGTGTCATACAGATCGATGAAATAAGGAATTACTTCAAAAGAATTTAACCGGCCTTTATAAACCTGAGTACGTGAGCTCATGGATAAGGGGTAAAAACCTGTTAATTCAGGACGACTAAAGCCTTCAACTTCCAGATCCAGCAAGGCCGCTTGAATATGCTTTTCAAAGGCTTTATGAGACGCTTTTTTCAAACTTTCCGGACGACCGAAAACGCACTGCTTGATAGGTAACTGAGCTTTTACTGAGGCCGCGTTAAGGACCTCATTATCTACAGGCACATTACGCCACAACAGAATGGGTAAATCAAAGCTGATGAAATGCCGTTCAATCAGCTCATTTGCAGCTGAATCATAATGATCATGATCTTCAGGAAAAAAGAAATTGGCAACGCCAAAATCACCCAGTTCAAGCGTCTTGATACCGGTTATTTTACGAAAGAATTTAAGGGATAAATCGATATTAACGCCAGCACCATCGCCTATCCCTTCGGCACTCATTCCACCACGATGCGGAATGGTACATAAGGCTTCATGCGATTTAACGAGTAAATCATGCGTTTGCTTACTTTGTTTGTGAGTGATAAAACCCACACCGCAGCTATCCTGCGATAAATCAGCGTTGTAAAGCATAGCGTTTTTATCTCTCATATTTTCGTTATGTGCAGCGTCTAGTGTTAGTCAATATCAAAGTTCATCAGCGCTCTATACGTCCGATTAACGCATGAAATTACCTTAAGATTATTTACAAGTCATTTAATAAACCGACAAATGTTAGCATGACCCGGTTAATTTGTCATTTAGGAACGTGTAATTTCTAGGGAAAATGCATTACAATACTTCGGACAGTTTACGCGGCGATAGCGCCATAGTTACATAAGGCTGCAAAGCCTGGGCTGGATTTTATGGCAGTAAAGTCCAACCCTAAGTGGCAAGAAAACCTTTCCAATAAATGCGCATTAAATTTACGGGTTTTCCAACTGGCGATGGAAATGACGTTGCGACCTGCACCTTCCACAGCCTGCTGCCTATCTTCCAGACGCAACAGATTCAGTGCCGCCAGTGAAGCATTGAAAGAAAGTTCAGCTTTGCTTCGGAGGTCGCTTGGCAATCGCACAGACCGGTGTATTGCTTGGCATCGCGGAACACGAACTCAATCTGAAATCTTGCCTTGTAATAGCGCAGAATATCCAAGGCCTTACAGCCAATGTCGGTGCAGAATAATAATGCCGTGTAGGTTTTGCCATGTTCTTCCCGTACGACATAGACAATCCGCAGATTACATTTGAACGTCGGTGAATTGACGACAGCCGTATAGACACGCTGCCCATCAATTTCTCCTGCCAGTTCAAAGCGTGACAAATCATCGGTAGCCGTTGCGGTTCAGAACCTCGGCCATGGTGCTGGGCGACGGCAATTGGTCTTCCTGAAAACCTTGGGTGCGCAACTGCTTCAAAGCTTCCGCTGCGGTCAATCGGGTGTACGACAGCAATGTCCTAAAAGTCGG
>CAIMEB010000110.1 GCA_903839855.1 uncultured Methylococcaceae bacterium
GATTTTTATGCATCTCTTCTAAGGTAAGAATTTCTTGCGAGGTGAGCTGTTTTATATAGAGCATTTATAATTTAAAAATGACTCTATCATACGCTAAACATGCCAGGCCTTAGTTAAATTAATTATTCATAAGTACTTATTGGTCGGTGGGTAACAGCAACACTTTTTCGGCGCCAGTCATGGCATCGATGACCACGCGGGTTTGTCCGGCGTGGTCTTGAATATCCAGGCTAGTACGCACGTTGTACACATAAAAGCCTTTCGCGCGGTTTAGCCAAATGGCGACCGGAGCTTCCACGCTAAAGCCTTGCGCCACGGCGGCGCGGTTCATGGCATCCTTGCCGATCTGGCAGGCTTCACGCCAGCTAATGGCTGGATTTTCTATGGGCTTGTCCAAATCAGGAAATTCCGTCCAGGGCTGATGAAAATCACTGACCGCTTGCATCAAGGGTTTATACACTTGTTCACCCAGGTTCATATACACGCTAGACCACGCAAAGATCAGCAACAATAGCCACAGCCATAAACCACCAACACGATGCAGATCAAAATTAATGCGCGTCTTGGAGGCGCGCCACTTAATCGTCCAGGCGGGTAACCAGCGTTGCGCAAAAGAGCGCAGCGGATGCGGTGCACTGTGACTACTCACTTGGCTGGGCTTGGTCCGAGGTAAGGTCAGATAAAACCCAACAAAGCAATCCAGCGTCCACACCAAGGCGGATATGCCCAAAATCCAGCCGCCCGATTCATCCTTAGACGCGGCGCAACTGAAACCTGCGCAGCAGCATCGTTCAGCCATATCGATTGCACCTTAGTTTGCGGGCTTAAGCGTTCGGCGCCATCAATTAAGTCTGCTAAATCCAACGGTGCCCGACCATTGCTAGCTACTGACAATTGCGGATTAATGGCGTGCTCTAGCTCGTTGTAAAAGGCCAATAAACTTCCGGTTAAGCCGACGATAATTAAAAACACCGTCATGGCTAAGCCCGCATAACGATGCAGTAAACCCCAGAAAGGGCGAATTTTCATAACAACTGCATTAACGCAATTTAAAACCGACTGGCTAAAACGGATGTGTGCCCGCAAACGGGCAAGTCCTTTTAGCATTAGAGACTTATCAGGCACAGTCACCTTAGTGGTATGATTAAGTAATTGATAATCCACTTGGCAAAAATCCCATGCAAATCAATCTCTCTCATCCCCCCATCAGCCCAGATGACTATTTACACGCTGAACAGCTGGGCGAGACCAAACACCAACTGATTGATGGTGAAATCTTTGCCATGGCAGGAGCCAGCGAACTCAAAAACCAATTAAAAGGCAAACCTTGCCGTACCTTCATCGCGGATATGAAAGTGCGGGTTGCGGACGACTTTTATTATCCTGATGTCATGGTCGTCTGCACGGAGGACAAAGCACATGACTATTACAAAACCTCTCCCATTATCATTGTTGAAGTACTCTCTAAAGCTACCCGAAAATTTGACCAAACCAGCAAACGCCTGCGCTGCCAAAATATTCCGACGCTGGAAGAATATGTCTTAATTGAACAAGACAAAGGCGAAATTCAAGTGTTTCGTAAACAGCAACATTGGCAATCCTCTTATTTATTACTATCTAGGCGACGACATCACCTTTACCTCGCTAGGCATTACGCTATCCGTCGCCGCCATTTACGATCAGGTCGACAACGAAGATGTGTTGGCTTTCTTAACAGCCGCGCAAGCTTAAAACTGTTGTACCACTCGATTTATGGCTGCCTCATGCCCTGAGGGACAACTCCCATGCAATACCGACGCAATCAACTTGAAGGCGGCAGCTATTTTTTTACCGTCAATCTTGCGGAACGAAAACGCCGCTTATTGGTAGAACATATCGCAGCTCTGCGCGAAGCATTTCGCAACGTTCGCAGTCGCCATCCGTTTCAGATTGATGCTATCGTCATCATGCCCGACCATTTACATGCGGTATTTACCTTGCCACCCGGTGATGCCGATTATTCGACTCGCTGGATGTTAATCAAAGCAGGATTTTCCCGCAGTCTCCCCCAAACCGAACGCATCAATGCCAGCCGCCGCAGTAAAGGCGAGCGCGGCGTGTGGCAACGCCGATTTTGGGAACATACGCTCCGAGATGACGATGATTATCGCCATCACATTGATTACATCCATTACAACCCCGTCAAACACGGATACGTTACCCATCCCGCCGCGTGGCCACATTCCAGCATCCACCAATACATTAAAGCGGGCAAATTACCCGCCGATTGGGGCACCGTCCAGACAGCAAAAATTTTTTGGAGCGTAGGTTGGGGTGACGATAGGAACCCCAACAAAACCGCGCACCAAGTGTGCATAAATGTAAAATTTCAAAAAGCACCCCGAAATAATTAGCCCCCGTGATTAATCGATCATCCGAAAACGTTGGGGTTCGTGACCTCACCCCAACCTACGGTCCTGCGCGTTTTATAATCTATTTTTAATATAATTTAAGTTTTATATTAAATATTAGAACTCATACCGTAATGAACCCATTACGCTGAGTGGCGTGCCAGTGGTAATGTGATATCTATTGTAGGCTCCTGCGTAATAATCTTTATCTAGCAAATTATAAAAGTTTAACTGTGTTGTGAGGCGTGACTTATTAACTGGCAAAGCATATGAAACCATAGCATCCATTGTGACATAACCTGGCAACACCACATCTGGATTGTATCCAGGATCTCCGGATTTTCTTCCTACAGCAACACCACCTAAACCCATTTTAAAATGATCTGTGAAATTATAAGTGCCCCACAAGCTTGCTTGATGTTCTGGTACATTGGCTAATCTCTTTCCAAGGATCCCATCATTATTTTTAATTACTCTTGCATCAGTAAATGCGTAAGTTGCAACTAAATTTATTTGATCTGTGATTCGGCCTTTTATATCGGCCTCAATACCCCTGCTTCTCGCTCCACCGATCGGCACTGAGAAACCATTAACGTCTGTAGTAACAATATTGTTTTTTACTAAGTGATAATATGCAATTGTAGAAGACAGACGCTTATCAAAGAACTCTGTTTTAATCCCTCCTTCAAATTGTTCTCCTATTTCCGGGGCTAGTACAGAACCCGTATTATTAAGACCATTATTACTTCCAAGAGACTCTGTATAGTTTCCATAAAGTGATATCCAATCTTGTGGTTGATATACAACGCCAACACGTGGACTAAACTTCTGGTTTTGTACGCTTTTGAAATTAGCCATTGCAGCGTCAGAGCTTACATCAGAATAAGAGGAACCATCGTTGGCCCAATCGTAGCGACCACCACCTAAAATATGTAATTTGTCCCAGAGCGTAATCTGATCTTGAAAATAAATTCCAAACCATTCCTCTTTACGCATGAAGTTCCAGTCTCTTGGTAATTGGCTCAGTGATGCTATGTCAATAACTCCATGTATTGGATTGAAAATATCAACTGGTGGCAAAACTCCAAAAGTATAGTTTTCGTTAAACCCATTGAATCCATTATGAAAAAAATCCCCTCCAATTAAAACATCGTGCTTCATGCCTAACAGTTCAAAATTTCCAAGTAAATCTATGTTAGTAGCAAATGTTTCTTGGTTAGCTGGCCCAGAAATTAAGAATCTATTTTGCAGCTGATTGTTTGGTCTTAGCTTTCCAGTAGCAATGTCGAAATAATTCATATCCCATTGTTCCCACAAAAATCGATTTTTAATTTTCCAATTACTATTAATGTTAAAGGCCCAATCGAAAGCAGTCATAATTGTGTCAGTTTTAGGACCTAATGCAGCATCACCAAGAAAAGTATTTAGCGGAATAGGAGCTGGTCTATTTCCAATGGCAGGGATGCCCCAGTCATCAACCTTTTTTCGTGTTTATACTCAAGCTCAAAATTGGCTTCAAAGCGATCATTTGGTTTATAGCTTAATGTGGGCGCAATAAATACTCTTTGATCGTTAATAAAGTCTTTGAAGGAACCCATGTCTTGGTAGGAACCATTAAATCTATAACTTAATGTTCCAGCTTCGTCTAAAGGACCTGTGGCATCAACAGTGGTTCTATATTGATCATATGTGCCGAATTGTTGTTGCAATGAATAATAAGGTTTATTTAAACCTTTTTTGGTTACATAATTAACCATGCCACCAGGTTGACCTCGCCCATAAAGCATTGCGGCTGGACTTTTTAAAACCTCCAGCTGATCTATGTTGGCAGGGTCGAAGTTATTCATACCGCGACGCAAACCATTACGATAAACATTTGAATCGGCGCTAAAGCCCCGAATTATAAAATTTTCATAAATATTTCCAGAGCCATGTTCAGCTTGAACACCACTCACATTTTTTGTCAGTGCTTCAACTATATTGGTATCCTGTTGATCATTCATTAGCGCTTTTGAAACTACCTGAATATTTACAGGCGTATTCATAATTGGAGTATCAGTCTTAGTCGCTGTAGAAGCATTGGGCAGACTGTAATCCGGATTATAAGGATCATTTGGATCACTAACCGCCTTCCCAGTAACCTTCACCGCCGGCAAATTCAATACCGTATCACTTTTAGAATCAGCCAATTTAATCGCTACCGAGTTGTCATCCGTAAAGGTATAGGTCAGACCGCTACCCGCCAGTAGTTTTTTAAAGCCTTCTTCGACGGTGTATTCGCCATCCAGCCCTGCAGTGGTTTTTCCATCGGTTAACTTGGCTTCCGCTGAAAATAATAACCCGGAATTAGTCGCAAACTGTCTTAACGCCTGACTCAACGAACCGCCGCTAATATGGTAGCTACGCTTAACGCTGCCAGTATTGTTAGTGCTTTCGGCATTGGCTGCCACCGATACAGTGAGTACGGAGACGAGCAAAATGCCTTGTATAGCCTGGTGTAATCGAGACGGTTGTAAGTCAAAAGTGCTACTGCGATTGGTTAATGACATCGGTTTTATCCCCTTTAGAAAAATGGTGTTGTCATTACCTATGTCAATCGAAACAGAAAAAGCGGAACTCGATATTGAAAAAAAATTTTACATAGTTTTAACGAACCTTGGTAACTGGAAAATAAAATAGGTTATTTGCCACTAATTGGAGGTTTGGTATTCAACAAATTGACCCATGAGTTAATCATGTTTATACTCACGTTTAAACAATTTAAGGATTTATCATGATTGAAGCAATTCTTGACATCAAGCAATGGGGTAATAACCTGGGCGTTCGATTACCTGCCGCAATTGCCCGTGAAGCGCATTTGCATGTTGATCAGCGTGTTCGGATTTCTGTAGAAAACGATCAAGTGGTCATCAGACCTGTTAATGACGCGCCTCTCTCACTGGAACAACGCTTGGCATGTTTTGATCCTGCACGTCACGGTGGAGAAATTATGACTGCCAGTGAAACCATTGGAGCGGAACGTTGGTAAGGGTGGTGGCCGCAAAGCAGAACTACCCAGCTATGTTCTCTGTCATCAACCCAAATCATTCGATTGGCGTTTACGAAAAGCTAAAGCTCATCCGCTTAAATCGTTATCGAATAGTTTATTCATTCAGGTCTGTGACCGACTTAATCAGATAATCCAGCTAGCTTAACGCGGCAGTATGTAGCGTAAACAGCTTTATCGTTTGTATACCATTTGTTGATATAATACATGTGCTTAAGGAGTCAACAATAATCTTAAAGCTATTTGCCTTGAACAGTTCCATAGTTAAATCAATCACCCATGAAAATACTAAGTGTAATTATTCACAACACTGAAAATAGTCACAAAATAATTTCTGATAACGGTTAAATGCAATTGAATACAAAGTGCCGTATTTTTTAATCACCACTTTTTTTGATACTATAAATGGTTTTCTGAACATTAATTTGGAGGGTTTGGGTAACATGCCTTGACTAAAGTCAGTGGACTTTATGATAATTTCATCTGCATAAAGTTGCATTATTTGGCTACTGATGGGAATGCCGATAAAATCATCAAAGGGTAGATTATCTTTAAAAACTAATACGGGTCTATTTTTACTGATTTTTAAATCACTGAAATAAAACTCACACAATACAATGTCAGCCGCTTTTATTTCCATACATCATCTTCTTTCTCATCTAACCATTCAGTAATGTTGTTGGCGCTATGATTTGAAAAAGCGGATAACTCTGCTTGTTGTTCTGAATCTGTCGATTGACTATAGCGTTGTTTGATAAATAAAAAGAAATCATAAACTTTTTTTTGTGCTGATTCAGGTAAGGCTTGCCATTCTTGTTCGTTAATTAGTTGCATTGGGTGAGTGTTTTGAGTTGCTGTTGATCAATACTACCAAAAAAAACTGCATCACGCTAACCCTAGCCTCTTCCAATGCTAAATGAGTCGAATATCTGACCCAATTAACGCGGCAACACTTTAACCCAGAAAGGAAATGGTCTAGATAACTTGACCGGCAAATTGGTTTCGAGTGAAGCAAGTATTCTGTCGGTATCCTTTAGCGGGAATGAACCAATAATGCGCATATCGGCAATTTCTGGCGCACAGGTCACATACCCCTTACGGTAACGGTTAAGTTGTAATAGAAACTCACTGAGTGGAATGTTATCAGCTATGATAACGCCTTGACTCCAGGGAGGCTGGTCGAGGTTATTATGTTGAATGGGCTCAACACGAGTCGAGATAAACCGGGCTTCCTGACCAGCGCTTAGGATTTGTTTTAAAGTATTTGGAGAAGCCGGTTGAATTTCAACCTTATCGGCAAACACCGCCACCTGGCTGTAATCGACCTGTTGGCTGACACTAAAGCGCGTACCCAGCGCCCGAACTCTGCCCTCTTGAGTGTCAACCACAAAGGGTCGGTGCCGGTCTGTATTATCGGGGGCTGTTTCTATATAAATCTCACCCGAAACCAATTGTAAGCGTCGTAAATCCGGTGTGTATTCTATGTTCAAGGCACTACCACTATCCAGAATAACGGTTGAGCCATCCGCCAGGGTAATCGTTTTGGTTTCGCTCTGGGCGACATGATAATCCGCTGTCCATTCTTGCCAGTACCGACCGCGTGAAAACTGCCAACTGGATAGTCCAACGACACCTAGCACTAGCAAATTCTGAATGGCACGTCGGCGCGATAAATCGGGCGCTGTTAAGGCGGCTAACGATACTTTGGGCGGGAGCGATTTGAATCTGTCGATATGAAACTCTACTCTATCCCACGCGGCCCGGTGATCTGGATGCTCGGCCAACCAGATTTTCCATTGCGTCGTTTCACTTTGGTTAGCGCTTCCCGAGCGGAATAGCGCAAACCACTCCGCAGCCTCTGCCAAGATACGTGAGTCAATTTCTGAGCGGTGTTTGTTATGCATGTCGTTTTAAAACCCGGCGCTAAGGCATTGAAACATGGCTTGCGCCATATATTTTCTGACCATCCGATCGCTGACCCCCAGCCTTTGCCCAATTTCAACATAGGTAAGGTCATCAAGTTGCGCCAATAGAAAGGCGGTACGGACTTTTTCGGGCAACTGATTCAGTAGCTCATCGATTTCTCGCAAGACTTCAAGAATGATGGCACTGTCTTCAACCGAAATAGTAACCTCTTCTGGATAAGCCGAAAGCCGTTCCAAATAAGCCTTTTCTATTGCACTACGGCGCCAGTGATTAATCAACAAGCGTTTTGCGATAGTTGTCAGGTAAGCACGCGGCTCGTTTAGATTGGGCGTTTCTTTTGAGGTAATAATACGCAAAAAAGTGTCATGCGCGTGATCTTCAGCCTGTAGACGATCCTTAACCCGTTTTTCTAACCATTGGATTATACTCGGCGCGGTCACAGATGCGGAAAATGAAAGAGGTATAATGCTCCAATTTACCTAAAAATATGACATGCTTAAAATCAAATTCACAGAGGCCGAAGTTGAACAGTTATACC
>CAIMEB010000111.1 GCA_903839855.1 uncultured Methylococcaceae bacterium
ACTGTCCAAAGTAGCGATGCGGACGATTGAAGCCAGACTGGAACGTAACCCAATCCTACCCAAATGGG
The DNA here is from genome assembly GCA_903839855.1 of uncultured Methylococcaceae bacterium. Classification (GTDB taxonomy): domain Bacteria; phylum Pseudomonadota; class Gammaproteobacteria; order Methylococcales; family Methylomonadaceae; genus Methylobacter_C. Next base: position 69 of record CAIMEB010000111.1, read on the forward strand.
ACATCTTGATTCGACCCATCTAATGGGTAAATTAATTTCCGGAAATCACCTAGGTACTTACAACCAAATATTAATCACATCGTTTTGATGCTGATATTTTTTAAAAAACGGCTTTTTCGTTCAGACACTACATATTCCTTATGACTCATAAAGTTGCACTCATTACCGGTATCACCGGACAAGATGGTTCTTATCTCGCAGAATTTTTGTTAGAAAAAGGCTACCAAGTCCACGGAATCAAACGCCGCTCGTCTTTATTTAACACCCAACGGATTGATCACATTTACGAAGACCGGCACATCAGTCATCCCAAGTTCTTTTTGCATTACGGTGACTTAACCGACAGTTCTAACTTAACCCGAATTTTAAGCGAAACCCAACCAGACGAAGTCTATAACCTGGGCGCCATGAGTCACGTGGCCGTTTCTTTTGAGTCCCCCGAATACACTGCCGATGTGGATGGCATCGGTACGTTACGGTTGTTAGAAGCGATTCGATTCTTAAAACTTGAACAGAAAACCCGTTTCTATCAGGCATCGACCTCAGAGTTATACGGTTTAGTCCAAGAAATTCCGCAAAAAGAAACCACCCCGTTTTATCCGCGCTCACCGTATGCGGTGGCTAAACTGTATGCTTACTGGATTACGGTTAACTACCGTGAAGCTTACAATATGTACGCTTGTAACGGTGTTTTGTTTAACCACGAATCACCCCGCCGTGGTGAAACTTTTGTTACCCGTAAGATTACTCGCGGCTTAAGTTATATTGCAGTCGGTTTAGAACAGTGTTTATTCATGGGTAATATGGATTCACTCAGAGACTGGGGTCATGCCAAAGACTTTGTACGCATGCAATGGATGATGTTACAACAAGACCAGCCGGAAGATTTTGTGATCGCTACCGGCGTGCAATATTCAGTAAGAGAGTTTATTGAACTGGCTGCCCAAGAATTAGGGATTACTATTCGTTGGGAAGGCACGGGTGTTGAAGAAAAAGGTATCGTTGCGAACATTAACGGTGACAAAGCATCAGGTTTAAGTGTGGGACAAACTATTGTAGCCATTGACCCTCGATACTTTAGACCGGCAGAAGTTGAAACCTTACTCGGTGACCCCAGCAAAGCTAAAGCCAAACTGGGCTGGGAACCACAAATTACCCTGCAAGAAATGATTGCCGAAATGGTCGCATACGATCACAATGATGCTATGAAACACGCCTTATTGAAAGATCAAGGCTATCACGTGTCTGTCAGCCGAGAATAAGCTCATGATTGATTTAAACGCCAAAATTTATATCGCGGGACATCGGGGTATGGTCGGCGCGGCGATAGTTAAACAACTCACCGACGCCGGACATCAAAACCTCATTATGCGATCCCATGCCGAGTTAGATTTAACGGATCAAGCTGCGGTGCGTGAATTTATGCAGCAAGAAAGACCCGACGTCGTCATCCTGGCAGCCGCGAAAGTCGGTGGAATTCATGCGAACAATGAATATCCAGCGGAGTTTATCTATCAAAACTTAATGATAGAAAGCAATATTATTCATCAGGCCTGGGCCGTAGGCTGTCAAAAGCTATTATTCTTAGGCAGCTCGTGCATTTACCCCAAATTTGCTGAGCAGCCGATACAGGAAAGCGCTCTGTTGACCGGTATTTTAGAAGCGACTAATGAACCGTATGCTATTGCGAAGATTGCCGGTATTAAATTGTGTGAATCTTATAACCGCCAATACGATACAGATTATCGTTCGATCATGCCCACTAATCTGTATGGTCATCATGACAATTTTCATTTAGAAAATAGTCATGTAATACCCGCCATGATAAGAAAATTTCATGATGCTAAGGTTAGCCAGTCAGCAACCGTAACACTTTGGGGAACAGGCACAGCGAAACGGGAATTTTTACATGTTGATGATATGGCAGCCGCCAGTATTCACATCATAAATTTAACTAAAGAGCAGTATCAAAGCAACACTGCTCCCATGTTATCCCATCTTAATGTAGGCACGGGTATCGATGTCACTATTAAAGAACTGGCAGAAACAATACAAGAAGTCGTTGGGTTTAAAGGTAATATCGTATGGGACAGCACTAAACCCGATGGTACACCTAGAAAATTGATGAATGTTGATAAAATTAAGGCGTTAGGTTGGCAAGCTAAGATAAATTTAAGGGATGGACTAACTGATACGTACCAGTGGTTCTTGGATAACCAAGACGCGTTTAGAGCTCAGTAGAAAGTAACATTCATTAAATAGGGAATAAATACCACTTTAACCTTCTCTTAAAACAATCTAACTAAAAATAAACTTTTATTTTAATGAACATGCTAAACAAAACACAAAAAAATTTAAACAATCAAGATCCTATAAATGAATTAAGTAATTTAAATTTATATATATTGGGTAGTGTGGTTTTATACATCATTTGGGCTTGGTACAGTTGGGGCTATCTTGAAGATGACGCTTTTATCCACCTTGGGTATGCAAAAAATATTGCAGAATCAGGATCGATTAGCTTTAAAGGGATGCATGTTAATGGTGATAGCTCACCCGCTTGGATATTTTTGCTTGCGGGACTCATTAAATTAATTGGAAATTATTTTTTATCTGCTAAGATTTTATCCATATTCGGTGTTTTGATTGCGGTATCAGGATTATACACACTGTCAAAAAAACAATTAAACTCAAATTTACTAGCATATCTATTTACCCTAAGTATATTTAGCTCGCCATTTACCTTGCATTGGAGCTTTTCGGGAATGGAATCAATTACAGCTCTGGGTTTAACTTCTTGGGCTATTTATTTTGCTTTTACCAATACACCATCTAAATTAATTTTTTTTAGCGCATGTTCTTTTATTGGAGTGTTGCCGCTCTTTCGATTCGAATTATTACCGATCAGTCTTTTTGTTGGAACTTGTCTACTTATTTCTGAAGAAACCAGAACATTCAATTTAAAAATACGACTTATATCATTAATAATTAGCTCAATTCCTTTAGTGTCTTGGTTAAGCTATTCCATAATAGAATTTGGCTCAATTGTTCCAACAACAAATGCCGCAAAACATTTATTTGGTAACTACTCTTATTGGGGGGGGGTTATTGCATGCTTAATAAAAGAAGCACAAGTTATATTTGTAGGGTTTGGTATTCCACTAATAATCACATTAACCGGACTACTGTTATCTATAAAAAATAGAAACATTGTTGCTGAATTAAAAAAATGTGATTTAAGAAATCATATTTCTACAATTATTTTAATTCTCTACCCATTGGCATGTATAAGTTTTTATGTACTAGATAGGATTTCAGTTCAAACAAGATACGTTGTTTTCTTTTTACCTCTCTTTATATTAGGCCTCTATAGTATTTTTACAAATTTACGCAGAAGGAATTGGGTGATTTATGCAGTATCTGGAGCATTATTATCAAACATCTTCTTTTTTTATACATCAGTACAACCCCATGTAAAAAACAAAGTAGATCTTGTGCAAAATAACTCGAAATTTTATAATGAAATCAGACTAGCAATACCTGAAAATGCACCAATCGCAGCATTCGCAATTGGTCAAATCAGCTTAGAACTGCAAAATCCAATCATTGATATAGGGGGCATCATGATGCCAGAAGCAATTCCCTATATGACGACCCCAGATAAAATGACTGAATGGGCTTATAAAAAAGGCGCTGAATGTTTTGTATCATCAAGAAAGCCAAAAGACAATTTTGAAAAAATTGCAACCGTTAATCAACCGACACTTGGATGGCATTTATCACGATCTTCTTACCTACAAAATTCACAGACATTCTTATGGTGCAAGGTTAAGACAGATTTAAATTAACTTAAATCAAAGAGATCACTATACTCGGCGCGGTCACAGATGCGGAAAATGAAAGAGGTATAATGCTCCAATTTACCTAAAAATATGACATGCTTAAAATCAAATTCACAGAGGCCGAAGTTGAACAGTTATACCAACAATTCATGGAACATCCTTC
>CAIMEB010000112.1 GCA_903839855.1 uncultured Methylococcaceae bacterium
CCCGATCCCATCCCGAACTCGGAAGTGAAACCATTTAGCGCCGATGATAGTGTGGCAGTTTGCCATGTGAAAGTAGGGAATTGCCAAGCTCTTATTTAAAAACCCAAGTCTAACCACTTGGGTTTTTTTTTGCCTGTTGGATGGTCAATACATCATCCCAAATAAAAAGGTATAATTCCACCATTTTGGTAAATCAAGTTAATAAAGCATGTTAAAAACAAATTCAGAACTGCTAAGGCGCCGTACCTTTGCTATCATTTCACATCCTGACGCAGGTAAAACAACGATTACTGAAAAGCTCCTGTTGTTCGGAGGTGCTATTCAGTTAGCAGGGTCTGTTAAAGGACGTAAAGCAGCCCGTCATGCGACTTCTGATTGGATGGAAATGGAAAAAGAACGAGGCATATCTGTGACTACCTCTGTCATGCAGTTTGAACATAAAGATTGCATTATAAATTTGCTTGATACTCCCGGCCATGAAGACTTTTCAGAAGATACTTATCGTACTTTAACGGCGGTGGATTCTGCATTGATGGTTATCGACGTTGCTAAAGGCGTTGAGGCGCGTACCATTAATTTAATGGAAGTGTGTCGATTACGTACCACGCCTATTCTCACCTTTATCAATAAATTGGATAGAGAAGGGCGTGAACCTATTGAATTAATGGACGAAGTTGAACACGTATTAAATATTAAATGCGCCCCGATGACTTGGCCCATTGGTATGGGTAAACGCTTTAAAGGTGTTTATCATTTGTACAAGGATGAAATTCATTTGTTTAGTGCCCAGCACGGAGGCAGGATTGCTGAAGCCGAAGTGATTAAGGGCTTGAATAACCCTAAGTTAGATGAGGTTCTCAAAGAACAGGCCGAAGAATTACGTGATGAAATAGATCTGGTTAAAGGCGCAAGTCACGAGTTTGATTTGGAAGACTATTTGTCTGGAAACTTAACACCGGTTTTCTTTGGTTCTGCAATAAATAATTTCGGTATTATTGAGTTGCTAGACGCCTTCGCAGAATACGCACCCTCTCCAAGACCCAGGCAAGCAGAGCAGCGTGTGGTTCAGCCCGAAGAAGAAAAGTTTTCAGGCTTTGTCTTTAAAGTCCAAGCGAACATGGATCCGTCTCATAGAGATAGAGTGGCTTTTTTAAGAGTTTGCTCAGGTAAATTCGATAAAGGCATGAAAGTTCAACATGTTCGATTAGGCAAGAGTATTCAGGTGAGTAATGCGATTACTTTTCAGGCCGATACCCGTAAGAGTGTAGAAGAAGCTTATCCTGGAGACATCATCGGATTACACAATCATGGCACTATTCAAGTAGGTGATACGTTTACTCAGGGCGAGGCACTTAAATTTGGAGGAATTCCCTATTTTGCCCCTGAATTATTTCGCCGGGTTATTTTAAAGGATCCTTTAAGAGCAAAGGCCTTGCAAAAAGGTTTAGTGCAATTAACCGAAGAAGGCGCTACACAGTTATTTAAGCCATTAAAAAATAATGATTTAATTCTGGGGGCAGTGGGAATTTTACAGTTCGATGTGACAGCTTTTCGCTTGAAGGGTGAATATAATGTTGAATGTGTCTATGATGCGGCTCCTATTTCAACCGTGCGTTGGGTGAGTTCAGATAAGCCTGCAAAACTTGAAGAGTTTAAAAAGAAAGTGTTTGAAAACCTTGCCGAAGATGGCGGTGGTTATTTGGTTTATTTGGCAAATAGTCGGGTCAATCTACAGTTGACCGAAGAGCGATGGCCGGATATTAAATTCAGTGCTACACGAGAATTGTAATATTTTTTGTCCAGCACAAAAGTAAGTGATCGCGTCACGTGATCACTTACTTTAATTAAGCAGATTTATTGTGTGTTATTGTTTAATATTTTTATAGCTTTCTTCACTTTCGCGTTGTATCTTTTCCCCTTCATCAATCATGCGATTGCCTTCATCAATTTTGCTCTTACCATCACGGATTAAAATATTGCCTTGATCTATCAATTGCTTACCTTTTTTCCAGCGGTCGCCTAAATTAGCGATGTCTTTGCTTTCGCTGAGCATTTTCTCACCAGAAAGAATGGGGGAGACCGTGGGTGGTGGCGTTACTGGATCAGACGCGCAACCCGAGAGCAGTAACGCTAAGCAAGTGATGGTTAAGTAAGAGCGGTTAATACAGTGAGTTAACATTGATAAGTGACTCCAAAAAGTTAGTGATTACCGAATTAGTTTAATTCATTCTAAAGTGTTATGTAAGCTGTATCAATATCTAATCTCAACGTGATCATAGTTACTCTTTCAAAGCCTTTAACACAGCTTGCATCGTTGCATTAGCATCACCAAATAGCATTCTTGTGTTTTCTAGCACAAATAGTGGATTACCCACACCTGCATACCCCGATGCCATACTGCGTTTTAAAACGATAGTTGTTTCGCCCTTCCAGCACTCAATAACCGGCATTCCGGCAATTGGACTATTAGGGTCATTCAGTGCTGACGGATTAACGATGTCATTCGCGCCGATGACAATGGAGACATCTACATTCGGGAAATCATCATTGATTTCGTCCATTTCAAAAACTATATCATACGGTACTTTAGCTTCGGCTAATAATACGTTCATGTGTCCAGGCATACGTCCAGCGACCGGATGGATGCCAAAGCGTACTTTTTTACCTTTATCCCTTAACAATTTGGTGATTTCATTAACCGTATGTTGAGCTTGGGCAACGGCCATGCCGTAGCCAGGAATGATCATAACGTTTTTGGCTTCTTTAAGTAACTGGGCGGTTTCTTCTGCAGTAACGGGTTGAACTTCGCCTTCAATCGCAGCTGATTCTCCTCCTGAGGACGTACCAAATCCACCCGCAATAACACTTAAAAAATGTCTGTTCATCGCACGGCACATAATATAACTCAAAATAGCACCGCTACTGCCCACTAACGCGCCGGTTACAATCAACAGGTCGTTACTGAGCATAAATCCAGTTGCTGCTGCTGCCCACCCTGAATAACTATTCAGCATGGAAATAACCACCGGCATATCGGCTCCCCCGATAGCCATAACCATGTGTACGCCAAAGATTAAGGCAATACCGGTCATAATCGCTAATGGAATAATGGCATCCCCACCGGCTTCGGTTTGTTGTAAAAATACATAACCTAAGACGATAGCTGCGATCAGTAACAGTAGATTTAGCCAGTGGCGACCCGGTAATAATAAGGGTTTACCACTAATCTTTTCGCTAAGTTTACCAAAAGCAATCACTGAGCCTGAAAATGTAACCGCACCAATAAGAATACCGATATAAATTTCTACTTCGTGGATGGTTTTTTCAACACCTGAGATAGAAATCGCATGATCCATAAAGTTGGCATAACCGACTAACACGGCTGCCATACCAACCAGGCTGTGCATGATCGCAACCAGTTCTGGCATTTGCGTCATTTCAACTTTAGCGGCGGCTTTGGCACCAATAGCACCCCCTACGATTAAGGCGGCGACTAAAATACCAAAAGCCGTAACAGAACCACTAAAAGTGGTAGCAATAATGGCAATGGCCATGCCTAACATGCCGTAATAATTACCTTTACGAGCCGTTTCCTGATTACTTAAGCCACTGAGGCTTAGAATGAACAGGATGGCGGCAACGATGTATGACATCGTAACTAAACTGTGTGACATTGTGATCTCCTGTTATTTTCTAAACATTTCTAACATACGGCGGGTGACAAAAAAGCCACCGACTATATTGATAGAGGCTAAAAGAATCGCTAAACCTGCCAGAATAGTGACTGTTGAATTAGCGGTGGAAATTTGCACAATGGCACCTATTACGATGATACTGCTAATAGCATTAGTTACGCTCATTAACGGGGTATGTAGAGAGTGTGAAACATTCCAGATCACCTGATAACCGACGAAGCATGAGAGTACAAAGACGGTAAAATGCGTCATGAACGACTCAGGCGCAACGGCACCTATCCCAAATAATATAAGCCCTGCAGTAACAATAGGTAGTAGTTGCTTGACAAACGCTGGAAGAAACGACTTTTTAGTTGATTCTTTCGGTGTGTCCGTTGCGGCTGCATTTTGGGGTGTCGGACTGGCAGAAAGTTTCGGTGCTGGTGGTGGCCAAGTGATTTTGCCTTCTTTGATCACCGTGGTGCCACGAATGACTTCATCTTCCATATTGACATTGATATTGCCATTCTTTTCAGGACAAAGCTCGGTTAACAAGTGTCGCAGGTTAGTGGCGTAAAGCTGGCTAGACTGGTTTGCTAATCGACTAGGCAAGTCGGTGTACCCAATCAAAGTCACGTCATGTCTGACGACGACTTGATTCTTTTCAGTTAATTCGCAGTTACCCCCTTGTTCGGCTGCTAAATCAACAATAACGCTACCAGGTTTCATTGACTCTACCATGGCAGCAGTGATTAATTTAGGCGCTGGTTTACCTGGAATTAACGCAGTGGTGACTATAATGTCGACTTCTTTGGCTTGCTCGGCAAATAATGCCATTTCTGCATCTATAAATTCCTTGGACATGGTTTTTGCATAACCACCGGTGCCGCCGCCTTCTTCCTTGAAATCGAGCATGAGAAACTCGGCATCCATACTTTCAATTTGTTCTTTTACTTCAGGTCGGGTATCAAACGATCTGACGATAGCACCCATGCCTTTTGCGGTACCAATCGCTGCAAGACCGGCAACGCCTGCACCAATCACGAGTACTTTAGCCGGAGGGATTTTACCGGCGGCAGTAATCTGACCCGTAAAGAAACGACCAAAAAATTGCGCCGCTTCAACAATCGCCCGGTAACCGGCAATGTTGGCCATAGAGCTTAAGGCATCGAGTTTTTGCGCACGGGACATGCGTGGAACGCTATCCATGGCTAATACGGTGACTTGGTTATTGGCCAGCTTTTGCATAAGGGCTTCATTTTGCGCCGGCCAGATAAAACTGATTAAACATGCACCGGGTGATAATAAATCAGCTTCGTCTTTATCGAGTGTTTGATTATGTTCGGGGGCACGTACTTTTAAAATAATATCAGATTGCTGCCAAAGTACTTGGGTGTCGTTTACAATTTCGACCCCGGTGGCTTGGTAAGCTTCGTCTGATATATTTGCGTTAAGTCCTGCTCCTGTTTCAATGCTGATGGAAAACCCCAGTTTTATTATTTGTGCGGCTGCTTCAGGTGTTGTTGCAACACGTTTTTCGCCGGGGTGAATTTCTTTAGGTATACCAATCTTCATACAGTCTCCTGTGGGTGTGATTTAGGGCATAATAACGAGCACTTCGGTTTTAGTTTAGGCTAAAACTTAAGCCCATGAGCATAGGTGATTAGGCGCTCAGTTTCAATAAAAAAATATATTTATAGTGGGTTGTAGTACATTGTTAATTAAAAACCAAGCACATTATGACTCTATTCGCGTGAGATAAACTGATGTTTTTATCGAAGGACTTTATTGAGACGGCTGAAGGTTTTATTTTTGCAGTCGTTGCTCATGGTACAGAACAGGGTAAAGTACTCTGTTTTTTACGTTATATTGAAGTTAATGGAGTATGGGTTAAAGTCGATACTGAGCAAGCGAATGCGATGCTTGAAGAGCAATGCCCGGGTTATTTATATTATTCTCCGGTGTTAGATGCTCAGTTACATGCCGTAGCGCTTGATAAAATTGTTAAGCATTACCAACCCAGAGAACGTCTGCAACAAATTTTGAATAAAAAACAGTCTGACCAGATTGAAGCTGATCTGATTCAACTGTGTTATTTATTGCAAGAAAACGGAGTGGATTTATCCAAAATCGGTATTACAGGTTCACTTTTGGTTGGTGTACAAAAGCAAAGTTCGGATATTGACTTGATCTGTTACGGACGCGATACATTTCATCAGTGTAGAGAAAAGGTCGCTAAATTGATAAGGCAGCGTCAATTACAAGATTTGACGGAGGAGGCGTGGCTCTCCTCTTATAATCGACGGTCTTGTCATGTAAGTTTTTCTGAGTACGTTTGGCATGAACGAAGAAAAGGCAATAAGGCACTTATCAATGAACGTAAGATTGATTTGAATTTTATTGATGATATGCCAAATATTGACACAATGAATTATCAAAAATGCGGAATGATAACGCTGCAATGCCTTGTTGTGGATGACACTTATGCTTTTGATACGCCGGCTGTTTTTAAAATAAGTCATGAAGAGTATGAGGCTATCGTGTGTTTTACGGCAACCTATACCGGTCAAGCGCTTGCAGGAGAGCTGATTGAAGTCTCAGGAAAAATAGAGCAAACACAGACCGGTTTAAAACGCATTGTATACTCGGCGCGGTCACAGATGCGGAAAATGAAAGAGGTATAATGCTCCAATTTACCTAAAAATATGACATGCTTAAAATCAAATTCACAGAGGCCGAAGTTGAACAGTTATACCAACAATTCATGGAACATCC
>CAIMEB010000113.1 GCA_903839855.1 uncultured Methylococcaceae bacterium
AATAAAGCCTTTTTTATCAATAAGTTGTTTAAATAAGCATGTTTTAAGCCAGAATCAGGATAGTTAATATTCAGATGTGTATTATATCACAACTTATTGTTTTATATTAGATTATAGATTACCGTTCAGGCACTAATTAGTTCTCGTTGGCGATTTGATAAAGTTCCGTCTAGCTCAATAAATCTACAAACTCCGCGAAAAAGTGTTACATACGGGTGTGGATTTGCTCGCCAGTTATCGTCATCTTGTCGTTTAAAGTTTGTGACTAGCAATTCAAATGCCTCTTCAAATAATGAATCTCGTAACGAGGTTTCGATATCTAACTTTTTCAGCAAAAGAGAGGCAAGGGTGGTCAAAGTAAAGGGATGCTCCTCAATTCCTTTGGCATGTCTAGCGTATCGAATTGCAGTGTCAATATCACTGGTTTGAATTAATAACGCCCGTTGTTCCCAATAACGTGAATTCCACTCCCATTTCAACTTAGTTTCTTCATAAAACTGCTCTGATTTGTCACGTAAAAATAGTCGTACAACTTTATCCGCATTAAACAAACGCCCTGCCAATATAGCCTCTGGTGTTTTATCAATGATAGCTTTGCGATTCACAAATGGCGCGAGCGCGTTACCTAAGTTTATAAATAAATTAAGCAATGTTGTCGGCTTTTCACGACTTAAAAGATTTAACATACGATCAGAAATTATCGTATTGAGAGGAATGACATAATCGTCATCAACAGGAGAAAATGCTAATGGAAGTGGATTAGAATATGAAAACTGCTCTCCGATTTCCAAGCTTTTTTGCGATTCTTCCAGAACAGCATATCTTACGCCATAGGAGTAGCAATAATATGCAAGTGCCACAACAGTATAGTTTTGTCGTAAGTTTTCACTCGCATGATTCCATATTGATTTGATAATAGACTCTAGTGGTTGAAAATCGTTAATTATTCGACATACAGCTATTGCTATAGGATCATTATTCAGCTTGAGAATGAATTTTTCTGGTTTCCGAATAGCTTCTTCAGATGCTAAAAAACCATTCTTTCTATATTTTTCAATTAACTGGGATAATGAATTTTTTGACCATCTGTTAATCGGGAAATATTCGAGATTGAAATCACCGAGTAACCTTTCAATATGCTCAAGACGATAACTTCTTTCTGCCGCTATGATTAAGAAAGGAGTAGAAAGCTGTGGATGATTTAGAATCGAGTTGATAAATTGAGCATGGTCAGCCGCATTGTCAATCAAGAGAGCGTAAGGCTTTGTTACCACACTTAGGCAAGCGACTATTATTTCCATATCGATTGCCGCACGACCTATTAGTGAGAATACGATTCGTCCTTCACGAGCAAGATCGTAGGCAACTCTACGAATCATAGTTGTTTTACCGCTACCAGGTTCACCTTGAACGCAGAATAAAGACTTCTGCATCGAATTTGATTCTAAAAATGTTCTGGATTTTGAGCTTAATCTCAGTTCGTCATCTGTAGGAATATCAACGGATATTGCCAAATCCGACCATGTTGGAGCACGTCCGTAAAAAAATGGAGAAAGCTGGCTAACACTAGTTAAAGTCGTTATTGGCCGTACTAATTCAAAAGCGGAGAAAAAAGCGATTTGTTTAAGATTTGGCGGCTTAGGATAGAAAATGTTTTCATTTGAAGGAATACTAAGCTCTGCAACTGTAGGAGCTTTCCCAATTTTTTCATCTAACCAAGACAAAAACTCGGCTAAAGTAGCCTTTACCAAAATCAAACCATGTCTAGCACAATCGTGCTCAGTCACAGTATCAGGTGATGGTTCTACAAGGATAGATGGGCCACGATTTTTGCGTGGCGAGCTTTCAGTCCTACCGCTTAAATAGTATTCGAGATCTGATTCATTTAGACTTGTTCCTGCAATAATGAAGGGCTCACTTGAAAGCAATTCTGATAAGACGTGCATCCATGGATTCTGACCTCGAGTAACACGCCCATATTCTGAAGTTGAAAATACATATTTTTTTTCTGGTTCACGGACAAAGCCGTGAAGATGAACAATTGGAATCTCTGATGGACTGAAATTAGTACGATACTCGCTATCATAGTTGATAGATACCCATGTTTGCTTGCGGTTAGCATTTGCTTGATAAGCAGACTCAAGTGCATCGTCAATATTGAATGTAAAAGCTGTTTTCCAAACAAAACTTGTCAACCAATTTACGGTTGGCCCTGGTTTACATCCATGATAACGATTTGTGAGATGCTCTGTTACTTCGCTGTCTAATAATAGTGATGTAACCCTAGAAAGCGGTGTATTAGGCTTCGCCCCTTTTAGTTTGCAGAGGAAATCAGTCAACTCCCAAGCTCCAATAATTGGATCGCCTAGTTGATTCTTACTATCCAGTGAAATACCACTTCCAAGCAGCAAGTTATAATGCCCAGCAAAAAGGCTGGCCTTCATTTCTTCTAATAGTTTTTCGGCAAGCACTGAGAATCCTTAGACGTTTTTAAAATATTGTAGAAGTATCAAGTAATTATTTTAATAAAACCATCAAATTTCTTGCAGTAATTACTTTCCAAGCCAACATTATCTTCATTGAATTACGGGCTAAATAAACAGCCTGAATAACCATCGCCGATTATGGCGGATGAAATAAATAACAAATTAAGAACCAACCTGATGACAAGCATAGTGCTTTGCAATTGAAATTATCTTATCATCGATCGTCTCCTTTGGGTCGAAAGTTCCAATTTGTCCAGCAAATAAAACTATGTGCCAATTTACGACATTCAGGATATTGATTCCATTGGATTGTAGGAACGTTGCAAAACTTGCCTTTTTCGAAACGAAATAACTGGGGTCAGAGTAAAGTTAAAAAAATAGCACCCTGCAAGTATTTTTTCATGGCTTCACTCAAAATACGATACCAACACTGAAACAGTGTTTTTGCAAAATCAGTTTCTTGACGTTAGCGGATTGCCGAAGCTTAAACAGATAGTCTATGCCGCGCTGCTCGGCTTCCGTCATGATCGTATCGTTTCCCCAGTCGGAGTCACCACGAATAAATGCCGGCCAGTTTGCGCGGGGTATACGCTCCAATAATGCCCAGAGCCCGGGTGCTGAATAAGCGGATATAAATAAATACACAATGTTAATCAGTATAATTTTTGTCTATGTTTTGTAAAGGTTTGTGATAGTATAGCCTTTTTTAATTTGATGCAGAGAAGCAACTATGACTGTCACTAATGATGACTCAGCGCAATATTTAATTAGAACAGTTTCAAAAAGGTCTGGCGTTAAGTCCGATCTGGTAAGAGCTTGGGAGCGCCGCTATCAAGCCGTCACACCCACACGCACCTCAGGTGGACATAGAGTTTATACTGATCAGGATATTGCACGCTTAAAACTGCTCAATCAGGCAACCAGCAATGGCCACAGCATTGGTCAAATTGCACAGTTATCCTTAGATGATCTGAAGCATTTATTAAAAGATGAAACGTCATCAACAAATCAGAGCCTTAGCTCTAGTCCTATTTCTCTTAACCCGGGGGATAAACGCCACCTAGCCGAGGATTACTCTGATAAATGCTATGCGGCAGTACTCGCTTTTGATGCTCAATTGTTAGAGTCCCATTTTGAAAACGCCATTGTAGAACTCGGCTCTGAAGCTTTTATTGAACACTTACTGAGTCCCTTACTCACTAAAATTGGCGAGCGCTGGAAAACTGGAGAACTAAGACCGGTACATGAACACATGACCTCGTCAGTGATTCGTTCTCTGACCTATATTTTACGTAATAATAATCCCTGCCCTGAAAATGCACCCAGAATGATTGTCAGTACTCCAATAGGACAATTACATGAATTAGGTGCATTACTTGCAGCTATTATGGCTGAGCTTTGCGGCTGGCAAGTGACTTATTTGGGCGCCAATTTAGCTGCTGAAGAAATTGCTGCGGCTGTTAAATACACCAATGCCTGTGCTCTCACACTGAGCATTAGTTTCGCCACTGATGACCATGTTGTCGCAAAAGAACTCAGACGGTTAAAAAAACTGGTTGGTAATCACGTATCACTGATTGTAGGCGGACGTGCTGCTGGACACTTTCAACCGGTACTAAATGAAGTGGGTGTAATAAATATACAAAGCTATACACATTTTAAGCAATTGCTTAATCAACTAGCCACTGAATATAAAGCCTCAGAAAACAAACAGTTCCTATGAACTTTTGGGAAACTAAAACACTGACCGAGATGTCAACAGAAGAGTGGGAATTACTCTGCGATAACTGTGGAAAATGCTGTCTACACAAATTAGAAGATACACAAACAGGGGAAATTGCCTTCACAAATGTTGCCTGTAAGCTGCTGAAACTGAACACATGTCGATGTTTAAACTACAGTAAACGTACTCAATTAGTTCCAGAGTGCCTGGACTTAAAACAACCAGACTTTGCCAAATATGACTGGTTACCTTCGACCTGTGCTTATCGCTTATTAAACGATAAGCAGAAATTGCCCACATGGCATCCTTTAATATCGGGAAACCCTGCCAGTGTTAAACGAGCGGGTATTTCAGTGAGCAGCTATGCAATAGAAGAAGCAATGGCAACAAATCTTCAAGATCATATTATCAAATGGCTAGATAAATAATGATCACCCGACACGACACCCGGTATCATTAAAGCTTTTAATCCGGCTTAACATTAATACTGATACCTGCACCATCAAGGGTCTTTTTCCTTTCTACTTCTGGCTCTGGGGACATCAAAAAGTTACCATTTAACTCCAGTGACCTTGGCTGTTTTTTCGATTTTGGATCAAAAAAACTATTTGGCGGGTCTGTTTCATCCTTTTTTTTATCTGTTTTTAAATCAACTGAATCTACGTGTATAAGCGGAATAGAAAGATCGAGAGTTTTTTCAGGCGCATCATGCTGAGTTGGCTTATTATCTTCAACCTCTTCAACCATTTTCCTTTTTCTTAACGCTCTCTTTTTTCTTTTAGGCGATTTAACTATTGTTTTTGAATCTAACGGAGCCGTAACTGAAGCATCTTTGGGCGAAGACGTTGCTGCTACAGCACCTGCTTCAACAATGACTTTCTGCGCTTGATTAATCGGCGTATCGGTAACAACCGAATTATCAAGCCCACATAAAAAAAGCCACGAAACACTTAGAAAACTAAATAAAAATATACGATAACTTATCATCTGAATTTTTTACTCTAGTGCCACTAAAACAGCTAACTATTTAAAAATAGGGGTTACGCTTTGAAGTATTTGGATAACTCCTTACTTACAAGAACAGTATCACAATTTAGCTCTTACAAACAAGGAGCAGCTTTTAATCAAAAAACAAAAAACATTTAATAGAAACTAAAGTAAATCACCCACTTCTGTTTTATAAAAAGGCCATTTTTTAACATGTAAGTACTTTCTAATCGGTGATTTAATCACTGATACACATAACGCAATAGAAAACAAACACCACACCGCTGCATATTCATTAGGATCAGTCGTTGTTATATCTGAAATTAAAGGGCCGATTAAATAATGAAATCCTACAAACCGCCAGGAACCATAAACAACCGGCATATAAAATGCCACGACGATATAAGTAAAAGCGTGTAATCCCCAGTTAAAACCAAACAACCATTTAACGGGATCAGACATTAAGCCATTTAAAGGCATTTGCCAGGCGATATGCCAAGATCCCGAAGTTGAGCACACACTAGGGCCACAAAAACCTTCTACGCCGATATTACAAGTGCCCGCCCAGGCAAACGGATACATCTTAATTAACATCGTGATAGAACCAATAGCGCAAATGGTATAAACAGTGGTACGAATTTTTAATTTAACGCTGTTCGGAATAAAATACATCGCCACCATATTGACAAAAAACGGCTGAAAGGCGACGTGTAAATATCCTAAAAGCGTCAGTATCTGATTGTTCGGGTTATCACACAAATCAATATAAACGTAAGTAAATGCTTGCAACAACTCCATTAAAGCGAAATAAGTTAATGGAATCCAAAGTTCTTTAGACTCACCTTGTTTAAGTGCAACATACGCTGCAGTACTTAGACCTACGACAGCTAAAACGCCTGACGCCTCACCGCTCCAACACATAAATATCCCCCTTTTCTATTATAATTATTAAATATCACACTGTATCATTAGCTCATCAAAACATAACTAACCGTTATTTTTAACGCATTGAAGTGCAACTCGCTATTGTATTACAAGCGCCTGAGTTTTAAAAAAGCTTATAAAGTAATGGCACAAGGTACAACTGAAAAAGCATCTAAATCAGAGACAGCTGCTGTTGTCCTGCGAATCAGCTCATGATTACAAGTAATATCCATCATGCCACCAATAGCTAAGGTGACTAACATGGCTTCGAAAGGATAAATTAAATGTGCTCGATATCTGTCAAAAAGACCATCAAAATCAATAGATTCTATACCATCTTCCTGAAGATATTGAGCATAGAGATTAATAAGTTCAACCTCATGCAGTCTGCGTGTTTCAGGATCAAGTGAGGTCGCTAAAAAGTAAGCAATATCACTGATACCTTCGCCAAAACGAACCAACTGCCAGTCAAGAAAACCGGGCTTGGATTCCTCCCAAAACAAATTTCCGGGATGGCAATCATGATGTACCAGAGTGCGTGGCGCATCCTGAAGAAAATGCATCACCTTTTTGCGTTGATGCGCATAATTAATTGCCTGCGCATGCAGCTTTAATGGCACAAGTTCTGCCGCCTTATGCAAACCCCTTTTCATTAGGGGCACAGCAAACGCCGTACCCAAAAAGTCTTCAAGACGCCTAACAG
This sequence comes from uncultured Methylococcaceae bacterium, assembly GCA_903839855.1. Lineage (GTDB taxonomy): Bacteria > Pseudomonadota > Gammaproteobacteria > Methylococcales > Methylomonadaceae > Methylobacter_C. The sequence goes on from CAIMEB010000113.1 coordinate 6,824, forward strand.
GACCTGCCAACCATGGATAACGCTGTACATAATGTTCTTTATTCCAGAAATGGGTATGAAAGTGAGCCAACTGCCTCACGACCCCCGCAGCCTGAGCAAAAGTCAGGGCGTCACTGGGATTACCGGGTACAGAACCCACTTCGATCAAATCTGAAAGGATCAGCACAGCGCCTTTACCAAACTGACTTTGACCCGCTAAAAAATGCGGAACTCTGAACTTATCAGGGCGGATCACTTCATTATAAAAACGCACCTCAGTGTGTAACAACCGGGGCAGTGCCGTTATTAATTTAGCTTGCCAAGCTAATGAGGGTAACTTAACAAACCAGCGCTCAGGGAATAAATGAGGTCTATTATGCCCAACGTTAATGCGTATTCGCGTCGTTGTCCCCACATCAACAGAAAGAATATCTACCCTGGCAACAACAATATCGGAATGATGTTGATTAATTACTCGTTGAGCCCATGCGATACTTAAATCACTGGGCTGACGAACAAGAATACTCTGCATTAAAAGACCAACGATTATTTTAAAGGATAGGCAGCCTGATCAATATAAACATCAAGCGGGTTAACAGGCACTATCGTTGCAATCGGCAAATCATCACCTGCACGCCAACCCTTAACTGCATCTTGTTTATTTTCTCCTGTTACCAGAAAAATAAGGCGCTCTGTATCGCTTAAGGCTTTTGCACTGATGGAAACCCGTTCTGGAGGTGGCTTAGGTGAGTTATAAACAGCGTGTGCTAACTCATCAGCTTGATTGATGTGCCCAGGAAATAAACTTGCCGTATGTCCATCTTCCCCCATACCCAACAACACCAAATCAAAAGGCAGCGCTTCAGCCACCAGGGCTTGATAGGCTTTGGCGCCCAAATCAGGACCCAGTTCAGCCGGAATGGTGAATATCTGCGCATCAGGGATAGCTACATGCTTTAGAAAACTTTCCACTGCCATCAGGCTATTTCTATCTTTATGATCAACTGACAAACACCGCTCATCGCCATAATAAATAAACCAATTAGACCAGTCAGCAGTCGCTTCAGCCAATAAACGATACACCTTTTCTGGTGTACTGCCGCCTGCCAGCACTAACTTAAAACTTCCATGATCAGAAATAGCCTGTTCGGCTGCTTTAAGAATTTCATGATAAACGGCATAAGCCACCTGATCAGCGGTTTCCAGGATATGCCAACGACTGTTTTGCTGCATTTTATTTACACTCCGGTGTTAAAGAGCTACGCCAGGATTGCGAACTCTTTTCAAATAAGCGACTATCTTCAGGCCCCCAGGAACCCGCTGGATAGGTCGCGATATAGTCACGTTCAATCGCCCATGTTTGTAAAATAGGATCAACAATACGCCAGGCATACTCGACTTCATCAAACCTTAAAAATAATGACCTATCGCCTTTTAATACATCTAACAATAAATCCTCATAAGCATCAATGGCTTTTTCGTCCTGATTTCTAAAGCTGGCATCCAGGCTACTGGTGCGGGTCTTCATTTCCAGACCGGGTTCCTTAACAGTCATTTCAATACGAATACATTCTTCAGGCTGAATACCCAATAGCACCCAATTCTGACTCATACATTGCACATTCGTATCACGAAAGAACTGTAAAGGTGGATGCCGAAAACAAATTGAAATAGTCGATTGCGCTTTCGCCATCCGTTTACCTGTGCGTAAATACATGGGCACTCCACGCCAGCGCCAATTATCAATATATAATTTCATTGATGCGTAAGTTTCGGTCACGCTATTAGCAGGAATATGATCCTCCTGCAAATAACCATTCACTTTTTCGCCTTTCACATGACCGGGTGAGTATTGTCCTCTAAACGCATGACCGTGTACCGCTTCTTTAGGAATGGGTCGAATGGACTTTAATACCTTAACTTTTTCATCACGTAGAGATTCCGCCTCCATTGAAGCCGGTGGCTCCATCGTTACCAAAGTCAGTAACTGCAATAAATGACTTTGCAACATATCCCGCAGGGCGCCAGCACTATTATAGTAATCACCTCGACCCTCTATACCCAATTCTTCAGAATGAGTAATTTGGATATGGTCAATATAATTGCGATTCCATAAGGGTTCCAGCATGACATTGGCAAAACGGAACACCAACACATTTTGCACCATCCCTTTACCTAAGTAATGGTCGATACGGTAAATTTGCTCTTCGGTTAAATAATGACTGATACGCTTTTGCAAGGCTCTTGCACTGTCTAAATCATAACCAAACGGCTTTTCAATGATAACTCGTCGCCAGCCCTCTTCTTCATTAAACAAATGATTGTCACTCAATCGCTCCATGACAATGCCGAAATCAGCAGGACTAATAGACAGATAAAAAGCAATATTTCTTGGAAAGCTGTTTTTATCATTCAGCACTTCAGCTAAACCCTGATAAGACTCTGGCTGACCTATATCACCTTGATGGTAATACAAGCGCTCAGCAAAACGCTTAAAAACAGCGTCATCAAAATCATCTTTTGATTTTGCGATGATCATATCTCTGACTTCACTAAGCCATTTATTCTGATCCCAAGGTCTGCGCCCTATTGCTAAAATACGTGTCCCCTTAGGCAAGTGATTAGCGGCATCAAGGTGGTAAAGCGCAGGCATTAATTTAATTCGGGAAAGGTTTCCCGTCGCACCAAAAATTACGTACGTACAAGCTTCCGCATTCATAATAGGGACCTAGTCAATAATTAAAAAAAACAGACGCTACTTAAACCGTGTAAGTAGAAGACGCCGTCTTACCACCGTGCCCAGTCCAATCGGTATGAAAAAACTCACCCCGTGGTTTATCAGTACGTTCATACGTATGAGCGCCAAAATAATCACGTTGTGCTTGCAATAGATTGGCCGGTAATCGTTCAGTACGATACCCATCGTAATAGGCCAATGCTGAAGAAAATGCGGGGGTTGGAATACCCAGCTCAACCCCTAAAATCACAGCCTTACGCCAACCGGCATCGGCTTTCTTCATAGCCTCTATAAAGAAATCAGCCAGTAATAGGTTTTCTAGGGCTGGGTTAGCATCATAAGCTTTCTTAATGTCATTTAAGAACTGGCTACGGATAATACAACCACCTCGCCACATTAACGCAATTTCACCGTAATTGAGAGACAGCTTATATTCTTTAGACGCTTCCCGCATTAACCGAAAACCTTGCGCATAAGAAATAATCTTGGCGGCATACAACGCATCCCGAACCGCTGTAATCATGGCTGATTTATCACCCGTGAAAACTTGGGTATGTTTTGGTAGTACCTGTGCTGCGGTCACACGCTCTGCTTTTTGTGCAGATAAACAGCGCGCAAAGACAGACTCACCAATCAGGGTCAAGGGAATACCCAAATCCAGGGCATTAATCCCTGTCCATTTGCCGGTGCCTTTTTGTCCAGCAGTGTCTAATATTTTATCAACTAAAGGCAGTCCATCTTCATCTTTGTAAGCCAATATATTGGCAGTAATCTCAATCAGATATGAACTTAGCTCACCTTGATTCCATTCGGTAAAAATTTCGTGCATCTCATCGGCACTTAAACCCAAGCCTTCTGACAGCAATTGATACGCTTCACAAATCAACTGCATATCACCGTATTCTATGCCGTTATGTACCATCTTAACGTAATGACCGGCGCCATTATCGCCCACCCATTCACAGCAAGGATCACCCTCAACCTGGGCACTGATCGCCTGAAATATTGGCTTAACTGTTGCCCATGCTGCCTGATTTCCACCGGGCATAATTGAAGGCCCATGACGAGCACCTTCTTCACCACCCGATACACCCGTGCCGATATAATTAATATTTTGTTCTTTAAGAATCGCAGTACGACGATTGGTATCGGTAAATAACGAATTCCCACCATCAACAATAATGTCGCCTTCTGACAATAGTGGGACTAACTTATCAATATATTGGTCAACTACCTCGCCCGCTTTAACCATTAACATCACAATACGTGGACTGGCTAAACTGTCCACTAATGCTTCAAGAGAATGCGTTCCTACAACTAACGTATCCTTTGCAGGCCCCTCTAAAAATTCATCGACTGTACGGATGGTTCGGTTATATACAGCAACTCTAAAACCGTGATCATTCATGTTTAAAACCAGATTCTGCCCCATTACTGCCAAACCGATTAAACCAATATTTGCTTTCATGTTAGTGCCCTATGTAATGACTTTAAGCAGGAATACTACCATATTTTAATCAGTAGATCAGCGATAGCTTGATATTAAAGACCGATTGTAATCAGATATGAGCTACTTAATTTCATTAAATTTTAAAGTTACTATTGACTAAATTCGAATAATCGAGTCTAATGGCTGTCTTTTGTAGCAGTGCCCAGGTAGCTCAGTCGGTAGAGCAGAGGACTGAAAATCCTCGTGTCGACGGTTCGATTCCGCCCCTGGGCACCATGAATTCTAGAAGCTCCAATCTGGTCGGGGCTTTTTTTGTGTCTGAAAGTTTTTATGTGAACATTCTCATCTTTCAGTTATATGCAGGACACTATTTCACGCCATATTGCCATTGCAACGGGGCAGGCTTTTAAGGCTCGCTCAATGCAACCGTTATCAGGTGGGGATATCAATGCGGCTTTTCGTTTTCAAGATGGTAATACCTGCTATTTTGTTAAACTTAATCGCCCTGAATTAGCTGATATGTTTGCGGCTGAATTGACTGGCTTGCAGGAGTTGGCCGCCACTCAAACGCTACGTGTTCCAAACCCTATTGTTTATGGTAAAACAAATAGCCATGCTTTTCTGGTGTTGGAATATCTTGAATTAAGTCGGATCAGTGCATCTTCAGAGCGTTTATTAGGACAACAACTCGCTCAATTACATCAGTTCGTTCAACCCTATTTTGGTTGGCACCGAGACAATACTATTGGTAGTACCTTGCAACGAAATCAAAAAGGTAAGCACTGGCCGAACTTTTGGCGTGACCAACGCTTAGACTTTCAATTGCAACTAGCCGCAAAAAATGGTTATGGTGGCCGATTGCAAGCTTTAGGAGAACGGCTGTGTGACCATTTAGATTTAATATTTGCCGATTACACACCGACACCTTCGCTATTACACGGTGATTTATGGGCGGGTAATGTAGCGATGGATAAACAAGGCAATCCTGTTATTTTCGATCCGGCCTGTTATTATGGTGACAGAGAAGCAGATTTAGCGATGACTGAATTATTCGGTGGTTTTAGTCGAGACTTTTATGCCGCTTATCAGACAGTTTGGCCATTGAATGAAGGCTATAAACTCAGAAAATCGCTTTACAATCTGTATCACGTTTTGAATCATCTGAATTTATTTGGAGGAGGTTACTTGAACCAGACTGAAACTATAATAGCCAGTTTATTGTCAGAAATAGGTGTCTCTTAATCGGCCTTTGCGATTAAAATCTTAATATGTACAGCCACGCTAGCCGCTAATACCTTTAGATCATAATCTCTCTAATACTGAAATAACACTACCGCTATGAGTTGAATTCGCCTTGTTTTAATGCTGATATTTTTGAAAAAATGGCTTTTTCGTTCAGGCACTAATTAATTTTTCCTTGTCAGTATGTTGTAAATCTTATAAACCAATATGATGCCCGCCAATATAAAGGTAATGGCATTAGCAGCAATAATCGCTGTATCCGCAATATAAAGACCATAGAATAACCAACATAAAACCCCTAATGTAAAAATACTATACATGCTCAAGGACAGGCTGGAGGTATCTCGGGTCTTGATGGTTAAAATGGCTTGAGGCAAAAAAGAGACCGTTGTTAAGGTCGCCGCTACATAGCCAATCGCTTCCGTCACATTCATCATCTTAGACTCCACGATAACCCGAAGTTATCGGATAACGTCGGTCACGCCCAAAGGCTCTACTGGTAATTTTAATACCCGGTGGCGATTGTCTACGTTTATATTCATTCCTGTCGACCAAAGTAATCGCCCGAATCACCTCTTCACGCTTAAAACCAGCCGCTATAATGTCCTCTGCCGATTGATCAAGCTCAACATAACGCTCTAAGATAGGATCTAAATTTTCATAAACAGGCAAGGAATCAGCATCCACCTGGTTGTGGGCTAATTCAGCCGATGGAAGACGCATAATGACTCGTTCGGGAATAACAGCAGACAGGCTATTGCGGTAGCGCGCCAAGGCATAAACCAATAGTTTAGGTACATCCTTAATGGGAGCAAATCCGCCCGCCATATCACCGTACAAAGTTGCATAACCCACACTCATTTCACTTTTATTGCCCGTGGTTAACAATAACTTACCTTTTTTATTCGACATGGCCATTAAAATCACCCCGCGACAACGCGCCTGAATATTTTCTTCGGTAGTATCTTTAGTCGTACCCTCAAACACCTCGGCTAACATGCCTGTAAACGCATTCACCGCTGGAGCAATCGGGATGACATGGTATTTAACGCCTAAGGCATCGGCCTCTAACACGGCATCTTCATTACTCATATCCTGCGTATATTGAGACGGCATTAACACCACTTCAACCTTATCTGACCCCAGTGCATCTACCGCCAAGGCTAATACTAAAGCAGAATCAATTCCACCCGACAAGCCTAATAATACACCTTGAAAGCCATTCTTTCGCACATAATCTTTAATGCCCAACACCAGCGCCTGATATTCGCTGGAGATTGGGTTATAAAGCGGTGCGCAGGTACTGGCTAACGGATTAACGTCATCAAACTCAATAACACTGATTTGCTCTTTAAATTCTTCAGCACGAAAGACCACTTGCCCGAGAGCATCAACAACAAACGAAGCGCCATCAAAAATCAATTCATCTTGACCGCCCACTTGATTAACATAAACAAGCGGCAACTCAGCGTTCTTGACTTGCTGACAAATAATCGCTTCACGTTGATGGATTTTTCCCGCATTAAACGGTGAAGCATTGAGCGTCAATAGTAACTCGGCGCCATTGTTTTTATTCGCCTCAATAATACCGCTTTTCCAAACATCTTCGCAGATGGTTAAGCCAATAAAGACCCCATTAAACTCAAACACACACGGTTGAGTACCTGCCGTAAAATACCGTTGCTCATCAAACACGCCATAATTAGGCAAGACCTGTTTACGATAACACGCTAAAGTAACGCCCTGATACAAGACCACCGCGCTATTATAGATTACACCCTCACCTTGCTCGGGAAAACCAACCACCAGAGCAATGTCCGTAACCTGCTCTGCAAGCAGGTAAATCGCGTTATTCGCTTCGGCAATAAAATCAGTGCGTAATAATAAATCTTCTGCTGGATAACCCGTAATAGTAAGCTCAGGAAAGACCACAATATCAGCCTTTAACTGGTCACGTGCGTAAATGGCAGCCTCTGCAATGCGCTTAACATTGGCAGAGATGTTTCCTACCACAAAGTTAATTTGAGCCAGTGCGATTTTTAATGTCATAGAGTAACTCGAAGTTCAAGCGATAAATAATTACTGAATAATGGAGCATTATACTTATTTTGTTACAGAATTGGGTTATCCGCTTGCGCAGCGATTCTATCGTCGGTTTATCCCCTACCCTCAATGTTGAAGATATTCACCATATACACATTTTCGCATGGTGTTCAAATCGACATCCTCTCCTGACCTACCGGGTGTGATTAAAAGTGCGGGGATTGTGTAAAATACTCCGCGAACTTAAACTAAAACACTAAAAGCGATACGATTAACCCTTTCTGAAGTTAAGCTAGAAAGGGTTAATAAAGATAGCCCGATTGCGAAATAAATAATCTAACTTGTTTTCGGGATAAATAAGACTACAAACAGCCCCAAGGTGTAATCAGCTTCAGGGACGTCTCGACAGCCATTTTAACAGGGTGTCTAACAGTTTTTCTGGCAGTACTGGTTTATCGATGAAATCGTTCATCCCTGATTCAAAACAATTTCTCTTGTCTTCCACAAAAGCGTTGGCGGTCATGGCCAAAATGGGAATATCCTTACCTTCTGGCAATTGGCGTATCTTACGTGTGGCTTCCAGGCCATCCATAACGGGCATCTGCATATCCATTAATATCAATCGATAAGATTTGCTTGCCACCTTAGCAACAGCTTCCGCGCCATTTTCAGCCATCTCGACGGTCAAGCCGACATCCTCAAGTATCATCTGTGCAATTTCACGGTTCAGCGGTTCGTCTTCAACGATTAATACGAGTTGTCCGGCATAGTCACGAAGTAACACTTCAGCAGCCGGTTTGGCCGAAATACTGTTGAGCTGATTCAGTGGGATTTCAGCCTTTTTAAGCCGTGCCGTTAACCAGAAAGTACTACCGACCCCCAGCGTCGATTCAACACCCACATCCCCGCCCATTAAATGAGCCAGGCGTTTGTTAATCGCCAAGCCTAAACCAGTGCCACCATGAGTGCGCGTGGTGGAGACATCGGCTTGCTCAAAGGCAGTGAACAAACGACTCACCGAATCGGGATTAATGCCTATACCAGTATCTTTAGTCTCGAAACGTAACAGGATCGAGTGATTGTTTTCTTCTAGCTTGCGGGTGCGCAAGGTTACTGAGCCCGTATCGGTAAACTTGATGGCATTGTTCGCGTAGTTCAAAAGACACTGTTGCAAACGGGTCGGGTCGCCAATCAATAACTCGGGTAGATATTCGTTTTCGATAATGATTTTGAGGTTTTTTTCTTTGGCACGGTCCGATAACATGGACGCTACATTTTCGACCATATTGGCGATATTGATTTCTCTGTTTTCAAGATTAAGTTTGTCGACTTCAATTTTGGAAAGATCGAGGATATCGTTGATGATACCCAGCAGATGCTTTCCGGAAATATCGATTTTTTTGAGTTTATCTTTTTGACTAGGCGACATTTTTTCGCGTTGTAGCAAATAGGCCATACCAGTAATGGCATTGAGCGGTGTTCGAATTTCATGGCTCATATTGGCTAAAAATTCGGATTTGGCACGATTGGCCGCATCCAGAGCTTCTTGCAGTTTCTGACGCTGAATGATTTCTCGGGTCAGTTGCACAGTCCGTTGCGCGAGCTTATCTGACATCACCATTAAGGTGTCGATGAGAACCTTAGTGGCCCCTGACATTTGTTCAATAGCCAGGGATTTGGCCTTTTCCAGAGTTTTACCTTTCTGGATTTCCAAAACCGCCTGCGCCATACGTTTGTCGTCATCCAGAATATGATAAGCCAGCCAAGGGGTCAAAAATGACACTATATTGGCAATAACATCGTCTAGCGACTTTACGTTTTCCTCTGCCTTGAGTTTAATAACGTCCTCTATGAAGTGCTGGTGTCCGCTTTTATGCGCGGTCTCCCAGGTATCTCCCTTAAAATATTCTTTCCAAATGGCTTCTTCAGTTTGAAAATGATAGATAGCATAATTCTTAAGATTGTCAAAGATTGCATTAAGCTCAGTGTAAGAGGACTGTTGCGCAAGATGGTTGATCAATTAACGCAATACCGGTTTCGTATTTGTCATTCCATTGGAAGATATCAATGTTGGTTGTCATTTTTCACTTATTACTTAGGCTACGTTACACTGCCATCCCTTAAAATATCTATTATTTCAGGGTGGATAAAAATAAATCAGATAGTTATATCTATTCTTAAATTAAAGGACTATTGTTTAGCTGTGACAACCCATCCATTAACCAAGGAAAGATAATGACAGCCTTTAAAGCGTTGTTAGATTTTGTAACAATTCCACTTAAAACCAAACCGATATTTTTTAAGAATGTCATCACCCACCTAACCAATAATCCCTTCTATACTACTCCAGACATTCCTTTAGAGACACTGCAATCAGCGGTTGATGATCTTGAGCTTGCCATACTGGCCGCAGCCGATGGTAGTCATATTGCTATATCTGCCATGCATGATAGCGCTGATGCCAGCACATTGCTTTTTAAACACACGGTAGGTTATGTGAATAGAATGGCCAATGGTGAATTAACTAAAATCTTAAGCAGTGGATTTACGGCTTCCAGTCAGCCGGTTGCCAGGGATAAAGAAGTCTTAACCCTAAGTGATGGCCCACGTTCGGGTACTGCAAAAGCAACCACTCATGCTGTTGAACACGCAGGTGCTTTTAGTTGGGAGAAAAGAATCACCTCGGCTGCCGGTGTACAAGGTCCCTGGGAACCCGCTGGCTTAACCACTCAAACAACTATTATTATTGAAGGCCTGGAAGTAAGGTCAATTTTAGAAGTGAAAGTTGCAGCAGTGACAACCACCGGTGTAACTGATTTTTGCGCTCCGGTATCTATTATTATCAAATAACCCCGCACCTCCCCTTTATCAATTAATCTGACAGGTCTTCTAGTGACGAAAGATGCCTGCCAGATTTAGTTTTGGTCAATAATAAAACCTAAATGCCCCTTTAAGAAACATAAACAACAGTTTTTAGTTTTAAGCCCCGGATTATTAAGGTGATTTCCGAAGAATATTTTACCCATTTAGGATAGAATTTCCTTATCATTTCACTTGTTGAGTACGAACTTTGCAATCCACCACTGAAACCTCTCTCTTACCCTTGAGTGCATCTCAAATCGAAGACTTAAAATT
>CAIMEB010000114.1 GCA_903839855.1 uncultured Methylococcaceae bacterium
AAATTAAATGTTAAACATTTGGTGGTGGGTGATGATTTCCATTTTGGAAAAGCCAGGAGAGGCAATTTTGCTATGCTCAAGGAAATGGGTAAGGTTTATGGCTTTAGTGTTATGGAATGAGGCTAATCTATATCAAAAGATCAGGGAAGCCTTTGCGGGGCGTCCTCAATTTATTTTGCACGATGATCCTCCGTATGCCAATGGTGAGATCCATATCGGTCACGCGGTAAATAAGGTTTTAAAAGACTTTATTGTTAAATCAAAAACCTTAAGTGGTTTCGATGCGCCTTATGTGCCTGGTTGGGATTGCCATGGGTTGCCCATTGAGTTAATGGTTAAAAAGAAAATCGGTAAGGCCGGTGTTAAAGTATCGCCTGCTGTTTTTAGAAAAGCCTGTCGTATTAAAAATCCTGTCGTATTAACTGGGTTCGCTCAGATATACCACTCAATCTTGTGCATGCGCTAGTAATTCTTCATCTAAATTAATTGTTGTATCCATAACCCCTCCACAAAACATCAAATACAGCATCATTTGATGTGTATTCTGCGCCATATATCGAACAACCTCAATAAGTGCCATATTCTTGCTCAACCTGAACAGTTGAAGCATCCAATATCATTAGCTATGTGCTTTTGTTCTTTTTTAACTTCAAGTCGTCTATTGGCTAACGGAGACAAGAAGGTAGACAAGAAGGTGAAATGTTGGCGTTGCAAAGATTACTGTCCAAGCGCTTTGGCGACATACCTGTCGAGATCACCTGTTTAATTTCCAATGCCCCAGTGGAGGTGATTGAGCGTTGGTTTGATCTGGCTATTGATGCTCAACAATTATCTGATATATTCAAAGACGATTTATGAGTCGGTGAGGGGTAAGCTGGTTCTCTGCATTCTTACACCTATCGATTTTAAGTTTACACTGACTCTAGTTATTCTACTATTTCATAGAGCCATTGATTCAGTGTAAGGTTTCAGAATAAGCAACGCTTAATTCATTTGCTACCACAATAAGACGTTTATCTCGCGTCCAAAGTCGCGCACCGGCTAACTGAGTAGACGCAAGCAAATGTATATCAACATAACCAATGCCTTTGCCCATCAAATTATTTTGTTCTATAAAAAATAATACTTCATTTTCAAGTGCAACCGGAGAAGCTGGCAAAGACCGTAGTAATTCCAATACGTGTCCTCGATCTTTAAGTGTTCCACAAGCCAATTCTCCAATTACCCACGGATGGATTAAAACATATCCTGCCAAAAGGGCTGATACTAAATGATCATCTTTTAGTCGTAAGTGATCGATCCAAACCGAGGTATCAACCAATATCATTTTGCGGTGTCCTGACGTCTGGGTATAGATTGCAAATCTAATTGGGTGCCGCCTAATTGTGCTAATCGTTTTGCACTTTCGCGCTGTACCAATGCTAATAAAGCTTCTCGTATTAACTGGGTTCGCTCAGATATACCACTCAATCGTTGTGCATTCGCTAGTAATTCTTCATCTAAATTAATTGTTGTACGCATAACCCCTCCACAAAAACATCAAATACGGCATCATTTGATGTATATTCTGCGCCATATATCGAACAACATCAATAAGTGCATATTCTGGCTCAACCTGAACAGTTGAAGCATCCAATATCATTAGCTATGTGCTTTTGTTCTTTTTTAACTTCAAGTCGTCTATTGGCTAACGGAGACAAGAAGGTAGACAAGAAGGTAGACAAGAAGGCGAAATGTTGGCGTTGCAAAGATTACTGTCCAAGCGCTTTGGCGACATACCTGTCGACATCACCTGTTTAATTTCCAATGCCCCGGTCGAGGTGATTGAGCGTTGGTTTGATCTGGCTATTGATGCTCAACAATTATCTGATATATTCAAAGACGATTTATGAGTCGGTGAGGGGTAAGCTGGTTCTCAACATCTTGATAGACTTTTTCCTTATCTCTTTTGCCGGTAGCAATAACTGTTACTGAAACTATATCGTCATCTACTCGATAAACCATTCTATAGCCCAATTGCCGAAGTTTTATTTTATAGCAGTCTTTCATTCCAGAAAGTGCAGATGAATCTACTTTCGGCTGTTCTAAACGTTCTACCAGTTTCTTTTTAAACTGGGACTTTATGCTGCCATCTAGTTTATGCCATTCTGCTAATGCGAGTTCGTGAAACCTTAATTTATAGGTCATCTATACTTAGCTCAACAAATGGCCCATTTGCACGATCCATGACAAGCTGTTTATCCTCTAAATCTTCAAGTCTCGCTAAAAGGTTTTCATAGAATTTAGCGGATAATAAGTAGGATTCAGGTCTGTTGTGATTGAGAATAGCAATGGGGCTTTCATCTGTTTCTTTAATGATAGACGCATAATTGCGCTTTAATTCTATAACGCTAACAGTGGTATTGGCATACACGGTATCCATAATAAGGCCTATTTAATGCTAATTAAGATGCTAAATATAACATCTTTTAAGTGGAGGCCATTATTATTTTAGTTGGTACTTGATTTAGCCCGCTTTGTAGGAATAACGCAGGTCGGAGTAAACTTAAATATTACTTTGCTCTGCCCTTGGTTATTGCGTCTTCAGATTTGAGCAAACAGGTAATTGTCTAAGCGCTTTGGTGAAATACCTGCCGAAATTACCCGTTTAATTTCCAATGCTCCGGTGGAGGCTATTGAAAGTTGGCTTGATCGTATTCTTGATCGTATTATTGATGCTCAACAATTATCTGATATATTCAAAGACGATTTATGAAGCGGTGTGTGTGGGGACGGGTTCTCGGCATTCTACACACATCGATTTTAAGTTTACTCTGCCCCTGTTATTTACCGTGGATGGTTTGCCCATTAGCGTTCTAAACCTATAGAAGAAACCGCCATTTCTGGCGGTTTTAGTGTTCTGTAGTAATATCTTCAATTATATTAATTTATTTTTAAATTATGATTAGCATGATCGACGTTTAATGTGGTTGTTGTACGATTTCATGGGATTAATGCTTTTATTTTTTCGATGTTGTAGCTAAAAAGAACCGCCAGTATGTCGCCTTTATTGGAATGGCACACCATTTAGGTTGAATCTCTCAATTAGGGCAGGGCTAGGCGTTGTTTCTGGGGTATTCTTAGTGGTAGTGGTAGTGGTAGTCGACTTAGGTTTTGCTGGTGTCGAGCCCTTCTTTGCTACGGCAGGTGTTGTAGTGGTTGTTGTAGATGTAGTTGTTGCGGGAGGCGTTGATATCTGTGTTCCTGATACCACTCCGTTTCCATTCTTTACAGCTTGGTCCAAATCAATAGCACCTTGCGTCAAGCTACAAGCCTCATCTAGATTATTAATAAATTCTTTGAATTTTCCATAAGGCATAGTTTTTGAGGTTTTGTCGTACCCCCAATAGTCATTTTTCGAGTCTTTTGTTACACCTTCTAAACTGTTAAGGAGTTGAGTTCTTGTGGTGTTTATAGTAGAAAACAAATGAGGCAATGTGGCGCTTTGAAAAAAATATTTCTGAATGCCATCAACACTACTTGATGTTAGTTGACCGGCTGCTGCCAATCCTGCCGCTCCACCAGCAGTGCCAGCAACACCTGCTATAGTCGCACCAGTACCAGCAAGTTTGTTTAAAACAGTATCATTAAACCCAAGTGCACCAATTGTTCCGTATACTAAATTTTGATAAGCTGAACAATTTTGATTAGATAAACCAACCGCCATAGAGATAATGTTTTTTTCAATGGCTTCTGGTTTGTAGCCAATTGATTTTTGAGTTGGAGTTATAACAAATGAGCTATAAACGCAATTTTGATAACCTTGGTTTTGAACAATTGCAGGTCCGAATATAGGAAGGAACTCACTAAGAGGGAACTCCCACCAATCAAGGTTTTCGGTGTTTGAAATTGAAGCTATATCAATTATTGGGCCAATAACAGGAAGGTATATGACAGGATCATGGGCGGATCTACTATAAGAACAGATTTGTGTAAGAGTGACTGAGTTTGATGCATTCGTCGTATCTGCAAGGTAATTAATTGTACTATTTGGGGTTGATTTATTTGTATTATTCGGCATCCTTCATTTACCGGTTTACACTTTATGCAATTCCTGGCTTTATAAAGTCATGAAAACGGGTTTCTTTCGATGTACAAATGAACACAAACCTTCAGTTCATTGTACAATGAAGGTTTATATCCATGCCATT
>CAIMEB010000115.1 GCA_903839855.1 uncultured Methylococcaceae bacterium
AATGGCATGGATATAAACCTTCATTGTACAATGAACTGAAGGTTTGTGTTCATTTGTACATCGAAAGAAACCCGTTTTCATGACTTTATAAAGCCAGGAATTGCATAAAGTGTAAACCGGTAAATGAAGGATGCCAAAAATTGACTAATAAATTTCCAGATATTACTCCAGACGAAATAAAGAAAGTTTTCTTTGGAAAATGAAAGCCGTCTTTTCCGAGATTGACTTTTGCTATTATTGGCGGGATATTTGATGTTGTTTTTCTCAAATGAGATATGCTTAACATTAGGTGGATAGCGTCAATAATTTTGTCTCCATCCATCAAAACTGTGATGAGTGCCTTGTGTTTTTATCAGCCGATAAGGCTCTCATTTATGCCCTACCAAAAACTCTATAGAACACGAATAAAATATGAATCTTAAAATGATGTCTGATGGTGATCAATAAAAGGATGGGGGGGAATGCACTCTGCTTTTTTAATAAAATTGCGATACTCAATTGAAAAAATACTCATGGTTAAAGATAAATTTTTTGGCGGACATACCAAAGCATGACAGCCATCGTTTTGCTTTTTGTATGGGTACTTATAAGCTTTTTAGGTCTGGTTGATCCCATATTCCTACCTTCACCTTATGAAACGCTAAAAAGCTTCTTTAGGCTGCTTTCATTACAGTTTATTCAAGAGAACCTTGTACCTAGCACAATTCGGGTACTGTTTGCTTTTCTGTTGTCGGTTGTTATCGCCTTTCCTCTCGGCTTGTTAAGCAGCCAGAATGCTTTTATCCGAAAAATGATACTCCCTATCTGTTCATTCACCCGCTATCTCCCTGTCGCCGCCTTTGTACCACTGTGCATCTTATGGTTCGGCATTGATGATGCGCAAAAAGTGGCGGTTATTATGTTGGGGGTGACTTTCCCGCTGGTACTGCTTATTGGTGCTGATACCGCATCGGTACCCGCCGAATTGATTGAAACGGGCCGCACTTTTGGATTAACCAAGGCACAAATCGTAAGGCGCATCGTTTTACCCTGGGCGATGCCGACGATTTGGGAGGATTTGCGTATTTCTGCCGGATGGGCCTGGTCATACCTGATTTTGGCGGAACTGGTGGCAGGGAATAGCGGGATAGGGTATTTCGTCGTCCAGTCGCAACGTTATCTGGAAACAGCGAACGTATTTGCCGGGATACTCTTTATCGGACTGCTCGGCCTTTTCACAGATCTCGTTTTTCGCGTGATCGGCTCCAGGCTATTCCGTTGGGTATGACGATGGAACTTCCACTGCTCGAATTCAAAAATATATCCAAGGAGTTTGTCGGTTCCGGAAATCGGCAGATTGTAGCGATTGGTGATATTTCCCTAAGCATCCGGCAAGGCGAGTTTGTGTCAATAGTCGGGCCTTCCGGCTGCGGAAAAACCACCTTGTTACGCTTGGCGGCTGGACTGGATACGCCAAGTTCCGGTCGAATTTTGTTTGATGGGGAGCCTGTAATCGGTCCAAGCCCTGAGCGAGGCTTGGTGTTTCAAGCTTATGCGGCATTTCCGTGGTTGACGGTGCGCGAGAATATTGCTTTCGGCTTGACTGTGGCGAATTCAGTGCGGAATGATGAGTTGATTAATTTGTGGCTACAAAAAACGGGCTTGACCGAATTTGCCAACCATTATCCGAAAGCCTTGTCGGGAGGTATGCGGCAACGGATGGCGCTGGCCCGGACGATGATCGTTGCGCCGAAAATTGTATTCCTGGATGAGCCTATGGGGGCTTTGGATCAGCGTACCCGCGAGAAAATGCAGCTTTTTCTTTTACAGGTCGTTTGGGAAACGAATATCACCGCAGTGCTGGTGACCCATGATATTCGTGAGGCGGTTCTGCTGAGTGACCGGATTATTATGTTAGGGGCAAGGCCGGGCCGAATAGTTGGCGAAATTGAATCGAACCTGGCGAAACCCCGATCCCATCATCAGCTTGCTACGCCTGAGTTTGAGTCGATATATAATCAGGTTATCTCAATCCTGCCGGAATAAGGCGAAAATCAGGCTTTTTGTAGCTACCAACACCACAGTTGGGTTAAGCAATCAGTTCTTTAAGTTCGTGAACAGAGGGTGCCATAAATGACTTCATGATGTTGTTGAATTTGGGTATTACCCGCATCATGGGTGCCGCAACTTCGTAAATCGCCCTATCGTTTTGCATGTCAAGCAATCCAGTGCTGTGCCCGTAGACTGAAAGCGCACGGTCAAATCCAAATTCCGGCATCAGTTCATGGGAAAACCGAAGCAACGCCAAAAGCTCTTCTTTTTGTCCGATAGGGGTTCCTGTTTCGGTCTGTCGCAGTTCACCACGGAGAGCCACGACTGCGATTTCAGCAAAAGCGTATACGATCCTGGCAATATGCCGTGGCTGCAAATCATTCGCGCAAGTCAGGTCATCAACATGCAACATGCCCTTAAGCAGGTTGGCGGATTGTACAAAAAGAGGCACGGGCGCGAATGCCGCATGTCCCGATTCGTGACCGATGTCAGAATCCCAATCCCAATCCTGCCCTTCCTTTTTTGAGGTGGCTAACCAAACCTCCATGCCATCGTTTGCTGGTGCCCACGCCACGCCGTGATTACGCATACTCGAACAAGGGATTACGCCACGCGGAACCTCACGGGTACGCACACTGGAACGTTCGACACCGAGACCGCCATTTATGCCATAGTGAATGGCCCATGATTGAGCGTCAGTATGGTGAGTAAGAAAGGACTCGATCTGGGATTTCGTGAACAATCCCAGCTCTGTAAATGTAAGTGCTCGTTGTTTTCTTATTTCAAATTCCTTTTTCAATTCCATAGCCATTGTTTCTATAAACACCTCAATTTGTTGGTTATCAATGTCCTCGTCTATGAACAGTGTTGTGGCTTGGGGCATGTAACGAAAGTCATCGCCTAAAACGGTTGTTTTGAAATGGTCGGTTAAGTGACGGATCATTTTTACAGGCGCATCTGTCCAAGGAAGTCTCCCCGATTCCATGTTTATTGTCATTGTGTTTACTCAATTTTAAATATTAAAGTTCAAGAAAAAAGCCGATGAGCTTTAGAAACTTAACAGAATTATAGCAATTTAAACACTCCAGCATCAGGATAAATGTGGTATGAAAATCAAATAACCTCAAGTTGCGTATTCTGAGTAATTTGAACACTGATTCTGATCGAACTTGAATACCTAAAACCTAGGAGGCTGTCCGATAATACTGGCGAAAAGTTAAGTAGCCCGAATGACTTCCCTGATAATTTTCATAACACAATAGCTAATTGCCCTTTAATGTTAATATATTTAATATAAACAGTAAGTTATGGTAAAATAGAAGTAAATAACGTTACTTGACCATGCCATGCCATGCCATGCCATGTCAATTCCTTTCAAATCAAGCCCAGTTGAATTTAATCAACACTTACTGTTTCCCACCAATATTTTTGATTTACTCGCAAAAGATCATGAATACTATCTTTATGCAGACCTGTTTCAGCAGATTGATACGAGTAGTCTGGAAAACCTTTATAGCGCAAAAGGCCAGCATGCCTATCACCCCAAACTCATCGTTTCGATTCTAATCTACGCTTACAGCCGTGGTGTTTTCAGCTCCCGGCAAATCGAAAAACGCTGTAATGAGGATTTATCCTTCATGTTCATTGCGCAAATGAACTGCCCTACAACCGAGTGCTTAGGGATTTTAGAAAAGGCCATAGCGATTTTTTTCAGGATTGCTTTAAGCAAACCATCAAACTGGCACTGGAGTTGAAGCTCGCTTCATTAGGCCATATCAGCCTCGACGGCTCCAAGTTCAAGGCTAACACGTCAAAACATAAGGCGATGAGCTATGGACGTTTAAAAGAAAAGGAACAAGCTCTGTGCGCTGAGATTGATGACTTGATTGAGAAAGCCAACCGTTGCGACCAGAATGAAGACAAGGCCTACAAAGATAAAACGGGCTATGAAATCCCGGAATATTTGAAATTCAAACAAGAACGGCTGGCTAAAATCAAAACGACCAAACAAGCCCTTGAGCAACGCGAAGAACAGCTTAATCCCGGTAAAGCCATTGACGATAAAAAACAGATCAGCTTTGCCGATACCGAGGCCCGCATCATGGGTAAGAAAGGCAGCTTCGACTACGCATACAATGCCAAGATCAGCGTGGATGCAGACCTGCAAATTATTGTCGGCCTGCACATCAGTCAAAACGCCAACGACAAACAAGAACTCGAACCAGCGCTAAAAGCGTTACAGGATACAACAAGGCAACTGCCGGACCAACTGAGCGCCGACAATGGCTACTTTTCAGGAGACAATATACAGGCGCTGGAGCAAAGTGGCACCGATGCTTATATTGCCACCGATAAAGGCGAAAAGACCCACAAAATACCGTTGGATGGCTCGGATCGCAAACTGGTAAAAGCTGACTTTGACTATCACGAAGCCGATAACACGTTTATCTGTCCTGAAGGCCAGGTTTTAACAATGAAGCGCGAAAGCCAAGACGGCAGCCGAGTGTATCAAGGATCAGCACAGGTCTGTGCCGATTGCCCGCTGCAAAGTCGCTGCTGCCAATCAGAAAAAGGAGAGGTTATTTTTTGCGAGTTACCTAACTAGGGTGTTATCCCTACCGCCTGCCAGAGAAATTCATAGGAAACCGGTGTGCGGTGTTGAGCTTTGGCCTGCTGTGCTTCGCCGTGTTCGTAGGTATGCAGCAAGAATTTCACCTG
>CAIMEB010000116.1 GCA_903839855.1 uncultured Methylococcaceae bacterium
ACTGTCCAAAGTAGCGATGCGGACGATTGAAGCCAGACTGGAACGTAACCCAATCCTACCCAAATGGGACATCTTGATTCGACCCATCTAATGGGTAAATTAATTTCCGGAAATCACCTAAGGCATTATTTGTCTGGACAATGGGGTCCACTTTAACTGTGACCTGGTTTTGGATGGGTAATCACGATGATTCGGTTTCTACACCCATCGATTTTAAGTTTACACTGCCCCTGTTATTGCTGTTATTATCTGGAGGCGTTAGGTTCATCAAGAAATTTTCGATAGTTAATGGATACTTTAAGACCCGCGAAACGACCGCTCATTTTAGCAAGCGTCTGCGTTTTCTTATCAAAGCTAATCTCAACTTCACTGAGGGCGCGATCCTCATACCCTTTTTCAATATGATGGGTTTCTAATTGAAAGTGGTACTTATAAACCTCTAGCTCTTCTTCATCAACAATCTCTAAGGGAGCCCCTAATTTAGCCAGCACCGTTTCTTTTTTGGGTAGATCATCTTTAATCTTTTCCAATAAGTCATCGTTAGCATGTAACTGTCTACTTTTGGTATCAATTTCAGCACTGCCGATTGAGCGTAAGGACGCTTCTAAAAACTTGGGTGGGGCAATTTGTAAGAATAATGAAGAAAATGTCCAGGAAATGATTTTACTTTCCTTGTTAAAGGTTAAGTCAGAATAAAAGCTTATTTCGGGATGGATGCGTTTATTATCCGCATCGATCTTTCTAAACCAGTAACGCCAGCGTCTCCCGCCTTCAGGGGTTGGCAGATCTTCACTTGCATGTAATTCAGATAAAGACACGAAATCTTTGCTAAACAAAATAGGCTCTTTAAAGTGCAAGGTAAATTCATCATTCGACGTTGTACTGAAATAACGATCAAATTCAGACATCTGTAAATAGGTTTGATACGCTCTTATCCAATAAATACAACCGGTTAATGAACAGGCTAATATAACCAGACAAAGAACACGAAAAAAACGCTGAAGGGCTTGGGTGTGCATTTTATACCTTAGAGTCTGTATTGTGCGGTAAGTAATCGGACACGGGTGATTGCAACATGTATTGAGATACTCCGCTTTCATGCCTTTACCCAATAAACGTTCAACCGGCTTATCCTTGAAAAATTGAGGCATCAGGTATAAAGTACGGTCAGTAAAGCCAAGACCATTTAACACTCTGGCTTTAACGCCTTGACCGACTGAAACAAGTCGTTGCTCATGATCTTGTTTGATATCGCCCACACCCTGCCTCACTGCTTGTTCGTGTTCCTGCGGTCGTGCATTTGCTATCCGCTTCTTTCGGGCTGGCCTTGCGGCTTCCCCCTTGCGGTTTCACTACGGTTGTCGTTCCTGCTTCCGGTTATCTCCCTTCAGATAACGAGTTTTAGACCATACAGGGCACACTAGGCATGCGCTTTATTATCGCATTAAGAAATGGGGACTTAATGTAAATACTGAGGTTATTTGACTCGGAAAACCTCATGTTCTGTGACGCAGTAGAGATAACGCTCCCGATCCCGATATCTCTATCCGATTGGGTTTGTCACGTTCAACGTAGTAAAATACGCTGCATGTATCATTTGAATTCGCCTTTGATGAAGCACCATTATCAAATGTGAAATCGTATACAAGAGAACTTCCATAGATAGTTGAATTGGAATTATAAGCAGGTTTGTCAATAAATTCGTAAAGGAGTAGCAATTGCGCATGGTGACGTAACTAATAACAAGACGAGTATTCTTTTTAGATCTATATTCATTATTTCCCCCCTAATTAGTGCTTGAAATAATTAGGGATGATGCGGTTTTCAAAATACCTGTTTGGGCGAGATGGTAATATCCCACCATTTCAAAGCTGTTGAACGCTCCAGTCTTGCTTCAAGTTCACAAATCTGGTCGGCGGCTAATTTAACGCCCTTTTCATAGGTGCCTGCCATCATCGTTACGATTGCCCGCTTTCCTTTCCAGACAAAATTTCCCGCACGCTTCAAAACTGTTTCTTGAGAATCCAACAAATAACC
>CAIMEB010000117.1 GCA_903839855.1 uncultured Methylococcaceae bacterium
GCTTTAGCTTCGTTATAAGACAACACGCTCTTGATATAAGCATCGTATTGGTCGGCATTGAGGTGCGCAATACTGGCAATCTCAAAGCCTTTGGTAAAGATAGGTTCATTTAAAATAGCCGGGATATGATCAAAGTCTTCCAGATGTTTTAAAAAATACACCCACTTGTCAAAATGAGTTTCTAATTCGTGTTCCTGTTTGTTAAACAAGGGCATTTGTAGAAACTTAAAATGCAGTTTGTCATAGAAGACATCACCATCTTGATCTTTTAAACAGACATCACGGCGGAATTTACGTTCGTCTTCTTTCTCGTCATATTTAAAATCTAAAATAGCGATAAAGTAGACGGGTAATAGATGAAAGTCCCAAAGCCCTTGGTGACTTTGTTCCCGAATAGGAAAGGTAGAGTAAAACAACGACCGTTCTTTAAAGAAGTGGATCTTGGCCTTTTGCATTTCGACAATAAAACGCTCACCAGTGATACTCTCACAGTAAATATCAAAAATAGACCTTCTTTCATCGATCGTATCGGGCAGGTTCTCCGGGTTTTTAAAGTTGAGTTGGGCTATTTGATGCTGTGGCGGTAGTAACTGGTTTAGAAAATCAATTAACAAATCCTTACTGGCTTCTTCACCAAAGAGTTTTTTAAAGCCGAAGTCTGTGTAAGGATTAAAGTATTTACTGATCATGTATTGCGAGAGTAGGGGTTAAACATCTGCTTAATCATAGCATAAAAGTTAGCTACTTTAGCTGCAAGTCTCAACAGGTTGGCAGCGATCGGCACGGATGGCAGCCTGAGTACCACTTGGAACCCTAATGCCAATAGCACCGTTAACGCCTTGGCCATCAGCGGTAGCACTGTATATGCCGGTGGTAGTTTTACTGACATCGCTAGCGAAACGCAAACTAACTCACCTACCAGTTATTGGGGTGTACTTAATGCCTTAACGTGTGGCTCAGGCCTACCCCTAACCACCGGCACTGGCGGTGTGGGCGCCCTTTGGCAAATGTTGGCTTTACCCTGTGTTCCGGCTACCAGTACTATAGCGGGCGTATTGGGTACAGGTACACCCTCTAATCTAAACACAGCCCACTATGCTACCGCCACACCCGGTATCGGTTGGATTATTGAAGATAGACCCGTGAGCGCTGTGCCTGCTTATCGCCCCTTATTAATCAATGATATATTGAACGTCGGAACGGGTTACTGGCTTAAAAGCTATCAAGCACCGACCAAGGGCACTTTAACCATGAACGGTGCCGCCACTCCTACTGATACCACCCAGGCACAGGGTTGTTACTCGGCTAATGGCTGTAAAGCAATTACCGTTACTACCGTGACCGGGAATAATCGCTACAATCTGGTCGGCAATCCATTCCCTTATGCGATTGACTGGACAAAGGTGCGTATTCGCGTCGATGGTTCTTCGTCAACGCTGACACCCAGCGCTGCCAATACCGCTGGCTATATAGTATCTGAACGGAAAAGCTACAAGCCACGACAGGCATGGGATTCAGCTATTTATTGAGCGCGAAGTTTTTTTATTCTCCATTGTCATTTTACGAAAAAGTGATGTTTGGCGGCACTTACAGGGTTACCGTTACC
>CAIMEB010000118.1 GCA_903839855.1 uncultured Methylococcaceae bacterium
GTTAATGCCTTCTGGCAAACACATGAGTGGGAGAGATTTGGGTATCCTGGAATCGACAGCTTCCCTAAAATGCCGAGCTGCTGGATGAGACTGCTATGGATTAGGCTACAAAAAGTTTAAAAACTTGAACATCGAGTAATAATCAATGGCTACCCTCTATTATGCACATCCCGATTTTTTGTTGCATGATACCGGAGACGATCATCCAGAGTGTGCCGATCGTCTTGTTGCTATTGATCAAGCTTTAGAGGCACCCGAGTTTTCCAGTTTAATCAGAACGCTTGCTCCTTTGGGTAAAGAGCAGCAAGTGCGACTGATTCATTCGGAATTTCATATTGAAACTGTTTTAGATGCTATACCTGAGCAGGGACATGCCTATCTGGATGCGGATACCGTTTTATCAACGTATTCAAAGCTGGCTGCTTTTCGGGCTGTGGGTGCTGTTTGTGATGCGGTTGATAAAGTATTAACTGATCAGGCTGATAATGCATTTTGTGCGATTCGTCCGCCCGGTCATCATGCGGAACCTGAACTCTCAATGGGCTTTTGTATCTTTAATAATATTGCTATTGCTGCGGAATATGCCCGCTTGCATTACTCACTTAAGCGTGTTGCCATTGTGGATTTTGATGTGCATCACGGTAATGGCACGCAAGCTGCATTTTATAAAAATCCTGCCGTTTTTTATGCGTCCAGCCATGAGATGCCCAATTATCCCGGCACAGGTTTTCCCAATGAGGTCGGTTTGAGGAATATTGTTAATGTGCCTTTGAGAGCAGGGGATACCGGGATTGAGTTTAGGCATAAATACACTTCAATTATTTTACCCGCGTTAAGAAATTTTAAGCCTGAGTTGTTGTTGATATCAGCCGGTTTTGATGCCCATAAGGATGATCCCTTGAGTTCTATCAATCTGGTAGAAGATGATTTTAGATGGGTAACTAAAGAGTTAATGGATTGTGCAGAGCAGTATTGTAAGGGTAAGGTTATTTCAGTGCTGGAAGGGGGGTATGACTTAAAGGCGTTGGCGGCTAGTGTGGCTGTTCATGTTAAGACTTTGTTGGGTGGCGTGTAATTGAAATAAACCTAATGATAAAGATTTTACGATTCTTTTTAGGATAAAGGACTCATTATTAAAATGCGTATGATAATTTTATATTTAAGCATCATTATGTTGTCGGTGACTTTTGGATTTAGCTGGGGCATTAAGTATAATAAGAATCAATTTTTTCCTTTTCATCTGGTTCAGTCAATTAAATCATATTTTGGAATTAAGCCAGGTTTTACGGATCGGGGTATTGCAGCGAAAGCACAAATTTTTTCTACCTTTACTCGAAAAGCTAATATTGTAATGATTGGCGATTCCTTAACGGATATTGCAGAGTGGTCAGAAATTTTTCCTGATGCTTCAATTGTAAATCGTGGTATTGGTGGCGACACTGCTAATGGAATTCTTTCAAGAATGGATGGGGTTCTTTCAGTCGGTGCGAAAAAAGCTTTTATTATGGTAGGGATCAATGATTTACTTAAAGGGGTTTCACCATCAGACATACTTGAGGACTATTCAAAGATTGTAAAAATATTAATAGAACACGGTCATCAAGTATATATTCAATCAACATTATTTTGTAATGGGAATTTACTGCCTGTTGCTTGTACAAAAAATCTTAATAAGATAAATATACTTAATGCGAGCCTTGAACAACTGACTAAGCAGCATGGCTTAACCTACATAAACTTAAATTCTGACTTATCACTGAACGGTCAGTTAAATGAACTTTATACTTACGATGGCCTTCATTTGAGTGCGTCGGGTTATGAAGTTTGGAAAAATAAAATTGAGCAATACATAAATTAGTTTGGGTTAGACATAACACGCCTCAGTTTAAAAGTAACGTACTCACTCTGATGGGGAGTCGAGCCTTTTTTTGAACTGTTCACTACTTTTGCCCAAGGATAAGATGCGGCAGGTGAGAATGTAGGTAAAGCAGTAATTAGACTACAAACGGCCTAACTATGAGCAGTTTGTAGTCTTTAGCGAGAAACTAAGGTTATTCTTTAATACGGATCAGATCATGGCAGCTTTTGCAAGACTCACCGACTTTACCGAATTGAGTTTTAATTAAGTTGACATCGCCGGTCGCTGCTACCTTTGCCAGCTCATTAGCTGCTTCGTTAAAGGTGTTTGCTACTTTTGTAACTTCATCTTTCTTTTGGAAGAATTCTGGCTTTAAACGGGTTTGTTTCCAACCAATCCCTTGATCAGTACCTTCACCATAAAGAGCGCCTAAACCAGAGTTAGCAACGGCTGCAATAGCGTTAGCGGCTGCTGCAACGCTATCTTTATTGTACGTTTCTGGATGATCAACTACCTGAGCTTTGATTTTTTGGATATTCCATGCAGCAAATGAATAGGCTGATTGACGGAATCTGATCTGTTCTTCAATCGGCCCTGCTAAGGCTGCTGTAGCAGTCGCTGCAAGTAAGATAGCAAGAGGTATTTTTTTATTCATAGTGTTTCCTTATGATGTGTTATAAATATGGATAAATTAAAAACTTGACGGAGCCTGAGGTGCGGCGGTTGTCGTTGATTCGTTTGCTGCCTGTTGTTGATTTTGAATAGGGTAGAGTTGTGTAATACCACCCGATACTCCCCAAACAACAGTGCTGCTTATAATTAATGACAAAATAAAACGCACCGCACCATAACCAATAGTGGTGTATTCGGGTGCCAACGTTTCAGCTAAAGCACGAGGAACTTCTTTTTTACCTGTTAGCATCGGTTTGACGAGATTCGTTTTTTTAACAAATCGATAAAAAATGATAGCGATAATATGGAGTACTACAAAGCCTAATAATACATAGAAAGTTGTACTGTGTAGCCCAGTTAATTTGTCACTAAAGTCTTTGTCAATATAGTTAAACAAGGGCCCTTCAAAGGCAATATCATCATTGGCAAATAAACCGGTGCCAACCTGAATAGCGACTGCTGTTAATAAAGCGATAACAGAAATAGCGCCTAGCGGGTTATGACCGATTCCTTGCCATTGACCTTTAAGGTATGCAGTAACTCTCGATAAAGTCGGAAAAAAAGTTGAAAACCGCGAATGAGTTGATCCAATAAAGCCCCAGATAATACGAAAAACAAGTAAGCCCAAAATAAAAATACCTAATCGACCATGCCAGTCAATGAGTTCTCCGCCAATGCTAGCAGTGATATAAGCGGCTACCACAGAGACCGCTAATAGCCAATGGAACAGCCTGTGCGGCAAGTCCCAAATATGAATAGTAACTTTCATTTTGTGTGACTCCTCTTATTAACTAGCGTATTTAACAGAGCAACCATAAGGTTTAGTAACGGCTTTAGCAATTTTTCTACCTGCAGCTAAGTCAGCTAAAGCAGCACTGATGTAATTTTCAGCTTTGCCTATGTCAGATTGATCAGCAGAAGGAATGCTATCTATGCCGCCTTTATAAACCAACACGCCCTTTGGATCGATAATGAAAAACTGAGGCGTATTGGTTGCGCCATATAATTTTCCGATTGAACCATTACCGTCTAAAACAGTGTTTGTAGGTGTAGCACCACGGTGAGCATTTAATTTTTGAGCGACTTCACCAGTGACATTACCCTCTTTTCCGGGTGCAGAGGTAATGACCTGTAACCAGACGATACCTTGAGCAACGGCTTGTTTTTGCAAGTTGGGAATGTTACCGCTTTCATAATGTTTAACGACGAACGGACACTCATGATTAGTCCATTCCAGTATGACCGTTTTACCACGTAAATCGGCTAGGTTAATAGTACTTCCATCAGCAGCAGCACCGGTAAATAATGGCGCAGGTTTATCTATGACGGGTTCGGCGTTAACCGTAGTTATCGCTAGAAATGATAAAATCAAACTTAATAGAGCAAGTGGGTAAAATCGATGTAAAAACATATAAACTCCGAAATAATGATAAAAAGACAGAAAGTGACTCCATTTTTTCTCTGCCTAAGTTGATCCTTCATTTGCGAATGGGATACTGACTCGTCACGCTATCAGGTACTATCGATTTCCAAAACCAAGGAACTTGAACGCACCAATCCACATAATAGCGATACTTTGCCAGTTTATTCGTTTCCTGCTAAGTTGATAACCTGGATCCGTGGTTACCCCCTTAATTCTTTTTAGACCTCTTTTTCTCTACTTAAGGAAGGCTTGACTGTTCTTATAACAAGGTCAGGGGTGAGTATCTGAGGTAGAACAATCGGGTTTTTTAAAGGACTATTTTTACCTGGATAATAAACATAAAGAGGTACGCCACTACGACCGAATTCAGCCAGTAATCGGGTTATCTCATCATCCCTGTTAGTCCAGTCGCCTTTTAGATAAGTCACATCAGCTTCTTTAAAAGCCTGAATAACAGAGTCCTGACTTAAGGCGACTTTTTCGTTGACTAAGCAACTGATACACCAGGCAGCTGTTAAATTAAGAAAAACCGGCTTGCCTTCAGTACGTAACTGACTTAAACGTGCGGGAGAATAAGCCTCAAAAGTGCTTGATGTTTCGACATTTGATAAAGGAGAAGCCGGCGAGGTGTCTATGCCTAAATAACTACCTATTAACGCCAGCCATAGAGAGAGTCCGGCCACACCGGCACCACTGCGCTGGGTTGATTTTATTCCGGTTTTAGTGGATTCATAGAGCCAGGCAGAAAAAGCGATGATCACCATTCCACCCAAGGCAATGGCGACTGAATTGATTCCAGCCTGTTGTGCTAATACCCATACCAGCCAAACCGCAGCTGCGTACATTGGAAAGGCAAGACCTTGCTTTAATCTATCCATCCAAACGCCAGGTTTAGGTAAGCGTCTTTGTAAAGAAGGCCATTGGCTTAGAATTAAATAGGGTAAAGCCAGGCCTAAACCTAAACTTAAAAAAACGGTCAATAAGGTTGCCGGTGGCTGTGTCAAGGCAAAGCCCAATGCAGCACCCATAAAAGGCGCAGTGCAAGGAGTCGCCACAATCGTTGCTAACACACCGGTAAAGAAACTACCGCTATAACCTGAACGATTAGCCAATGAAGAGCCGATACCCATCACTGAACCGCCGATCGAAAAAACGCCTGATAAGCTGAGACCTACAGTAAACATTAAGTAGGCGACACCGAGAACAAATAAGGGGGATTGAAATTGAAATCCCCAGCCTATTTGAGCTCCGCCAGCTTTTAAAATAATTAAAAGACCACCCAGTAAGGTAAAACTGACTAGAATACCCAAAGTGTAAGCCAAGCCATGGAGTTTATTTTCTATGGAGTTATGATTTGCATGTTTTATAAGAGCTAACGCTTTAATAGACAGTACCGGAAAAACGCAAGGCATTAAATTTAAAACGATACCGCCCAGTAAGGCCAGTAATAAAGCAGAAGATAAAACCAAATCAGGTGCTTGCGCATCGATTGCACCAATGGTGGAAACGGTTTCTGCGTGGGCTGAAAGTTGGTAACCCTGGGTAACAGAACCCGCTGCACCATCGATAGTCAGAGTCAAAATGCCACTCAGTTTTTCATCGCCGGCAAGGGGTTCATCACCAGATTTTAGCTGTATCTCAAGCGTGTCGCCTGAAATTTTCCACGGTTGTTCGGCATTGTGTACAATCTTTCCCCATTTCTCAGGGTAGAACCAAACATGCTTGATGTTTGATTTTTTAAATTGCACGTCCGTTACTCTTATAGCCAGTGTGTTTCCACTCTTAGCTATGCTGAAAGGCCAAGGACTGTTAACAGGTAAGGTAGTTTGAGCGGCTTTTATTAATGGGCTGCCATTGCCTGACGCTATGCCTGGTAATACGACAGGTAAGGTCAGAGCTAAATCTACTTTTTGAGGAATGCATATCTCATCGCAAACCAGCCACTTTACTTTTGCCTGGATAGGAAATTCTTTACCGACCTGAATATCGTCGGGTACTTTAACTTTAGACAGCAGGATAACTTCATTTTCGTAGCCGTAATTAGTCACAGGCCCCAACACAATCCGCCTCGGTGTAGGCCATTGAATATCTCCTACAGTAGAACCTTTCGGTAATACGTAGTCAATCGTTGTTGGCAAGCCAGAGTCACCGGGATTTACCCAATAAGTATGCCAATGTGGAATGATGCGTTCCTGAACTCCGACCAGAATTTCATCACCCGGGTGTACGGCATCAACTGAGGTGATTAACTGAGCTTTTACTTGATCAGTGCTAGCTTCGAATGTACTGGCTTGTAAAGCTCCAGTGCACAGTAAAAGGACTATCAAGGTAAAAATGATTGAACGAAGTTGTAGCATAAAATCCTGTTAAATTATTAGCGTTACCCGGTGATCTGTGTAGACATGTTTTAAGGACGTAAGTTCTTATTAAAAAACTCAATTGTACGTTGCCAGGCTAACTTTGCTGCGGCTTCATCATAACGGGGTGTTGTGTCATTATTAAAGCCATGTTGTACGCCGGGATAAATAAAAGCTTCATAACTAACACCCGATGCTTTAAGAGCCGTTTCATAAGCAGGCCATCCGGCATTAATACGTTCATCGTCTCCCGCATAGTGTAATAATAAAGGCGCCTTAATCTTCGCGGTATCTTCAGCAGTAGGTTGGCTACCATAGAAAGGTACGCCTGCCGCCAAAGTAGGGATTTGAGTGGCTAAATAATTGACAATACCACCACCGTAGCAGAAACCGACAGCACCCACCTTGCCATTGCCTTCGGGAAGATTTTTTAGCTCATCCGCCGCCGCAAGAAAGTCTGCGTGCGTTTTGTTTTGGTCTAAGCCTTTAAATAGCTCGCGTGCTTTATCTTCATCACCAGGATAGCCGCCTAAAGTGAATAGAGCGTCTGGGGCAAAAGCAATAAAGTTATCCAGAGCAAGACGTCTTGCAATATCTTCTATATGCGGATTTAAACCACGGTTCTCATGGATCACTAAAACGGTCGGTAGCTTACCACTGAATTGTGCAGGCTTAACTAAATAACCACGAATTTTTCCATAACCCGCAGGTGATGGGTATTCAACATATTCAGCAGTAATACGTGGATCGTCACGACCAATTTGTTGAGCTTGAGCAAACTTTGGATTAAGTGCTTCGAGAATTCCTTCAGCGGTTAAACCGACTACTGTATATTTTGCCACGGAAGATAAAAAATCACGACGTGATAAGTCCCCATGAACATATTTATCGAATAGTTTCAACACTTCTGGTTGAAAATCTTGTACAGTTTGACGAGTCATATGATTTCCTTAAATTATTTCGCTCGGCCTTTATAACCCTGAGCTAGTAGAGGGATTTTATAAGCATCACCCCGTCCTACGGCATACAGTGTTTTCTTTTCTGGACCTGCAAACGCTATGTTTTGTGGTTTCTTGGGTAAAGGAATAATACCTAAGGCCTCACCTTTGCTGGTAAATACCTCAACGCCAGAGTTTGATGCTACATAAAGACGATCATTGTCATCAATAGCAAGACCATCTGCACCGCTAGACCACACTTTGTCTTCTTCTTTCCAGCCGTCTAATTTTGCAAAATTTCTTTTATTTGAAATTGCGCCATCAGCACCGACATCATAAGCCAAAATATGTTCGCCTTGCGTGTTGGCAACATAGAGGGTCTTTTCATCTTTGCTTAATTGAATGCCGTTTGGGCGTTCAATGTCATTTGCTAAGCGTTTTAATTGACCGGCTGGAGTAATGTAAAAAACACCGGGATGTGAGGCTGGTGGATTTGGGTTTTCTTTGCTTGGGCGAGTTCCGCTGTCAGTAAAGAAAATACCACCGCTTTTATCTAGCACAACATCATTAGGCCGTTGAAAAGGGGTGCCTTCGAAGTTTTCTGCGAGTACTTTTTGTTTTTCAAAGGGGTAAACGATCCCAACCTTGGGGTTAAGTGTTTGTACAGCAATGATTTCGCCATTAGGATTAATAGCAAGTCCATTTGCACCGTTTGAGTTTTCCAGGAAAGTGGATACACTGTTATCCTGAGCAACGCGGACTATACGATTAGCTTGGGTTTCTGTAACTCGATGTTCAAGTTTTTAAACTTTTTGTAGCCTAATCCATAGCAGTCTCATCCAGCAGCTCGGCATTTTAGGGAAGCTGTCGATTCCAGGATACCCAAATCTCTCCCACTCATGTGTTTGCCAGAAGGCATTAACTGA
>CAIMEB010000119.1 GCA_903839855.1 uncultured Methylococcaceae bacterium
CATTTTCTGAATTTAAGGAAGCTATTGACGATTGTCTCAACAAGGTGAAATCGACTTATAAGGATCAGGTGAAAACGCTTTTGAATCCAAAGTTTCAGCTTTTTACAAAATCCGCATCTATGCCCGCGTGAAGTATATCAAGCTCATCCTCTTTCCATTTTAAGAAGTACTTAGCTTCAGTGCCGATGCTACCGTATTGCAGACCTTCGGAATCATTACCGGCAAAGATGAATTGTACGGTACTAAAAAACCAGGCGTTGAATTCGGGTAGCTGGTTAGACAGACTCTGGCGGATGCCATCGCCAATGCTCACACGGCTGTTCTTTAACTCCAGTACCCCGATAGCGATACCGTTGATATACAAAACCAGATCAGGCCGCCGTTCCAGTGGGCCTTTAAGCGTGACTTCTTCGGCAATGGCAAAATCATTCGCTTCAGGCTGATTCCAGTTGATTAAATGCAAGGTTTCCGTGACTTTGTCCGCCTCAACCTTCACGGGTACGCCATAACGCAGCAACTTATAAACAGCCTGATTGTTACCGTAAAGCGTGCGGTTATGATTATCGGCTTCGGTACGCAGCTTATGAGTAGCGACACTGATTTGAGCTGAACTATAACCGCTACGGACTAAGTAAGCCGTCAATAAATCGACTTCGATGTTGCTATTCCCGGGGCGGTCAGTCCAATCGCCCAGGAATTGATAGCCGAGTTCATCTTTAAACAGATTGATAACACGGTTTTGAGTGTGGCGTTCGGGTTGGCCGATTGGGGTCATAATAATGAAGTTTCCCGTCGAAAATCATCATCACTGTCTTCAAGCATCTCACCGATAATAACGGGTTTGTTATCCTCCCAAACTACTGCATACTCGCCCAAGCGCCGTTTACGTTCTAAAGTATCGGTGGCGACTTTTTGTAGTGTATCTAATATTTCTTGAGCCTTCTGAGTTATTTCTTTCATGGCAGTTTATTAACGTCGTTAAATATTTCATTCATTTCATCAGCGTTATAATCAAAGATCGGTTCTTTTTCTAGCTTTAATTTCTCGATAAAATCAAGCTTGCTATGACCCGCTAGTTCTGCCGCTTTGCCTAAGGATAAGCGATTTTTTCTGTAGAGCATCAAGGCGGATAAAAATCGTAGATCTTGAGTGAATTCTTCCTGGCTTTCTCTTAAGGACAGCAACAGGTTTTCTTTTATGGAAAAAGAGATATTGATTGATTTTTCAAGCATGGTTACTCTCCTGCATTAAGTGTTCTAGTTCAGTTGTGTTGCTCATATTAATCTCGTTTTACCCGTTAATAACGCCTGCATCATGCCTTGTTTGATTTTGCGTGCTTTTGATAGCTTGATGTCCAGTTCAGTGATTTCAGTGTCCATGTCGCTGAGTATAGTGGCGATGGCGGTTTGTTCTGCACAAGATGGAAGTTGAAAGTCAATTTTCTTAAGATCAGGTAGAGAAATGCCTTTCACAGTACTGCCACTTCCAAGCTCATCAATTGATTGACCATGATACTGAAACCAGAAATAGAGGTATTGGGTTGCCAAAACCGGCTTTGGAAAGAGGGCTTTCATGTCTTGGTTAATAGCTACATCTATCTTATATATGACAGCTTTTCCAAGAGCCATTCTGGTCGAGGTGATGAGCGTTCCCTTTGGAATTAGGTGTGATGCACTATGTTTCAAACCCAATCTGGTAATCATTTCCTGCGAGATCCATGGATCGAACGTTGCAAAGTCTTTCACTGTAACCCAAGAAAGTTCATCCCCCCAGTATTGCTGGTTTGAGCGACTAGGCGTTCCGCCCCCAATAAACTTTTCGATAACATCTCCCAACTGTTTAATCGCCCATTCCCCACTAAATCCCGGCAAGCGCTTCTTACCAGTAAGCAATTCCTGCATAGCACCTTGTTTGATCAGCCGCTTTTTGGCGATCAGTTGCTCCAATGATTCGATGAGGGCATCCGCATCGCTCAAAGCTTCGGCTATGGCTTCTTGTTCAGCTTTGGTGGGTGGGAGAGGAATAACTGTTTCTGAGAATTGTGTCTTATTTACGATTGGCACTGCTTGCTCTCCAGCCAGTGCCTTGATTTTGGAAGCGGCAGCAGATACTGCGTAATAAACATAGTCTGTTGAGAATACTGACGATGGAAAAATTGCGTTGATCTGTTGATTCGAGGTCAGTTCTTCTGTTGCAATTCCACATTTCCCGATAGTAGAGCCAATACAAACAAACAGTATTGATTCTTTTGGGAAGTGCCGAGAAATTGAGAACCCTTTCTTTGAAAGCATCTTCTCTGTTTGTGATATAAATTTTGTATGTCCCAAGTCCGTAGGGCTAACAAATAGAAACGCATCACCGTAGTTTGCAGTGTCCTGTGTTGGCGGAGTATTGCCAGTCGCTATGGTTGCTATTGAATCAATCGATTTAAGCGCCCAATCCTCCGGCATCACCCCAACCTCAGTCTGCTTATAACCCGCCTTCAGTTCCATGAAAACCCCATCTTTTCCAAATGCCGATTAACCTTATCTTCCAGTTCCACAACACGCTGCCCCATCAAAGGCATCGGTGTTTCATAACGATCAGCCAGTTCCTTCACCCGCTGGGTCAGTGCCTGACTGATACGATCCATTTCACCGTGTATGGCAGCATCAAGCGTTGCCAGCCATTTATGATCTACCACCAAGGTTTTAATCTCATCTTCGGTAAGCGAGGGATATTTGTTATACGCCAATAAATCCAGTGCAGACTCTGCATCTCTTACTAATTTCTTGAGATCGGCGACTTGATCATTGAGTGTCAACCAGGCGAGGAGTATATCAATTTCCTCTTTAGCCGACGCATCAGTCTTGATTTCTTTATAGCGTGCGCTGACATTAGCCTTGTTGATTTTATCCAATTCGCTGAACAAACCGTCTTCATCCCCCTGCTCTTCTTCTAATTCGCTGAGCTGGCTAAGGCCGTTTTCCAGTTTGGCTTCTAACTCGATAAGGGCATCGTGTTCTTGCTTGAAGTAAGCGGCAACGATTAACGGTTTGGGCACTAGGTCACATGTCCAGCCTTTGTCCTTTTCCTTACCTTTTTTATCTTTTTCAATGATACGGTAGGTTTCGGCTTTCCAGCCCTCGGCGGCAATCAGATAAGCATCATCCTGCATAGTTTCAGCCCAGTAATCCATTAGATGCTGATAAATGTCGTACTTGTCGATTAAAGGCCTGTCTACATAATGAGCCAGTAAGCTTTCAGACAGGGTGGTAATAATGGTTTTAGGCTGGCAGCCGACTTGTAAGGCCTTAAGACTGATGGCGCTACTGTGCCGCCAAGTGGCAAAATGCTGATTCATGCCGATGATGAAGGTCGAGAACTCAGGGTGCTGGTAAATGCTGGACTTGATAACGGCTTTCTCTACGCCAAGGTCAAGATAGCCGGGTCTATTGTCTTTGAATAAGGCTGTTTTCAGCGAAGGACAAACCGTCCAGTAACGTTGCAGTGCATCGACATCGGCACAAGGGATACCGCCGCGTAAATGCGCTTCAATGTCTTGCAGGTCCTCCAATGCTTGGCTATCAATATAACGCGGCAGATTCAGGTTGAAGTCGTTTTTCTCAATCTCATCAAAACCAACCATCCGCGAATAGTGCGGTACGTCCAGGTACTTATTGAAGACATCGACGATTTTATGAATATCCATGGCACGTAGGCGGTTTTTGTTACCGTCCTTCATGTAGCCAGAACTGGCATCCAGCATAAAGATACCTTTACGCGCCGGTGCGTGTTCTTTATCAATGACGATAATACACGCGGGTATGCCGGTGCCGTAAAACAAATTGGCCGGTAAACCGATAATGCCTTTGATATACCCTTTGCGGATCAAATGTCGTCTAATCGCGGCTTCGGCATTGCCTCGAAACAGTACGCCATGCGGCAGGATACAGGCACCTTTGCCAGTAGACTTAAGCGAGCGAATGATGTGCAGTAAATAGGCATAATCACCTTGCTTGTCGGGTGGCGTACCAAAGTGTTTAAAACGCTCATAAGGGTCGTTTTGGGTATCGACGCCATTGCTCCAACGCTTATCGCTGAAAGGCGGATTAGCAACCACATAATCAAAGGTCTTGAGTTGATCGCCGTCTTTAAATTTGGGATCAGCCAGGGTGTTACCTTGCACAATCAGCGCCGTGGGGTTATTGTGCAGGATCATATTCATACGTGCCAGGCCACTGGTGGCCGCATCTTTTTCCTGACCATTCAGAGTGACTTTAGCCTGGGCTTCATCCGCGACTTTCAGCAGCAGCGAACCGGAGCCACAGGTAGGATCATAAACCGTGGTATTGCTAGTGGTGCTGGCAGTACGGATACCGATGATTTGCGCAATGATGCGGCTAACCTCCGCAGGGGTATAAAACTGACCTTTACTTTTACCGCTATCGACCGCGAAATGCCGCATCAAAAATTCATAAGCATCACCGAGAATATCATCCCCTTCAGCGCGGTTCTTGGAAAAATCCAGCGCGGGGTTCCCGAAGATAGCGATCAAACTAGAGAGTTTTTCGACCATATCTTTATCGCTGCCTAACTTGCTGGCATCGTTAAAGTCTGGCATGTCAGACAGTTTGTTAGCTGTAGCCAACGGGGCAATGATTTTTTTATTGATCTGGTCGCCGATATCCGGCTTACCTTTTAACCCGACCATATCCTTAAAGCTGGCTCCTTCAGGAATGGTGATAGGCGCGTAGGGAATACCTACATATTTATCGCTGACGTATTTAATAAACAACAGCACTAACACGTAATCTTTATACTGTGAGGCATCCATCCCGCCACGCAATTCATCGCAACTTTTCCATAACGAACTATAAAGCTCAGATTTTTTAACAGCCATTCAGTGTACTTCTTTTAAGATAGTGAGAGTAATAAGGTCTTGCCAAACGCGAGTCCGTAACAGCCAGTAAGCCAGAAGACTAGCGCTCTACACGTTGTGCTTACTTTATCACATCTACGCTTAACCGCTGTCATCATCAAGCACTATGGGCGTAACCATTCAAGTCCCCCTCTTTGAAAAAGAGGGCTTAGGGGACATTTTATTAGATAAATCGGCATCCTTCATTTACCGGTTTACACTTTATGCAATTCCTGGCTTTATAAAGTCATGAAAACGGGTTTCTTTCGATGTACAAATGAACACAAACCTTCAGTTCATTGTACAATGAAGGTTTATATCCATGCCA
>CAIMEB010000120.1 GCA_903839855.1 uncultured Methylococcaceae bacterium
ACTGGTTGCCTTTTGACGCTTATAAGTCTTTTGCTGATCTCAAAAGAGAATTATTTGATGTGCTTGCTAATATTGGACTATCTTTCACCGTAGACTTTTCTTAAAAGTTAAGTTAAATTAATTTTACATAGGTACTTAGTTCGAAGTCTGTACATTATAAAATCATTAGGTATCCAAATAAGTTCTGGTGCTGGATTAGAAGTAAACGCATTTCTAGCTTCATTATTTAATCGTAAACAAGCATTTTGCCAATCATTTTCGAACATCACTTTAATAACCCTCAGTAATAATATAGGATCAATCCAAAAATTTAAGTTTACTCTGACCCCAGTTATTTCCCATATATAGATGGATGTTTATCAATAATAGAAGCTGTATTTTTTGCATACTTAGTATATTGCTCAGCTTTTTCGAGATATGAATTTAATTGTTCAATGTTTGGAGTACATATACCAACAGTTGCCAATACCTTATGGTACAGTGCATCTAAAGGGTTAAAAATACCAGATTGCTTTTGTTGATCTTCTTTTAACTTATCCGCTTGATATTGCTTTACTTCTTCTGGTGACATGCTTCTGCTTTCAGTTAATGAATTCATTTGTTTCCAGAACCAATTATAAGCAGCACTTTGCTCAGCCATCTACCCTCCTACAATGCACGATAACAAATTAATTTAATAAAAAATAAACGGGGCAGAGTAAACTTAATTCATTTCCCGTTTCAATTGTTTTTTTGCCTTATGGCAACCCTATTTGTTTGCAACAAATAAATTGTTTTAGAGGTCAGATTATATAAAACACAACATTTAAGTTTACTCTGCCCCCAGTTAATCTTAATCTTGACCCTGACCCTGACCCCAGTTTTAGCTTCAACTTGGCGGAACCGTGACGCATCCTGTCTTACGGTTTTATGAGCCTGGAACCTATTTTAAATTAAGCTTTTCATTAACAACCACCACTAGTCTATTAGAGTTCAACTTCTTGATTGTGTGTAGATAGATATCAGCCTTATGATCATAAGATTGAGATTCTAAATAAACTAATTTTAATTCATTATTTTCAAGCGTATATTCTGATTTTTCAAATGATCGTCCACCATGACCGCCAGAGACATGAGACTTAAATACATTTCTATCGGGATCATAAGTTAGATAAGGAAAGTTTCCTAAAAGATGAAATGGCTCCGACTTACCTTGGGAATCAGACACACCAATAAAATCATTATCATATATCCAGTAATCAGCATACATATTACCGCTTGCACCATTACTTGTAACAAGGTAAATCATCGATGCATTTTGCACATTAACTACATCAAAGTCATAAGGACCCTCGACTTCCTCTTCGCCCTCTATTGTCAAACTTTGAAGATCTCTTTGATTATGTTTAACATCGATCTTTTTTAATTTTCTCTTATTGCCTCCCTCATCAAAATAAAAAATAAAATCAAAGACGTGGCCCGATTTCCCAACCAAAAACTCACAAGGTTGACAGTCGGTTACTTCCTTTGAATTAACTTCTAAGCTTGCCAGTGAAATTAGCAGCACAAATAAAGCAAGATTCGGATTTGAAAATTTAAAAAGCATTATTATATCTTCACTATTTTTGCTCTTTTTGTGTAATCCAGCCTTTCTTTTAGACCGTTCACTTTTGAGTCTGGCTTATTAATCGAACCTGCATTGACTAACTTTGAGACATTTTTAGCATTATCGGCATCACACCAATCGTTTATTGAATTTTTACTCCAAAACCAACAAGAAACTACGATTGCCATCCATGGATCCTGAGAAATCTTATCTCTATTTGCTCCATCGTTTAGGCCCGTAAACGAAATATTCATGTATTTTTCGAATTCTTCGTAATTCTTTCTCCCAGTTAGCTGAATAAGACCACGGCCTTTGAATCTCGGCCCATCGCCGGCTTGTGTATTCCCGAGGTTTGTTCGCCCTTCGTACTCGGAACCATCAGCATATTCTTGGGCTGTTCTAAACTTATCTGATTCAACTAATACTTGACCAATAAAATTCGACCTCCTTAGATTCGTATTAATAGAATAATAATCAAGCAATTTTTGAAAAAAATTATCATACCTACTTGTATCTTCGAATTTAACCCATGGCTCTACCAGTTCTATCTTTTTTACTGAGAACCCAGATGCCAAACCTTCTATTAATTTTTTTTCAGTAGCACTGTCAGGATCAATCCTTCCATCCGCAATAATAGCCGGATTTGACTTCTTCATAAGAAGTTGATAACACTTGATTCTATCTATTAATTCATCCATATCTTTTTTTGATTTTAATCCTTTCTCTACCATCGGGGTTAATATGCTCTGATTATTTAACACCCTATATTTATTAAGATCAGTAATGTAGAAATTCAGTAGTATGCGAACAATTTTCACGTCCTTCCAATCAATAGCTTTGGCACCATGACCAACAGCGCTTAGAATTAAACCCATTTTTGTATCCTCTTTAAAAACATCAATAAACCACTACGTAAAATTAATTTTAAAATCTTTATCGATTGGACTGAAGTGATGTTTAGTACTTTCACTTCATCACGACACTGAAGAATGAATCATTTTGATTGACAACAACACTATTCAAACTCATACCCAAACTCCCCATCAACCACACTCACATGAACCTTCTCAATTACTACCCCTTCCATCATCCTTTTCAAAAACTCAGCACTAATATTAGGCAATAAAGTATTAGTTAATATCGCATCAATCATCCGGCCACCGCTCTCCAATTCTGTACAACGACTTGCAATCAACTTAACCACTGCATCATCATAAGTAAACGGTACTTTATGGCTTTCCATGACGCGCTTTTTAATTCGACCTAATTGTAAGTGCGTGATTGCGCCTATCATTTCATCGCTGAGTGGGTAATAAGGAATCACCACAACACGGCCTAATAAAGCTGGCGGGAATATTTTTAACAGCGGTTCACGTAAGGCTTTAGCAATATCATCTGGTTCTGGCATTAATTCTGGATCTTTGCACAGATTCATGATCATGTCGGTGCCGGCATTGGTGGTCAGTAATATCAGGGTGTTTTTAAAGTCAATCACCCTGCCCTCACCATCTTCCATCCAGCCTTTATCAAACACCTGAAAGAATATCTCATGCACATCAGGATGGGCTTTTTCGACTTCATCCAGTAACACCACACTATAAGGTCTTCGACGAACCGCTTCGGTCAACACGCCACCTTCGCCATAACCCACATATCCCGGAGGCGCACCTTTTAAGGTGGAAACGGTATGCGCTTCCTGGTATTCGCTCATGTTGATGGTGATGATATTTTGCTCACCGCCATACAATGCC
The DNA here is from genome assembly GCA_903839855.1 of uncultured Methylococcaceae bacterium. Lineage (GTDB taxonomy): Bacteria > Pseudomonadota > Gammaproteobacteria > Methylococcales > Methylomonadaceae > Methylobacter_C. Next base: position 3,337 of record CAIMEB010000120.1, read on the forward strand.
TCTGCCAAGGCCAGCGCTGTTTCAGTTTTACCCACCCCAGAAGTACCCGCTAGCATAAACACCCCAATCGGTTTATTGGGGTTATCAAGGCCAGCGCGAGACGTTTGTACACGTTTGGCGATCATATCCAGCGCATGACGTTGGCCGATGATGCGCTGTTCGATATTGTCAGCCAGATGAATGATGTTATCTATTTCATTTTTAACCATTCGACCGACAGGAATGCCAGTCCAATCTCCCACTACTGAAGCCACTGCTTGGGCATCTACACTGGGTAAAATTAAAGGCGATTCACCTTGCAGTTCTTGTAATTTGGCTTGTAAATCTTTTAGATCTGCTAAAAGTTGTTCACGAGATACTGGATCAACTGCCGGCGCGGTTTCTGCATCTGCTACTATAGCTTCGGCGGCTTTTTCTAAATCACTTTCTGTGCCTTCAACCTTGCCCGTTAACGCACGCAATTGTGAACGTATTTCCAAGATACTCTTTACCAGTTCTTGTTCTGCATTCCAGCGCTCTTCTAAACCCACTAAGCGATCTTGTTCACTCACTAATTTTTCTGTTGCCAGTGTTTCACGGTCTTTAACATCAACGCCAACGGCTTTCTCACGGGCAATAATTTCTAGCTCAGTGTTTAAAGCATTAATACGTTTACGACAATCATCCACTTCTGCAGGTACGGCATGTTGACTGATCGCAACCCGTGCAGAGGCGGTATCTAATAGGCTAACTGATTTATCAGGTAATTGACGCGCGGGAATATAACGATGCGATAAACGCACTGAAGCTTCTAACGCTTCATCTAATATTTGTACTTTATGATGTTTCTCCATCACAGAAGCCACGCCGCGCATCATTAAAATGGCTTTTTCTTCACTCGGCTCATTAACTTGCACCACTTGAAAGCGACGGGTTAAGGCAGGGTCTTTTTCGATATGTTTTTTATATTCAGCAAAAGTGGTTGCCGCTACGGTTCGTAAAGTGCCACGTGCTAAGGCGGGTTTTAATAAGTTGGCGGCATCGCCTGTTCCTGCTGCGCCACCCGCTCCCACTAGAGTATGGGCTTCATCGATAAATAAAATAATCGGTTTTTCTGAAGATTGCACCTCTTCAATCACTTGCCGTAAGCGGTTTTCAAACTCGCCTTTCATGCTGGCGCCCGCTTGTAACAAACCCACATCAAGCGTCAGCAAACTAACATCACGCAACGAGGGAGGCACATCGCCAGCCACAATTTTTTGGGCAAAGCCTTCGACTACGGCAGTTTTACCCACGCCCGCCTCGCCGGTTAAAATTGGATTGTTTTGACGACGACGCATTAAAATATCGATAACTTGACGAATTTCTTCATCACGTCCAACAATAGGATCCATTTTGCCAGAACGAGCTTGTTCAGTTAAATCGACGGTAAATTGTTTTAAGGCTTGTTGTTTACCCATTTGAGCAGGAGCCATTGCGCCACTGGCTTCACCTGGCACCGCACCACCACCGACATTAAAGCCATCACTGGCCGTTAGGCCGTGTTCGGGTGAACCGCTTAAAATTTCATCAAAACGGTCAGTCAGTGTTTCCGCTTTAATTTTTTCGAATTCTTTTGAGATACTGGTTAAAGCATGACTTAAACCTTTGGTTTTTAATATGCCAACAATAAGATGCCCTGAACGGACTTGTGATTCCCCAAACATCAAGGTACCAAATACCCAGCCGCGTTCCACTGCATCTTCAATGTGTTGAGATAAATCTGATATTGAACTAGCACCTCGGGGTAATCTATCCAGAGCATCCGTAAAGTCTTTAGCTAAACGCGAGGGATCAAGATTAAATTCTCGGATAATTTTATGTAAATCGGAGTCTTGTAATTGCAATATCTGGTGCAACCAATGTACTAATTCTACATAAGGGTTACCGCGCAACTTACAAAAGACGGTAGCGCCTTCTATCCCTTTGTAACAGACGGTGTTTAATTTGCCAAACAAGGCAACTCGGCTAATTTCAGTCATTTTCTATCCTTTATGTTATAAGTTTCTACTTCATTTCTTCCTAATAAAGAAGAAAAGTATCTTTACCGGCAAATTAAGAGTCTTCTTTCTGTTGTCCGTTATGTTCAAAATCGAGTAATTCATCTAAAAGTTCATCGCAAATTTTGACACTTTGTTTATAGCCTTCACAATCGATTAAAAAATTATATCGATATTCTTCTGCACAGACCGTGATAACTTGTAATGCCATCAAATATTTGCTTTTATCTGTTTTGAACAGTGTATTGGCGATAACTTCTTCTAACAGTTTTTGTAATTTATGCGTTCTACTGTAAGATCCAAATTGACTTTTAGTTTCTAATAAATGCTTAAAAAATAGCTCCAACATCTGTTGGTAATGAAAACAATGAATAGAGCAGTCTTTTATAGTGGTGTTATTTAAAACATCTATCGTAACAGCGTGCTCCCAGGACTTTCCAGCCAGATTTTCTATATTTTCAAACTTATTAAGTTTATTTTGATACATAATCTCATCACAATTACAGTAAACGTAGAGCAGCATATTTTCGTTGCTCAATTCCTTTAATCTATTCCAATTTAGAAACTTTTGTCACAAAAAGAAGTGCCAATAATCCATAACAACGCCTGCAGGTTAGGTGTTACACATACCCTCCTTATGTACATAAAGTTTCATTCATTAATAAGATCTTTTTTCAAGCCCCATATTTTTCTCCAGTGAAGTTCATCAGCAGTGAGTAATCTATGTTTTAAAGCATGACTTGGATCAGCAAGATTTTTTCTATTCTTTTCTTCATTTGCAGCACTCATATTGGCACCAGGTGAACAACTGAAAAGCAGAACATACCCATACCCTTGGGCATTTGCAACAGCTTTTGAATGTAAATGATCGAGATGACTTCCAGGGGTTTTAGAAAGTCCTGCTACATCCCAAGCATCGGCATATCTTTCTTCCAAAGGACTCACCCAAATATGACTGTTAATATCAAAGTAGTCTTTTAAAATGGGATGATTAATATTTCTCAATCGATAAGCATCATATTGTTTAATCCTTTCGTATGTGCCAATTTCTAAACCAAGTACGTGGAGATTAATTACAGCAACTGGTAATCCGTTTGACAGACTCAATGCTTTAAATTTTTCTTCATAAGATCTCATGCCATATACTCTACTATTTCTCATTTAATAACACAGATGCCATTCAGTTTTGACTAACTTAGTTAAAGCTTACCCCAAAATGGATTCAGGGTTAAATCATCTGCATCCAATTCAGTCTTTCGTTCACCTAACCAAGATGTCCAGCCCAAATGAGTGGATTCTCCTAATCTGGCCATCGGTACTTGATCCTTTTTTAACTTTAAATTCACGTCCCAACTCAATTCATCGCCGATATAATTACGTATCACTGCAATCAGTTGCTCAAGTCGATAACCGTTAGGTAACAAACTCATGTATTGTTTTAAACCCAAAGGCCCAAAATGCAGTCTAAATTTATGTTGGCAACTCCAAACCTGAGAACCCAATATCGCAGATACACCTAACTCACCTGTTCTAGGTGTTTCACCTAAGCGAGTTAAATCTCCAGTTTGTATTTGCAACCATTCACCCACAAACTGCTCTATGCTGACGGATAATCTAAAATAATCGGCTAATAAAGCTCTTAAACTTTCTGCTGATTTATTTTGCGTCGCCATTAAACCCGTGTAATAAAACTTTGCCACATCTGGCATGGCATCCCTTTCACGTACAGAGGGGCTGCCAAAACCGGACAAAGAACCAATATAGTTAGAAAATCGATCGGACTTTGGTCTATCAAAACTGACTGTGGGTTCGTTATTTGCCCAAGCGCGATAAAACAAACTGATCATCCGATGATGAAACATATCCATAAAACCAGCTAAAGTAGGGTCTCGATTAAAATGTATCCTTTCCCAAATAAACTCTGTTAAATGAACAGGCATGGGGCCATTATTACCAAAAAGACCGATAAAACACTGTTTAAGCACGGGCATTAAGCCATTTTTTCGCTGAGCAAAACCACTTAAAGTCGATGACTCAAAAGTTAAAGATATCTCTTGACCAAAACGTATGGGAGGCTCATCACTGGGGCGCTGTGATTGACCAAAACGAGCTTTATCTTTGTAAGCATTCTCCAATAGCCGCATCACTTGAAAAAATCCAAACTTTGTTGGATCTTTTGCCAGTGCAGATTCTATAGCAGAGGTCGTTGTCCGAGTCTCATCGGCCATCGCATTATTTCTCCGCGGTCATTGCTGGTTAGCACTGTTTCTGTAAAAGAGTTTATAGATACAAATTGGGCAAAAAATTGCTCCAATACCATACCTAATAAAAACACCCCTGTGCCCTCAAAGGCAGATTCATCTATATTTAAAGTAATCCTCAAGCCTCGACCAAATACGATAGGGCCAGCACTATTAATACGTCTTACAATAGGTTCTGAATTGATCGATAACACACCTTCTATCTGTTTTCTAAGTCCTGCTTCAGCATTATCACTATACAAAGACAATAATGTCCTTAAGGCCGCTGCACCTTCTATATCATTATTATTAATTAATGATAAATAATTAAGAGACAGATGGTTTATCAACTTCCAGACCGTATCTTTATAGGCATTCGATGGTTTAGGCTTAGTAGGCCCCGATAAACACTTAATGGCATCAACTGGAGCTCCCGTCTGAATTGTAAAATCAGATTTGCCAATGCCTATAGGTAATTGCAAAGGTAAATCACGATTCGTGCACAATAGCTCGATGCCCAACTGCCTTAAGTCACTTTTAAATGGCGCTTCGTTACTATCAACAATTGATATATAAACTTCATTACCAACATAACTAGAACGCGGTCCTAATAAACGTTGGCGAGCTGAAACCACTCTAGGCGAACGTATAATTGAATAATATGCACGTAAAGTTTGCAGACTGTTATCACTACTGGCTTCGTAAAATGGCAAAAAAGATAATTGCTCATCGGCATTACCACCATAGCCAGTTACCTTGCGAATTTGATAGACCTCATAATCTAAAGGTCGCGTACGATCAGGAACAATATGATATTCATGAGTCTGCTGGCTAATATGAATACGATCTGCAGGTCTTGGAAAGACATTAACAACAGGAGTACAAAATAAAGCAAAGCGAGATGGATCTACTTCATTGATCAAATTAACATTACTTTTATTTAACAAAATAATAATATCAATTTCATTAGTGTCACATTGCTTAACTGCTTCTTGTAATTGGGTTAATTGCACAAACATATAACGCTCAGGAAAAGCAAAATACTCCTGCAATAAACGATAGCCCTGAAAAGATCTGGGCGTAAAAGGCAACAAAGCCTCGTTATTACCAAAACCTAAGGGTAATACCGCATCTTGTTTTATAATATGTTGCCAAGTGATAGGCCTATTAGTGGCTTGAACCACAACGGCAAAACTATTGGCCAATAATTGCTCATAAATTTGCATGGGCAATACACCGACACCCCGCAAATATAAAACTAATTCTTTTAAAGCTAATTGATTAAACTTTAAACCCGCCGTAGATTTTAACCGTAAACGTAAGCCGGCTTTTAAACCGGGCAAGCTCGGAGCACCTAAATTAACCACAGCACCGGCACCCGACAAATACTCTGCTTCTATTAATTCTATGGGCCACAATGTTAAATCATGTGCTGTGCGGTATTCACAGGCAGTCTGTTCACCTTTTGCCAGGTTACTTCTTAAGGCCGTTTCTTTAGGTATTAAAAAGCCTTCATTTAATGAACCTTCTAGTAAATCCGGTTGACATTGCACAACGGCCATTGACGGCGTTGGTGCTAAATAATGTGGATAAACAATGTTTAACAAATGTTGGGTAAAGCGGGGAAATTCTGAGTCGACTTTAAGTTGCACCCGCGCAGATAAATACGCAAAGCCTTCTAGTAATCGCTCGACATAAGGATCGGCACATTCAAAGCTATCAAGCCCAAGTCGACCTGCAACCTTAGGATATTCTTTAGCAAATTCGCCGGCCATCTCACGAATATGCTGGAGCTCATGATTATAATATTTAAGTAACCTTGGATCCATGATCTAAGCCGCTTTATCCGTTATTTCCATGCTGCCAGTCTCTAAATCTAATTCCGTTTTTAAATATAACCTTAAGGGTAAAGGCTGTGACCATAGATCACCTTCAATCTCAAAAGTGATGGCATTATTATTCATTTGGTTATCTGCAACTAACACATTAACCCGCAATGAATCTGCCAAAATGCGTGGTTCAAAATCTAATAGAGCTTGACGTATTTGATTTTGAATAAACTGTTTATTGGCTCCTGAGCCAGTCTTTCCAACCAAATCAACAATGCCATAATTAAGTACAGCATGTTGCACATACGGATAATTTTCTAAAGATTGAGATGTTTCAAATTGCGTTGTATTTAATAACCAAGCCAAATCTCTAAGAACTGACTCACGTAAACGATCTAATGATAATACCCGATGCTCCCGTGACTCCTGCAGATTATCAGGAGCATTATCAACCAATCTATCTAATAGTGAAGGTTGTAAACGTTCTTTTTGAGATAATTCGGCCACTGGATTAACTCAAAGTATTAAATTTAATTTCACGACTATCTAATAAAGCATAATCACTTACATTAGTACTGAATAACCGTTGACCTAAGCCAATAAAAGTTTCATCATTCTGCTCTAACCAATCAGTTTTACGTGCTAACTTTATTAAGTTGTCTTCTGATACATCTGATTGTGGATAACGAGTGGGGATTAATCCAACTGTTTCTCCACCATTTACCCAAACAAAATGCACTGGCGTCCAGACTATATCTCTTAAATCAGTTGGCGCTTCAATAGTTATGCTTTTAATTTGTGTAAAGGGTACCCAAAAATACTGGCCATTAATCACGGCTTCAATAACGGGGCCTAAACGGCTATCCGCATCGGAAAACCATTCAAAGTCTTCACCATTAATCGTACCTGATGAAATTGGCGCTAACTCAAATGCCTCATTACGTAATTGTTGAGCTTCTTTATATTGCTGTTGAGTTATTAATTTTAGTGCTTGCACTAAAAGGGCGATCCATTGCTGAGGATCACCAAAAATCTGTGGCGTTTTATGGCCTAAAAAAACATCCTTTCTTAAAAATTCACAACGTATCGCTTCTCGGTAGGTTTGTACCATCGGTAGCGTAGACGCATCAAGATCTCCTGCCACATTCAATTGAGTTAAGGCTCTATCCCATTGGCCTAATACGGCTAACAATTGAAACAAAAATGTACGCAAGGCCGCATTAGATGGTTCTTTTTTAATCTGATTCTGCAGCTCTATTAACGCCTCAGACAGATTCCCATCTTTTAAATGTTGTTCAGCTAAGCTCATAAGCGCTATTCCGTTACGTTTGTAAAAAAGACGAAGCAGGTTAACCTACTTCGTCTAAATTGATTTATTGTGATTTATTTGCTTCAATATCCCACAAGAAAGTCACAGGCCCACCTTCTTTACCGCCTTTATCATTTTGTTGTTGATAATCATATTTAGTATCTGAACGGAAAAGCTACAAGCCACGACAGGCATGGGATTCAGCTATTTATTGAGCGCGAAGTTTTTTTATTCTCCATTGTCATTTTACGAAAAAGTGATGTTTGGCGGCACTTACAGGGTTACCGTTACC
>CAIMEB010000121.1 GCA_903839855.1 uncultured Methylococcaceae bacterium
GGTAACGGTAACCCTGTAAGTGCCGCCAAACATCACTTTTTCGTAAAATGACAATGGAGAATAAAAAAACTTCGCGCTCAATAAATAGCTGAATCCCATGCCTGTCGTGGCTTGTAGCTTTTCCGTTCAGATACTAAATATACCCGAGTGGAGTTGTTTGACGATGCAACGCCACCGGCCAGTTGTGCTGCTTATGCCAATCCGGTGGCTGCACAAACGATTGCTTTTACCTCAAGTTCAGCCGGGCGTGCACCAACGAGCGCATTTAATCTTTCCAATGTTTACCAAAAGCTGCGTTGCCGTGTTACCGAATGCACTGATAATACTTGTACCACGATTAGCGCGACAGCCAAACAATCCTGTTCATCGGATCAGTTTTCAGTGCGACCCGTTGCAGTGACTTTGATAAGTTCTGCCAATGCCTTGGCACCTTCCTCTACTGCCACGCCTATTATAAAGGCGGGGGCTCTTTTTAATCTCAGTGCGAATACCATCAGCGGCGACCATTATTCAGGTGTATTGACATTGGATAGCAATAAACTCACTGTAGAAAATCCCAATCAGGATATCACTCAGCCAAACAACGGGGTGATCGGTACGCTGACCCCTGCTAATTTAACAGCGAATACCGCCGCCGTTAATAATGCAACTTATAGTGAAGTCGGTTATCTTTATCTGGCACCCGGCGCTTATCGTGATGACTCTTTTACAGCGGTGGACAGTGTTAATGGCGATTGCATGACTAGCACCGTATCCGATAGCCATTTATCCACTGTGTTAATGGGAGCGCAATACGGTTGTAGTATTGGTAATATCAACGCGGTGTCGTTGGGACGGTTTGTACCCGATCATTTGGGTGTGGTGGGTGCGGTAATAACCCGTAGTGATCTGCAAACCACGGAGTCTCAGGCTGTTCCGTTCACCTATATGGACGAACCCATGCAACTGGCTTTAACAGTGACGGCCTATAATAAAAGCGAAGGAGCGACCTTTAATTATCAAGGAAAATTTGCCAAGCTCAACACAACAGACTGGAGTGCGACCGATTTATCTCATTGGACGTGTAGCGACTTGTCGTGCATGGGTTTGTCTGCAAACAATGGCACGATGCCACTCACGGATCGTCTGGCGATTGATACCACCCGTCTTAATAGTAAGGTGCCAAGAAATACCACCACACTGGGCGGCAGTATTGATGCCTGGAGCAAGGGAAGTAGCTATTTTACGGTGAATATTCTGCTTAAGCGTTACGTCAATCTTGATCTTAAGATTAATCCGAAGGGTTATGTGAGTCCTGATGGGCCTTATGATAATCTGAAACTGGGGGCTAAACCGCTGGATTTAGACGGTGTTACCTTACCACCTAATGCGGCAAGCGATACCTTACATTGTGTTAATCTGAATATTACAACCGGCCTTGAGAATACCCGTTGTACATTTATTTCAGATAATGATAACGATTTACGGCGAAAAATTGCAGAGACACCTGTCCGCTTTGGTCAACTACAAGTCTCGAATGCTTATGGTTCAGAGCGACTGGATTTGCCGATATTAGTTGAGGTGCAATATTGGAACGGCAGTAGCTTTGCCACGAATACCTTTGATAACAATACGATGCTGACCGTCAATAATCTAGTTGAGGGGAATTATCAAGGGGCACTTTCTGGAGCAACCTTAACAACACCGACGTTTCGGGTGATTGATAAGAATGACAGTTGCTCGGTTAGCAGTGTTTTAAGTGGTGTCATGACGGCAGGTAAAAGCTGTCTTCTATTGAGTAAGCCGTTCATTATCGGCAGTTTTGATTTGCTGATTAATTTAGGGAATCAAGAAAGCACTGCTAATTGCCTAATCTCAAGCCTGACTTATGGTAGTTCAGTCTCAGCTACCTTGCCTTATTTGAGTGGTAATGGGTGCGGCGCAGCTTATGATAAAGATCCCGTAGCGCATATTACTTGGGGTATTTACAAAGATAATGGTAAGGGTAGCAATGGTTTAATTTATTTTCGTGAAGTTTATTAAGGTAAAAAAGCTCATTAACAATAGGGATTAGTTGCAGTATGTGCTAACATAAGTGTAATAACTGCACTAACTAAATAAAAATAAATCAAATAGTTACTTGCATTATTTAATTTAAGGTATATGCTTATACACACGCCATACTCTCATCTATGATTGATACCCTCCACTCACCTAAAGGAAGGGGCTTTACGAGTCTATTGGCAATTTCTGAAAACATATAAAGTACAACGAGTACTTTGTAAAACTAATCCCAATAACTAGTGTAAGTAACTTGTACGCTAGATTTCCAGCTATAAGAAAAAGTCTTTATTGTAATTTTAGGCAGCGTCACTGCCGCGTTAGACGGCTCACACTGTCAAGCCTCCTGCTGTACCCGAGGTTTTGATCGATTTTGCCATTTAAACAAGGAACACTGATGAACACACCATTGAATAGGATTAAACAAGGTGGTTTTACTTTGGTCGAATTGATCATAGTGATCGTGATTATAGGTATTTTAGCCGCCACTGCATTACCCAAATATACGAGTTTGAAAAGTCAAGCACGAATTGCAACGTTAAATGGCGCATTAATGGCGGTCAATGCGGCGATAGCAATAACTCATGCTGAAGCACTGGTAGAGAATAAATTATCAGCAGCAGCATCAGGAGCTCCGAGTATTACTGTAGAGGCGGCTATGAGCGAGAGCTTAAATGGCACAACTAACACCAACGCAACAACTAACGTAAATACCATAGTAACACTTACTTATGGCTATCCAACGGCTGACGCAGCAGGTATTGGAGCAGCGATTAATCTCTCTTCTGATTTTACAGTCAGTGGTGGAGTTATACAGTTGTCAACTGCTACTACTCCTGCGTTGTGTCAAATTACTTACACGGCTCCCAGTGTCAATAATGCAGTAACAGGTTCTATGAATCCCCCAACTATAAGTACTACCACCACAGGCTGTTAACCCCCACCTAAGCTATTACTAATCGTTTAATGGCTTATCCGATCAATCAAAAAGACTTTACCCTAAGCGATTCACACACTCATGCCTCCCGCATTGCCCGAGGTTTTGATCAATTTTTCTATTTAAACAAGGAACACAGATGAAAACACCATTGAATATGAACAAACAAAGCGGCTTTACTTTGATCGAATTGATCATAGTCATCGTGATTATAGGCATTTTGGCCGCCACTGCAATACCTAAGTAGTGTCTGAACGGAAATGCTGTAGACCATATAAATAAGGGGCTACAGACAAAATAGTGAATCGAAGATTTACAAAAAACTTGAAGAAATGATGAGGTTTCGGTAACGGTAAC
>CAIMEB010000122.1 GCA_903839855.1 uncultured Methylococcaceae bacterium
AAAGTGATGTTTGGCGGCACTTACAGGGTTACCGTTACCGAAACCTCATCATTTCTTCAAGTTTTTTGTAAATCTTCGATTCACTATTTTGTCTGTAGCCCCTTATTTATATGGTCTACAGCATTTCCGTTCAGACACTACCTATCTATTTTTTATAGTACGTTTTCTCGTTATCAAGAGGTATACCTATTTTAATCGGATCACCAAATTCTTTATCTTTTAGTCTTGCCCATATGCTGATTGGGCCATCTGATGATATTGCAATCGCAATTGATCCTCGTGGTATATCTTTTTCTTGCATTAGCGCCTCGGCGGCGGCATGTCGGGTTCCTGACTTTGGGCCTGAGTCTGATTCCTTCTGCGTAGTGTTAATACGTTGCCCAAATAGGTGAACCTTCACCGGGCATTTGTTGGTTTCAGCATTCTCGGATTTACCTCGATATAGCACAATCGCTCCATCCAAGTGTGCCGCTTGAAGTAGGGTTCTGGCTACCGCATAATCAAGTTCATATTCATAACGAGCTTTCGCAATATTGTTTTCATAACTAAAAGTTTTTTTTACCCGAATCAAGTCACGACCGGTTAACCACAGGTCTTTTGAATCTTCTGCTCGCACTGGCTCGTTGTCTCTAAGCGACTGAAATAGTGGGCCGTTCTTATTTTTTAGGATTTTAGTTGGCTTTCTAGCTAGGTAAATTAACATCCCACCTTTGGCATCTGGGTTAGAAAAACGTGACATTTGCAAAGCGACTTGCAGGAGTCGGCGGACAACAATGTTATCAACTTTTGTTTGTCTGTGAAGACATTCCTCTGCGCCATCAAAACTGATCGTAAGCCAGCCTTTCTCGTAGTGATAGGCGACCAAGTATCCCCCGACGAAGATGCGAATTTCCGCGCCTGGCCCCACATACGAGGCAATAGCCCATGGAAAACGTTTTGTATAGTAAAGATAAGGGATAAATTGATCAGACCAGAGACGGAACCAAGGATAGGCACGAAATTCTTCCATGGCTTCGTCGAACTCAAGCGCGAATGCAGCAAGTCTGCCGCTAGGGCCAGAGAAATCAGGGGGGCCGCAGTATGGGAGAACCACCGCACGTTCCGCCGGCATGGAAACCAGATGAACCTGCTTAGGCAATTCTTCTTGTGTGAAGAACTTGTAGATTCCCTTGGAGCTCTCATAGTATTCAAGGGGGAAGGGTTGCTCTCTAGGGGTATGAGTCAGCAAGCCCGGGTTGCCCAGAATAAAACCAAAGCAGACCGGCTTACCTTCTAATCGCTCGCCAACAAAATTCCGCGATGTATCCACAAACGCAGCCAAAGTCTTTTCAAGAATACTGGGATTTTTTTCCCATGAATTAGTATCGGGGTCGGCACCCGAGATCAACTCCCGCAGATAGCAGGCCATGGGGTGTGATTCAAATGAGCTTGCTTTAAGTGAACCCCAGTCTTGCCCCCAAATACATTTTACAATCTCGGCTTGTGTAACTTTCTTATCTTCCGATGGAGAAAACAATGTAGAAAGAACATCTCCGTTTGTAAATTTATCCCATTGGGCTTCAAGAAATTTGCGTGATATTTGGATAATATTTTTGTTGATGTAACGGGCGATGATCGTCGCGCCAATGACTACGGAAAAAGGAGATTCAGACCTTATGATAAGAGTGATTGTTTGCGGGCCAAATAAAAGTTCTGTTTTTATTATTTCATTTTCCTGGGTTGCATAAGTACCGAGTTGATATAAAGCCGCTGTGATTACCCGATATGCGGATAAGGAATGGGCAATTTCAAGATCGTCACACAGTTTTTCGGATCCGCAGATATAATCTTCAAAAAGAGAATGCTTATTTGCTATGGATGGATTGTTAGATTTTTCCCAAGGTAATTTAACCACACCACTAACAAAATCCTTGATATATTCTCTATCGTTATCGAATATATGATTTTCCAATATACTATAATGACAATTCAACCAACCACTATTATCCTTGTTATTATCATCTCCATTGGGCTTGCGATCAAAGACATGACATCCATTATCTGCTTTATTTGGCTCAACTTTATTATCAAAATCAATTTGAATACATAACTTAGTAGGTTTTTTTGACTTGCTAGATCGCTCATCTTTTTTATCACTATCATAGTAAAGGGTATCCAGTACATGGTTTAATGTTTGCAAACCAAACTTTTTGTTACGATTGATAATCTCTTTAGCTTTATCGCCTGATCCATTATTGAGTCCCACTGAAGGTGCAGAAGTATCGAAAACGTGTCTAAGATGAAAACCAATACAAATTTTCGGCATCCTTCATAGCAGCCTAAAAGTAGTTGACACTTTTGATGTCAATAAAAAATTAACAACAAGCTACCGTAGCCATTAAAAAACGGCCAGTGACTTTAAAGATAAACGGCTTAGCTGTTTCTTAAATTTAAGA
>CAIMEB010000123.1 GCA_903839855.1 uncultured Methylococcaceae bacterium
ACAGTTAGCGGGTCTTATTGACGATGTTTTTCAGTTAATGCCTTCTGGCAAACACATGAGTGGGAGAGATTTGGGTATCCTGGAATCGACAGCTTCCCTAAAATGCCGAGCTGCTGGATGAGACTGCTATGGATTAGGCTGCAAAAAGTTTAAAAACTTGAACATCGAGTTATAGGCTAACTGATGGAAAAGGCATGTATGTTTATTAACCTAAACCAATAACACCAAACCACACAGACTCAACCCTATGCCAATAACCTGCTTAATTGTCAGTGTTTCATTCAGAAATAAAACACCACAGATAACAGGTACAACTGGATACATGGCCGTCATAGTGGCTATGGTACTTACAGGGCCTTTGGTAATAGCGTAAAAGTAGGTCAGCGTTCCTAAAAACCCGCAGACTCCAACAACATAAGCCAGTGCCGCTCCGCGCAGATTGAATTCGGGGCGCCCTCCGATAAAGCACAATACAAACAACGCAATAGTTAGGCCACCACAGATTTCATAAATCATAGCACTGAGAGGACTCAACTCAGATAACGCCAACTTCGGCAAAAAAACCATGCAACCCCAGAGCAACACGGTGACCACAACGGGTATTATCAATGTTTGATTCATAACAATTATTAAGAGAATTATTCATTCATCGGACAATAAAAAACCCGCTAAACCTAGGGCTTGCGGGTCTTATAAATTCTGTTACTCAGCGATGAAGGTGGCGGAGAAAGAGGGATTCGAACCCTCGATACGTTGCCGTATACACACTTTCCAGGCGTGCGCCATCGGCCACTCGGCCATTTCTCCTATCTGTCCTTTTACCTCATTCGACGATAACCGGTGATTCTAATCCAGTTTTATAGCAGTTGCAATATATTTTAACTATGAACTCATACCATCAAGGCTTCTAACTCATTCCAACGATCGTAAACCTGCTCTAATTTAGCTTCAATCGCCTTCATTTCATCCAAAGTCTTGGCAATGGCTAAGGGTTCTTGTTTATAAAAAGAGGCGGCACTAATCTGAGCATTCAGACTGGCTTGTTTAGCTTCTAACTCATCAATAGTTTTCGGTAATTGTTCAAGCTCCTGCTGTTCTTTATAACTGAGTTTTTTCTTCTTAACTGGCGCAGTTACAACGGCTGGCTTGTCCTGCTTGGAAGCCTCCTGAACCTTTTTTACAGAAGCCGCCGGTTTATTTTGCGCGGATTGCTTGGCATGATTCATCCAATCCGTATAGCCACCCACAAAATCATCAACCTCACCGGTGCCATTTAAGACAAACACACTGGTGACGACATTGTCCAAAAAGGCTCTATCATGGCTAACTAATAATAACGTACCATCATAGTTCACCAGCTTTTCTTCCAACAGCTCCAATGTTTCTAAATCTAAATCATTGGTTGGCTCATCCATGACAATCAAATTAGCGGGTTTAGTAAATAAACGCGCTAACAACAATCTGTTTTTCTCTCCCCCTGACAAACTTTTAACCGGTGAACGCGCTCTCGCAGGCGCAAATAAGAAATCGCCTAAATACGACATCACGTGGCGCTTATTACCGGCTATTTCCACAAAATCATTACCATCGGCTACTGTATCCGCTACCGTCATATTAGGATCAAGCTGGTCACGTAGCTGATCAAAATAAGCAATCTCTAACTTAGTGCCCTGCTCTACTGTGCCTGTATTAGGCTCAATTTGTTGTAACAATAACTTTAACAGCGTTGACTTACCGGCTCCATTGGCACCAATCAAACCAATTTTATCGCCCCGCTGAATCAGTGTAGAGAAGTTCTTAATGATTTGTCGGTCACCATAACCAAAACAAATATCAGTGACTTCAATCACCTTCTTACCCGACGCATCGCCTTTTTCAAGCGCCAATCTCGCAGTACCCTGTTGCAATCGTCGTTGCGCACGTTCATTACGAAGCTTTTCTAAGGCTCGAACGCGACCTTCATTGCGGGTACGACGCGCCTTAACACCCTGTCTGATCCACACTTCTTCATCCGCTAATTTCTTGTCAAACTCGGCATTTTGATTCGCTTCATCTTCAAGGGCGGCAGCTTTACGGGTTAAGTAATCATCATAATTACCTTGCCATGACACCAAGTTACCGCGATCTAAATCCACAATTCGAGTCGCTAGTTTTTGTAAGAAAGATCGATCATGGGTTACAAATAAGACTGCGCCCTGAAAGTTGAGTATTTGCTCTTCTAACCAAAGAATACTTTCAAAGTCTAAATGGTTGGTCGGCTCATCCAGCAATAACACTTCAGGCTCGATCACCAAAGCACGCGCCAAAGCCACGCGCCGCTTCCAGCCACCCGACAAGCCATTAATCTTTAAATCACCCGGCAAATCCAGTTTGGTTAAGATAGTCTCGACTCGTTGCTGAAAATGCCAACCATTATGAGACTCTAACTGATGCTGTAAATCACCCAACTCATTTAAGGCTTTCTCATCACCGTAGTCCATGGTTAAAGACAGCTCATGATAACGAGTAATCCATTCACCCAATTCACCTAAGCCACCAGCAACTGCATCATAAATAGTTGCATCATCAGGTAAGTCTGGCGATTGTTCTAGCCACGCCAGTCTTAATTCAGGTTGCCGCCAAATATCGCCGTGATCAGGCAACACATTTCCGGCAATAATTTTCATTAAAGTCGATTTACCTTCGCCATTTCGGCCTAACAAGCCTACTCTTTCACCTGCATCCAGCTGAAAATCGGCATCTTTTAATAAAGCATGGGTTCCATAGGCAATGGAAACATTTGATAAACGTAATAAGGGCATTTTAAAGTTTCTTTAAGAGGATAGAGAGAAGTCACCCCATCATTATATAGAATATCTCGCTATTCATTGTCACAAAATGAATTTAACTCCCCCTAAAATAAAATTCCTGCTGTCAGTTTTTAAACCAAAGTTGAAAACAACCAGTACAAAGAACCGGAAAGAATCATTGCAGCAGGCAGTGTTAACACCCAAGCCATTACCAAATTTCGAATAGTAACCCATCGTAACCCCGACTTATTAGCGGCCATAGCACCTGCTACGCCTGTCGATAGTACGTGCGTGGTGGAAACAGGTAGACCAAATAGGTCAGCAGCGCCGATAGTCATCATGGCGACAAGCTCCGCCGATGCCCCCTGAGCGTAGGTTAGATGAGATTTACCTATTTTTTCTCCCACGGTCACTACAATGCGTTTCCATCCTACCATAGTGCCCAGTCCCAGAGCGATAGCAACGATTACCTTTACCCATAGAGGAATAAACTTGGTGGATTCATCAATATCTTTTTGGAATGCCTTAAGATTAGTCTTGATATCTGCATCAAGCTTTACCGCATTACTCTTGTCGAGAATACGGATAGATTCAGACGTCAGATACATGTCATTTCGGACATTGGATACCGTTTCAAGTGGGACATGAGCAAAACTTCCGTACTCTTTTACTTCTGCGCCAATATTGCCAATCATACTCACGAGAGCGGGCAACACCTCATCCTTATATTCCTTGGTGCGAACATAGTCGGAAAGGATTGCATGAGGGTCTACGGAACTTGTTATAGTCACGTTTTTGAGCAGAGACTCCTGAGTTACGTGGGACATTGCCACAAACTCCGTTAAATGATCCAGTGGCATCGCCCGATTTAAAGCATACGCCATAGGTACAGTACCTATAAGAATAAGCATGATCAGCCCCATGCCTTTTTGACCGTCATTAGAGCCGTGGGCGAAAGAAACCCCTGTGCAAGTCAAGATGAGCAAACCACGAATCCACAAAGGCGGCGGCATATTACCTTTCGGTTCTTCGTATAATTCTTTGCTCTTGATTAAAGCTTTCATGGTCAATAACAGTAGCGCCGCACAGGTAAAACCAACGATAGGCGAAAGCAGCAGCGAATAACCCACCTTGGTCGCCTGAGCCCAATCAACACCACTGGTTCCATCCCGTCCGTGCAAGAGAGCATTTGCGATACCCACACCAATGATAGAGCCAATCAAAGTATGAGATGAAGAGGCGGGCAAACCCAGCGACCAGGTACCGATATTCCAGAGAATAGCTGCAATAAGCAGGGCAAAGACCATGGCAAAGCCCGCGCCAGATCCTACTTGCATGATTAGCTCAACGGGCAGCAGGGAGACAATGCCGAAAGCAACGGCTCCGCTTGAAGCCAAAACGCCGAGAAAATTAAATAGACCCGACCACAACACTGCAAAGTTGGCAGGGAGCGAATGCGTGTAAATAACCGTCGCGACTGCGTTTGCTGTATCATGAAATCCATTAGCAAATTCAAATCCGAGTGCAATCAGCAGCGCTACCCCAAGAAGAATATACGGTAACCAATTGACGGACTGACCACCCACTTCATTTATATCAATCACCAAGCTATAACCAGCGACAGATATGCCAGTCACCAGCAAGCCCAAAAAAATAACTACTGTTATCAGTCCAGTCTTATGATCAAGCTGAGGACGCGAGTTGGAAGAGACTGGTAAAGTTGAATCGATAACGCTCATAAAAATCCTACGCATATTTAAAGTGTGCGGATACTAGCATTCGGATATTAAGACTATATGACACATCTATTTAGGTTAAGCTTGGGTAATCAATATAACCCTTTGCGTCTCCACCATAAAACGTAGCAAGATCCGGTTTGTTTAAAGGTGCATTTAATTTAAAACGGGCGACTAAATCAGGATTGGCGATATACAATTGTCCAAAGGCGACTGCATCAGCTTGACCTTGTTCAAGCACTTGTTCTGCTCGGGCTTGATCATAACCGCCACACACAATCAAAGTGCCTTCATACGCTTTACGTAAAGCTTCTAAGTCAATCACCTTGGCACCGTGTCTAATATCACCTTCTAAAGCGTCCACTACGTGTAAATACGCTAAATTTAACGGATTTAACTGTTCAACCAAATACACAAAGAAGGTTTCTGGGTTTGAGTCAGTCATATCATTGAAGGTACCGCTCGGTGATAACCGAATACCGACTCGGTCTGCTCCCCACACTTCAATGACGGCTGCTGTGACTTCTAATAAAAAGCGAGCCCGGTTTTCAAAACTGCCACCATAAGCATCCGTGCGGGTATTACTGCCATCTCTTAAGAATTGGTCGAGTAAATAACCATTGGCACTGTGTATTTCCACGCCATCAAAACCTGCTTCTAAGGCATATTGAGCGGCATTTTTATAATCTTCAACAATACCAGGAATCTCATCGATCTCTAAGGCGCGTGGTGTGACAAAATCTTGCAAGCCCTTCGCTGTAAACGCTTTACCTTTAGGCTTAATGGCTGACGGAGCAACGGGCAACTCACCCTCATGAAAGTCAGGATGAGAAATACGCCCTACATGCCATAATTGTTGAAAAATAAGTCCATTCTTTGCATGAATAGCCGCCGTAATCTTCTTCCATCCTTCTACATGTGCGGAGTTAAAGATATAAGGAGTCGCCGGATAACCTACCGCTTGTGTAGAAATGGGGGTTGCTTCAGAGATAATTAAACCGGCACTGGCACGTTGCTCATAATACGTGACCATTAAATCCGTTGGAACATTTTCTGGGGCACGCATCCGTGTTAACGGTGCCATGATAATCCGGTTGGGTAATTGATAAGGACCGATTGTTAGTGGATTTTGTAAATGACTTATCATAGCTTTGAGGTTAAGGTTAATTTTAATTAAAAACGAGTCACATTATAAGCTGAAAATTCACAGTCCATTATTAAGATATTATTGTAATATAACAAAACTGACGTTAAAGTTAAGCCCGTCATATAACTCTTTCTTAAAAAACTACTTAGGTGTATACATGAAAATGCCATATTATTGCTCTGGATTAATAACAGCGCTGTTTTGCATCTCTGCATCAGCGGCAGATCTGGATCGGTTAGAAGTAGAAAATCGTTTAGCTAAAGCCGATAAAGCACATCCGGCTGACTTACGCAGAAAAGAACTCACTGATATCGATTTATCGGGACTCAATTTTACGCATGCTGATCTATGGGGATCGGACTTGCGCCGATCTAATTTTAGTCGCAGTGACTTGTCTGGCTTAAATCTGGATTTATCGGTGCTATCCAAAGTCAATTTCTCCCATTCCAACCTGTCTAATACCAGTATTTTTGGTGTGCATGTAGGCAACGCCAATTTAAGCGATGCGAACCTGAGCGGCAGTCGCTTTATTGGGGTCATGGATCGTGCCAACTTATCTAATGCCAATTTGTCCCATGCAGTCTGGGGAGCTGATATGAAGAATCAGTCTATGGGCTTAATGCGGGCGAGCTTAAATAACGCTAACCTGACAGGTGCTAATCTTTCGTATGCCAACTTTGACCGTGCTACCATGCGCTATGCCAATTTTACAGGGGCGAACTTACATAAGACGGTGCTTTTTGGTGTGGATCTTTCGGGTGCTGACTTTACTAATGCCGACTTATCCGGGGCAGACTTAACCGGCACTAACCTTGAAGATACCAACTTTACTGGAGCCAATCTGGACGGCACTCACTTTGCAGGCATTAAGGATAAAACAAAATTGAAAGGTTTAAGCAGTAGCAAGAACGTGGATAAGGCTTTGATTGATTAGTCAACAAGGATTTTAATGGGTTTAAACCCCATGTAATGGCACAACCCCTTATTTCCACTACCCACCTCACACGGGAGTCCGAGGAGTAAAATGATGTCCACACACCATACAGTGATTTTAAAAAGTATTTTGGGGTATTTGGTGGAGGTTATTTATTGCGAGTTACCTAACTCAATGATTCTCTACGGAACAAACGAGTCCCAGTTTATAGCAGACCCCTACCTAAGCACAACTGACGAAAACTACTCTACGCTTAACCAGAACAGGGATACTCTAAAAGAAAAGACTTTCAGAGCAAACTAAGTCATGTTTAGAGTAAACAAGGATTAGTTTGTAACAAACAAGGTCTTGTTTACTCTAAACAGGGTTCCTTTTACTACAAACAAGACCTAGAATGCCCCTTTTCTTGCCTACTAATGACCTCGCATCACCTCGATAACACTAAAATGATCTCTCCTAAGGGCTTTCAAGGTCGTGTTTACTCTAAAAATGATCTTGTTTGCGACAAGAAGAACCTTTTCTGTCTTAAACAAGATCTTGTTTGTTACAGAAAGGGGCTTGTTTGCCATAAAAGAGTCCTTGTTTACGCCATTCTTACCCCATCTTAAGACAGTTCAAACCCTAAAAAGACCCTTAAAGTACCTTCCCAAGGACATGATTCAGGAAAACCACTCATACCTGTTTCCTTGGTTGCGATATCAATAGCGTCATCCCATATTTCTAGCCAAAAATCATCATTACTGATAATTGATTTTAAGCTAGGAGTTTTTTGTAAGCGTCTAGCGATATTTTTTCGTTGGGTTTTTATAGTGACTTCCCAGCTTACGCCTCTATGAGACGGCTGAAACTGCCATTTAATTAAATGGGCTACTAATATCGCCATACGACTTTCTAATTCACGTTGCTCACTTTTACCCACATCTTCAATCTCATCGGCAATATGTTCAAGGTCAAGCAAATCAAATCGACCAGAGCGGATAAATGCCGCCTGTTCATTCGCCCATGAAATGATATCAGTTTCATATCTTTGCATTAAAACACCTCAACATCTGTATCACAAAGTAAATCGGCACTCTAGCACTTATATTAAATAGTGGCTAGTCAAGCTAATATAAATACCAAGGTTTATATTGCTGTCGCAATTGAGCCAAAACTCTCAGCAATGAAACTAATGATTTGATTATGGGCTTTTGGATTCATTAACTTGCTGTGCTTTCTTCCATCGCATCCAAAACGCATAATGCTGTCATATTAATAATGCGTCGAACCGTTGCTGTAGCGGTTAATATATGAACAGGTTTAGCGCACCCCAACATCACTGGTCCTATGGCTATACCATTACCTGCTGCTGTTTTTAAGAGATTATAAGCAATATTGGCCGCATCGATATTGGGTAAAACCAGTAAGTTAGCACTCGATTTAAGTGTTGAACCTGGCATAACACTTTTTAATAAATCATAATTTAAAGCCACATCACCGTGCATTTCTCCGTCAATTTCTAAATGCGGTGCTTGCTCCTGAATAATAGCCAAGGCGGCTCGCATCTTTTGGGCAGACTGGCTGTTGCTACTGCCAAAGTTAGAATGTGATAACAAGGCAATACGCGGAACCATACCTAACTTAAGCATTTTTTCTGCGGCTAATTGGGTTATTTCAGCTAATTGTTCAGCACTTGGATTTTCATTAACATGGGTATCAACTAAAGCAATTTGGCGCTCCGGTAACATAAGAATATTCATCGCTGCATAAACATTAGCCCCTGCTCGCTTTCCCAAGACATGATCAATATAATTCAGATGCTGAAGATTATCGCCAAACGTGCCGCAAATCATTCCATCCGCTTCCCCTTTATGCACTAGCATGGCACCAATTAAGGTATGACGACGGCGCATTTCCAACTTGGCATATTGTTCGGTGACACCTTTACGCGCCGTCATCTTTAAATAGGTTTGCCAGAAGTCCTTATAACGTTCATCGAACTCAGGATTAACCATTGAAAAATCAATGTTCGGTCTGAGACGTAACCCAAACTTCTCGATACGAAATTGTAATACCGAAGGCCGACCTATCAAAATAGGTAGGGCTATGTTTTCATCTACGATGACTTGCACAGCGCGTAACACCCGCTCTTCTTCACCCTCTGCAAAGACAATCCGTTTCTTATCAGCCGCGATATTCTTTGCAACCCGAAATATAGGCTTCATAAAAGTACCGCTGTGATACACAAACTGCTGAAGACGATCAACATACGCCTCCATATCCTTGATAGGGCGTACCGCCACGCCCGACTCATCCGCTGCTTTAGCAACCGCAGGGGCAATTTTAGTCATTAAGCGAGGATCAAAAGGCAGAGGAATTAAATAATCAGGCCCAAATGACATATTAGCTACGCCATAGGCACTGGCTACAATTTCAGATTGTTCAACACGTGCTAACTCTGCAATGGCACGCACCGCAGCCACTTCCATTTTACGAGTGATGGTTGTGGCACCACAATCCAAAGCACCCCGAAAAATATAGGGGAAACACAACACATTATTAACCTGATTGGGATAATCAGAACGCCCTGTTGCAATAATCGCATCATCACGCACTGCTTTTACATCCTCGGGTAAAATCTCAGGATTTGGATTAGCCAAGGCCAAGATCAATGGCTTGGCTGCCATTCGCTTAACCATGTCTTGCTTTAGAATGTTACCCGCAGAAAGCCCCAGAAAAATATCAGCATCCTGAATGACTTCACCCAACGTGCGTGCTTCAGTCTCTTGAGCAAAAGCCGCTTTATCGGAATCATTTAAACCCGCACGACCTTTATAAATAACACCCGAATGATCTGTAACAAACATATTCTCACGCGGAAAGCCCAGTTCAATTAATAAATCTAAACAGGCTATAGCCGCTGCCCCTGCACCCGATGCCACTAATTTACATTGCGTGATGTCTTTACCAATAATTTCTAAGCCATTTAAAATAGCCGCACCCACAATAATCGCGGTACCATGCTGATCATCATGAAAGACCGGTATCTTCATCCGGTCACGCAATTTCTTTTCAATATAAAAACATTCGGGTGCTTTTATATCTTCGAGGTTAATTCCACCAAAAGTGGGTTCCAAAGAGGCAATAATATCGCAAAGCTTGTCAGGATCAAGCTCGTTAATCTCAATATCAAAAACATCAATACCGGCGAACTTCTTAAATAAAACCCCCTTCCCTTCCATCACCGGCTTGGCTGCTAAAGGACCAATGTTACCCAACCCTAGCACAGCCGTACCGTTCGAAATCACTGCGACCAGATTCCCTCTTGAAGTGTACTTAAAAACATTGACAGGATCAGTCACAATTTCTTCACACGCCGCCGCAACACCCGGCGAATAAGCCAAAGCAAGATCACGCTGATTGGTTAAATGCTTAGTCGGCGTCACACTAATCTTGCCCGGAGTAGGAAATTCGTGATATTCCAATGCAGCATCACGTAATTGTCTACCTAATTCTTCTTTTTGATCAATGGGGGAATTCATGGATAGCCCTTTTAATAGAGAATGGTTTGTAAAACAAATAGATTTTTAAACACTTAAATAAAACTAACGACCTTTAAGATAGCTCGCCAAACTATACCTTATAAGAAATAAAGTCATTAATGTCGGGAATAACATAAAATTCTCTTTTGCCTCCAAACTTAAGAATAGGCAAAGCATGATTACCCAAGGCTGAATGATGGCTTTATTAACCAAAGACTGCATGATAGCCAAACTGTCCTTATCAATTTTATCCCTTGCGTTAATGACATACAAAGAAACCAGGGCGGTAAGAATGGAATAATACAGTGGATAAAAGAAAAACATCGGCGAATCCTCCTTAAAATAAGCTTGCCAATCAGCAAACCAGACTAAAAGGACTGCACTACTAAATAGGTCATACCAAATTAAATGTCTGGTTTTCTTGAATAAAGTACCTACTACACTGACCAGAGCAACCCCTAAGCTGATATCCATCAGTAGTGGCGTTAGCAATATACTTTTAAAGGCATTATCAGTTTGAGCAAAGAAGCAGAGAGCAAGATTAATCGCAATAAAGAGAGGCATGATAGTCCGTTACATCAAGGGTTAAGTTAACGCATTATAATGGCATATAGACGTTCATATAAATAATTTCAAATTAACGTAAATGATGGTAACTCTGTTTCTCGATGTTCAAGTTTTTAAGAATTGGAAAATAGCACTAAACCTTGTAAGATAATTCGTGTAAACTTCCACGTATTTCAGCACAATGTTGATGTACGAACCCGCTATCTTTATCAAAACGTTTGTCACTGATCTTGATAC
>CAIMEB010000124.1 GCA_903839855.1 uncultured Methylococcaceae bacterium
AAATAGTTTAAAGGCATTGATTGCGAAAGCTGACTTATTGATTGGTAATGACACCGGTCCGACCCACATGGCATGGGCTTTAAATAGACCGTCCATTACTATCTTTGGCCCAACCCCTCTGAGAATGGCTTTTCAAACTGATATTAATAAAGTGATCAAGTCGGCCTCAATAGTTAATCCATTCAAATTGAATAAACAGGATGATTCAATCAAAGATATTGATGAGAATGAGATTATTCAACTCGCAACACATTTAATTTAAAAGCGTTGTTAATGGAAAGGCCAAGGTCAATACCTTACTGAAATCTATTGAAATTGATTTTGGTCACGTTGGTAATCAGCGTGATAGGGACCCACCGGAACACCTTTAGGTGGAAAAAAAGCCTCGCTATTGGTTTGTTGAGCTAACGGCAAGTAGTCTGACAGTAATCCTTTGGCAGCGGCTGAAGCTACCACAGTAAAAGGACTACTACCACTGGAACTATGTACATAAGACTGTTCATTTTCCCACAATAGGAGTCCAGTTTTGGTGTCTACTAACTTATAGGACATTTCTACCTCAACCGTTGAGGCTAACAAGATATATTTAGTACTCCAGTTTTTTATCGTTACGAATAATACTGCATCAGCACCAAACAACTCATAAAAACGCCCCGGTGGTAACTCATGAATATGATTTGCATCGACTAAGCCTAAGTCACGCAAAATCATATCAGTCAAATAAACGGGGAAAACATAGTATCCTCGTTCTGCCAACGGTCTTGATATAGACGTTATGAATACTGATGGCGCAGTCAGTTCATCTGTCTCATTGAGAACAGGTACGACAACAATTGATTTGGGTCGATGAGCATAAAATACACTTAGATTATCAGCGGGTTTTCTCGCACATCCAGTGACTGCCAGTGACACTAATAGAAACAGCCATAATTTATTCATTGTTGCCACCTCGCTTTACTGCATCACTCGATTTTGAGACGACGGAACCCTTTTTCTGAAAATTAACACTGTCAATAAGCTTATTCATCAGTATTGAGGATTCAGGGTACAGTTTTTTTTCTTGATCAAAAAAACTAATTGCTTTACCTTCTTTACCCTGTTTATAGAGAATAACCCCATAGTCAGCATACACACCAGGTGGAACACGCCGATTTGCATTTTGTGCATCCTGAATCAATGCCTGCAAATGAATTTCAGTTTGGCTGTTATCATTTTCAATATATCGTTCGAAAAGGGTATTTTCATAATTACCCCAATAAAAAATTTCTTGCTTGGCACACCCTGTTAAAAGCAGGGCAAGCGAAGTAATACCCAGAAAAATGAGTTTTGAAACAGTCCTGGAGGGTTCTTTAGGCATAAATTAATCAGGGTGACAGAGGGTGAATATTAATGTCTCTTATGACGGATATTCAATATTGTAATATACATTAATACAGTAGTGACACAGATAACGTTGCGTCACTACTGATTGTATAACTCTACAAAGAACGTTTAGCTCAGGTAATGACATCAGGTTCTGTTCTGCCTGTGCGTTTTTTAACTTCACATAACTGCTCTGCCAGATCAATTAAGAATGCCAGTGCGAGTTGAGCATCCTGATTGTGTTTTTCGGCATTAGGCTCAAAACGTTCGATGTAAATTCTTAATGTTGCACCCACAGTTCCGGTGCCTGATAAACGGAAAACGATGCGTGAACCGTTCTCAAAGCCGATGCGGATGCCTTGGTTTTTGCTGATACTGCCGTCAATGGAATCTTCATAGCAAAACTCATCGGCATATTTAACCGTGTATTCGCCAAAAATTTGACCGGGTAAGGTCGGTAGTTGTTTGCGTAAATCTTCAACGATGCTATTCGCGATAGGGGTTTCAACGGCTTCGTAATCGTGTCGGCAATAAATGTCACGACCAAATTTTTGCCAATGATCATGGACAATATCAACAACAGATTGTCGTCTCACGGCAATCAGGTTTAGCCAAAATAATACTGCCCATAAACCGTCTTTTTCACGCACGTGATTAGAACCTGTGCCAAAACTTTCTTCACCACAAAGCGTAATTTTCCCCGCATCAAGTAAATTACCAAAGAACTTCCAGCCGGTAGGAGTTTCGTAGCAGGGTATATTATATTTAGCTGCAACACGGTCAACCGCTTGACTGGTAGGCATTGAGCGTGCTACTCCACTTAAGCCTTTACTATAGGCCGGGATTAAATGGGCATTAGCGGCTAGAATAGCCAAACTGTCACTGGGGGTGACAAAAATATTGCTACCCGTAATCATGTTACGGTCACCATCACCATCTGAAGCGGCACCAAAAGTAGGCGCCTTTTCACTAAACATGAGTTCAGCAAGTTCGTGTGCGTGAGCTAAGTTAGGGTCTGGATGGTGACCGCCAAAGTCTTCCAGAGGTTCTGCGTTGATGACTGATTCAGAGGAGGCGCCAAGAATATCCACCAATATTCTTTTTGCATAAGGCCCGGTAATAGCGCTCATGGCATCAAAAAGCAGGGTGATATAGTTTGAGCTAATACTTTGTTTCAGAAGATTAAAGTCAAAGATTGACTGCATGAGTTCTGCATAGTCCGAAACCGGATCAATGATAGTTATTTTTATAGTCCCAATTTGTTGAGAACCGATGCTATCAAGATCTATATCCTGTAGAGTAACTGTTTTATATTCGGTAATGGCTTGGCTACGTTTATAAAAAGCCTCTGTGTATGTTTCAGAAGCAGGTCCACCGTTACTCACATTATATTTAATACCAAAATCTTCATCGGGGCCGCCGGGGTTGTGACTGGCGGAAAGGATTAAGCCGCCAAAAGCTTGATATTTTCTGATGATGTTTGAGGCCGCTGGTGTAGATAGTAAGCCGCCCTGGCCTATAATAAGTTCACCAAAGCCATTGGCTGCAGCCATTTTAATGATTATTTGTATGGCTACTCTGTTAAAATAACGTCCATCGCCACCTAGGACGAGGGTTTTATTGGAGATATCTCCAAGGGAATCGAAGATGGATTGAACAAAATTCTCAAGATAGCCCGGTTGTTGAAAAACTTTAACTTTTTTTCGGAGACCTGACGTTCCAGGATTTTGATCGTTATAGGGTGTTGTTGGGATGGTTTCTATTTGCATATTGTATCCTTAGTGCGATAATTGACATGGTTGATAAAGTACACCAAAATTCTTCTCTCGTGTAAAATTTAATATGTTACGAATATATTTGTTATTGTTTTGTAGTTTGGCTTCTTTCACAGTGATGGCTGAGCCAGATATTTGGCTGTTAGTTGACACTAAAGCGCGTAAGATAGAAGTAAAAAAAGGAGATCAAACACTTGAGACGCTGCATTCGATTGCCATTGGTCGGGGTGGCGCAGGATTAAAAACACATAGGGGTGATAATATTACGCCTCATGGTAATTATAGAATAGGTTGGGTAGGTGAAAAAAGTAGTTTTCGCCGTTTTTTTGGGTTAACTTATCCCTCAGTGGAAGATGCAGAAAAAGCTTTAAGTAAAGGAATTATTGATCGACCTACTTATGATCGCATTGTAACTGCACACCAATTTAATCAGATACCCCCACAAAATACTCCCTTGGGCGGTCAGATTGGCATTCATGGGCTAGGCAGCGCGAATGTAAAAATCCATGAAGTGTTCGATTGGACTCATGGCTGTATAGCGTTAACCAATCCTCAGATTGACCATTTAAGTCAATTGGTTGAAACAGGGACGGTAGTTAAAATAAAATAAAGCTGGAAAATGTAGTTTTGTAGTGCTAGAATCGTTAACAGCTATAATGTTTTTTGTAGTAATAACTCTGACTAAGGAAAATAATATGAAAAAAGTAATAAAATTATCGATGATCGCTATGGTTGCCAGTTTAGTCGTTGGTTGTGCAACTAACGCTGACATTGAAGGTTTACAGTCACAAATTGACAGCTTGAAAACATCTGTTGCACAAGCTTCTTCTGATGCTGCTAGCGCACAAAGTGCTGCTGCTGATGCGGCTGCTAAAGCTGCTGCTGCTGAGTCTGCTGCTAACCGTGCTGCTCAATACGCTCAAGACACTAACAGCAAATTGGACAACCTGTTCAAAAAATCAATGTTGAAATAAATCAACATCGCTTTCGATCAAAAAAAGCCCGGCGGGTTAATACCGCCGGGCTTTTTTTTATGCCTTATTTTCTCCGCCGAACAGCTCTAATAAGCGGGGTATGAAATTTGATAACTCTGCCGACATAATTGAGAAGTCCACGTCAAATTGAGCTGCTTCACTATCTGTTTCAATGTCAGTTACCTGATCTTGAATTAAATCCAGAAAGCGTAGTCTCTTAATAGCCAAATTTTCATCAATGATGAATGAAATCCGGTCTGCCCAGCTAACCGCTAATTTAATAACTTCCTTTCCTGTATCCAAGTGATTTTTGATTTCCGGTAGTGCTAAATCATGACGCTTACAGCGAATAATTCCACCTTGCTCTTCAGGTGAAAGCAATTCACATTCATCTTCGATGGTTATATCATCGGGTGCTTGACTGTTGAGTAGCCATTCGGTCATAATTTTAGAAGGCTTATAGAGCGTATTAAGCGGTATTGCGGGTAATGATGTTAGAGATTTACGCAGTATACTCAGTAAATCCTCAGCATTTTTTGCTGAGGCGGCATCGATTATTAGCCAGCCATCTTTAGGGTCTATATAGGCGTATACTTTGCGTGAGAAGGTGAAGGCTTTCGGTAATAAGTCAAAAATTATCTCATCTTTTATTTCAGTGCGTTCTTTCTTTGATAACTTACGATTCCGCTGTTGTTCTTTTTCAAGAATTTTTTCCTGAACCACTTCATTAACAACGGTGGCGGGTAATAAACGCTCCTCTTTTTTTAAGCACAGCATCATAAAACCATTCGTGGCGTGTACAAGTTGTAGACTTGATTTGCCTAAAGGTGGCGTCCAGCCAAAGGTCAATTCTTGATGGGGGCCGCAAGGACGAAAAGCTAACGCTTCCAGTTGTTGTTCCAGCTCTGCCGGAGATAAAGTGAATGCTTCTGTAAGACGAAAAATACTGAGATTTTTAAACCACATGAGTTACTGATATCCTGTATAAATAATGACGGGACATTATCGCAAATTTCAGAAAAGCGCTCAGTAATAAATACCAAGTTCATAGACCTGATAACTCAGAGCCGCGCAGAGAAGCCAATCCCCCTATCAAACCTGGAGGAGAGTTTTACCGATTACAGGCAGTCACCGTATTCCATAATTAAAAGTTGACAGTCAAAAAGGGTGTTAGGATATTGAGTACTGATAATGAAACGTAAAATATAGTCTAATAATAGATAAATCGTCAATGTTCGAGCCGCTACGCTAAAAACCTTATGGCGAGTATGTTGTGAGCATTTCCATACCGAGTTAATCCACCAAACGATGGGTAAAAGCAACATGCCATGCGCGGTTTTCCAGCTGGCTATGGTGTAGGTTGTGTTCATTACCCGGTAATCTATATAAAACAGGACGATATTAACCAGTAAGAAGAAGGGCCAAAATGCTTGCCATAACATAGCACTACCTAGCCAGGCAGAGCGTAACGCTTCATAAAGGTTTTTATCCGGCTTTTTACTCCAGTTTTTAGTGACGTCTGGCGTATAGTAATAAACAAGACAAAAAACAGCCGTTAAAAATATACTCGCCTCAAATAATGAGAAGAGATTTGTGTAGGCCAAAATAATCGGTAACGTATTAATAAACATGTTATTGATTTTTATAGTTAGGTTTACATTTAAAATAAATAACCTATGCGATTCCAAGATTCTAACATAAGCCCCAGATAATGCACTCAAATACACCTAAACTGTACGTCTATGTTGCCTTGCCTTGTGAAGCTAAGCCGATTGTGGAGTATTTTAACTTAAAAAAAGAACTGACAGTCCAGCCCTTTGCAGTGTACCTGAACAAAGATATTTGTCTAACGGTGACTGGTTTAGGTAAAAGCGCAATGGCCGCCGGTGTTGCTTATTCGCAAGTCTTAATTTCTTCGGATCAGCCGTATTTTATGCTTAATTTAGGGGTTGCAGGTCATCAGGCGTCAGCCTTGGGTGAGTTATTTTTAATGGATAAAATCACTGACGCTGATAGCCAGCGTCGTTATTATCCTTCACAGGCTTTTTCGCTGCCCTGTCAGAAGGGAAGCATCCAAACAGTATCAAAACCACAGCTTACTTATGATTCACTAGATTTTTTCGATATGGAGGCATCGGCTTTTTATGAAACCGCCGTGCGATTTTGTTCGAGTGAATTTATTTTTTGTTTGAAAGTCGTTTCAGACAACCAATGTTCATCAGTCGAAAACATTCAGCCTAAACGAGTTTCTGAATGGATAGCCAAGCATCTCAAGGTAGTTGATTTATTATTGTCACGTATAGTGGCTCAAACTGAATGGGTTACTCAATTTGAGCCTCAATTATTCGAAGATTGTATACAGCGTTATCACTTTACAGTTAATGAACGTCAACAATTAAAAAATCTCCTATCTCACTGGGATTTATTGACTGATCATCAAGTTATTAAAATAGATACTTCGTCTTTGAAATCGGCTAAAGAACTATTACGTTGGTTGAGCTTAAAAATTCAGGATGTTGATTTTTTTTTGTGAGGCTCGGCATATTACAAAAAGAAAAATGCATTTTTGGTAACGGCAACTATGCCAATGTAAACTAAACAGACCATTGCGCCTGTAAACGCAAGCCAACGGTTAGCTCCTCGTTGCTTCAGAGCAATAATACCCAGTCCTATATAAATCAATAAGGCAACAATTTTAGCAACAATCCAGCCATAGCTGATAGATAACCATTCACCTTGAAAAATTAAGGCGACTCCACTGATAATTAATAGCGTGTTTATGATATGAGGGGCAATGTTTACTAGTTTTTTCTGGAGTAAAGACGGATATGTTTCGGACAAGATAACTCTTCCTACAAAACTGATGATAGAAAGCAGGATAAAGAGCAGGTGAAAAGTTTTAATCATGATAGTCTCTGGCTGTTTAATTTGTTTGTCGTGCGAGACATTATAACGATGCTGTGCGTAAAAGCTAACGAGTCTTAAGATAATATTGGAAAGAAATTAAGTTAATAGCTAAAACAACAAGTAGTATGGGATAATGTACCAAGTTTGTTGTAATTTAGCTACACACGAAGTTAATTTTAGGAGAACAATATGTTTAGAAAATTCTTACTGACCGTTTTAACCTTGTTAGGTGTTAGTTTTTTGCCCATTGCTCATGCCGATAAAGTGGTTGATGATAGATGGTATATTGCCCCTTTCGGTACATTTATTCAGCCTGGGGGTGACCGTCAATCCAACAATGGTTGGGGGGGCGGGCTTGGGTTTGGTAAAATACTTAACGAACATTTTAATGTTGAGTTGAAAGGTTTTTACCAAAACCTCGATGGAGGTAAATACGGTGGATCCGATATGACCGGAGGTACAGCCGATATACAATATTATATTTCACGGGATACTTTTTCACCTTACACTGTGATTGGTATAGGTGGGGTGAATACCAGTCATAATGGCAAAAGTGCTGCTGGTTTTATTGGTGAAGCGGGTGCCGGTCTGGCTTATGAAGTGTGCGATAATTTCCTGGTTCGTGGTGACGTACGTTATCGTTACAATAACAATGGTAATGACCATTTACAACCTGGCACGGGTGAATTTAATGATGTGCTTTTTAATGTGGGGTTCGTTGTGCCTTTCGGAGAGAAACCTAAAGTAGCCGAAGCCATACCTATTATTGCACCTGTTGCGGTTGTAAAGGCTGACTGTTCTGTATTAGACGCAGATCATGATGGCGTTAATGATTGCAAGGATCAATGTCCTAATACGTTATCGGGCGTTAAAGTCAGTGTCGCGGGTTGCTGGATTGTCGATGTAAAATTTGATAACGACAAAGACATCATTAAACCACAATATTTTGCCAACCTTGATAACGTAGCGACCCGTATTAAAGAACATCCAGAGCTGGTTATTGAAGTACAAGGCCATACCAGTAAAACAGGTGGTTTTAAGCATAATATGAGCTTATCCGAACGTCGTGCTATTGCGGTTAAGAAATATTTGGTGGACGGTTCTCAATCACCTAACTTAAGCACCCGTGGTTATGGTTGGACACGTCCTATTGATTCTAACGATACTGAAGCAGGCCGTGCAAATAATCGCAGAGTGCAGCTCGAAGTTAATGGTCAGGCTCAACAACCGTTAAATTCAAAATAACATTTTGA
>CAIMEB010000125.1 GCA_903839855.1 uncultured Methylococcaceae bacterium
AAATAGTTTAAAGGCATTGATTGCGAAAGCTGACTTATTGATTGGTAATGACACCGGTCCGACCCACATGGCATGGGCTTTAAATAGACCGTCCATTACTATCTTTGGCCCAACCCCTCTGAGAATGGCTTTTCAAACTGACATTAATAAAGTGATCAAGTCTGCCTCAATCGTTAATCCATTCAAGTTGAATAAACAGGACACTTCAATCAAAGATATTGATGAGCATGACATTATTCGCTTAGCAAAGCGTTTAATTTAGATTGTTTTTGCTAATATTGTCTCATTCATTTATGAGAAAAAGGTCTTGATAACTATGGACATAACACCAGCAATCAAGATGCCCATCATCCATTTTATTGTCACAGAGTCTGCTTTAAGAACCGCTAAGTCAGTTTTAATAGGATTAATAACATCATCTAATGTTGATTTTAAATCATCTTTAGTAAGCAACTGATCTTGTGCTTCAGCAATGACTCTAATTACAGCCTCTGCTTGCTCTTGTGGTATGCCTGCCGACTTAAGCTTATCAACTAGATGCAGTGTGTCAAACGTTACGGTAGTCATATGATTAAATGCTAAGTAAATAACTTTATAGTGATCGATCTAAACATAATAACTATCAGTTGTCAATGCACTGTGGGATTGCCAGCAACTCAGAGCATCATAAAAACTCAGCAAAGCGATCTTCTACCTTTTTATTCCGAACATACGCTCGCCTCTCCAGGGCTAGAGTCAGCAATACTTCGCTATCATGGGTGGAAATTTGGGTGAGGCCTCCTCGAATCTTGTACGGGTTAACTCACTAAAGGGGTGAGAAATCCGCTTCATTCATCAATTGGAAAATCGAAACTGTCGGCGAGTGCTATTGATATGCTCCAGTTCCTGCTCATTTAATTCAAAGGCTTTCATGGCGAAAACGAGATCAAGCCAAAGGTTTTTCAAGGTGGGATGGTTTTTTGCCTTCATAAAGGCCTCGCAAAAGCGAGTAGTCAAGGTCATCAATTGATGGATGAGGTGTGCCATCTGCATGAATTGGAAATAATTTTTAAGAGCGCAATAACTTTTCCTGGCATATTGGTGTTCCATACCATAGCCCCCGTTTTTGAGGGTATTGAAGCCTTCGTTCTCGATTTTCCATCGCAAACGCCCTGTGCGACTGGTGTCGGCAATATTGCTGGCGTTGATGCATAAGTCAGTGATGTGAACAAATCGCGTGGTTTTTAGAGTCTCGTCAGGTACATCGGTTTTAGTCGGCCTGATCGTTTCTTTGCACTCCAGCCAGTTTAAGGCATGGCCTTTATAATCCACCCCGGTCACCCATTGGAATAGCTGCTCCACGGTTTTGCCATCGGGTCGAGAGCACACTTCTCGTCGGGTGTTCTTGCTTTGTAGCGGCTGCAATTCCATGATCTCCTCCCAGACGGAAGGTAGGTTACCGTCCTTAAAGGTAACGCAGTAAGACCATTGGTTGGCCTTGCAGAGGGTAAAAAACCCTTCATAAGGATACAAGCCATCCGCGAGTATCAGGATGGGGAGACGTGGATAAGCTTTCTTCAGCGTGGCGACCAGCCGGATGAAGCCCTTACGCTCACAATCCTGTTTGTCATACTCACCGTCCTCAGGGTTTTCAATCCACTCAGTGGCGATGGAAATGCTGAATCCGTTCGGGGTGATCAGTTTCGCTTCCAGAACTGAATGAAAGTAGGTGGTTTTACCGTTTTTTGAGGTGCGCTGCAGACATTGCTCATCGCGTTGATGATCGTAACTGCCCATCCCACTCGCATCAACCGCAACTCGAAACCAATGCCCACGGTAGCGACTGTTATGGAATGTCTTGCGTTGAATCAAAACCTGAACCATTTTGTGTTTCAGTTGTTCGATTTGAAAAACATCCAACAAGCCCATGACGTTATGAACAGAATCTCCATGAGGCATCGCAAAACCAAACAGACGCTGGTAATTCACTTTGAATTGTATATCCTCACGGTACTGGTTGTATTGATTGCGGGAACCCGATTTGAACAGAAACATCGCTAAGCACGCAGTCAGATGGGCTGCTAGTTCATAAGCAGAGGTTTTTTTACGGCAATCATCCACCTCACGCATCCAATCAAACAGCTCTGGGAAGTGCTGGCAAATGGTGCAGTACATTTCATGAACAAGTTGTTTTTTCCTTTGCTGCTGACTGGCGACAGTCTCTTGCTGAGTTGTCGCTGCACGTAGTTTAGCTTTTTGTGCACGGCGTTGTGCGTGAAGATCTGGTTTGGTTTGAACGTTTTTTCATCGGGAGTATGGTTTTTAAAGGTGAAGTTAATAGAAAATTGGGCATCCTTCATTTACCGGTTTACACTTTATGCAATTCCTGGCTTTATAAAGTCATGAAAACGGGTTTCTTTCGATGTACAAATGAACACAAACCTTCAGTTCATTGTACAATGAAGGTTTATATCCATGCCA
>CAIMEB010000126.1 GCA_903839855.1 uncultured Methylococcaceae bacterium
GCCAGCAACTCATTCACCTTGTCATGATAATCGGTCAGCTTGGCAATGGGAAAACGGATAGAGGTTTCACTGCCCAACAAACCGTAACTAAAATAATCCGGTCGCCAATTGGCATGCTCATCGGCCAGCACAGCCAAACTGATAACTTTGTGGTAATAGCTGGGGGGGTAACTTTTAAGATGTGCGGGGATTATATGCTACTCTAAGCCGTTAGTTATTCTTTTTCTTTGTTGGTTTAAGTGGGTTTTTTAGTGTTAGCCACGCTACCGCCCCACTGTATCACGATCAGCAAGCGCGGAGACGTATTGTAACGAGTCTATATGTCCGGGGTATGACAACGGATGTGTTAATTTACTTATTAAAAATGAGTATATAACATTCTAGTTAATAAGTCATTCTCTGTTTTGTTTCAAATGTTACAAAGGGGTAGCGCCGATAGCCGAATCAGATTGGGTGCCGTTAAAAACCACAGCGCAAAGTAGATACACCCTGGAGGGCTTAATTCCCGGTCATTATATATCAGTTCGGGTCGCGCTTATATCAGCAGCCGACACCAGCGACTTTTGCGCCCCAGTCACTATATTGATTATTTGAGGTAAAGGGGTCAGACCCCTTTACAGAAATTTAACAGCGGCGATAACTATACCACCAACGGTCAGTGTAGTGGCGAATGACCAAATCATAAAATGATCCATACGTGAGGTCAGTTGATCAAAGCGTTTATCGACTTGTTCGAAACGTTTAACTGTTTCAAGTTGCATTTGTTCAAAGCGCTTATCTACTTGTTCAAAGCGCTTTTCAACTTGTTCAAACCGCCTATCCATGTCTTCGCGGAGTGCCTTCATTTCACCACGTAAATCAACATCTAGATGCGCAAAATGATTGGTTTGAGCCTTAAGCATCAAAATCATCATTTGATCAGGAGAAATACTTTGGCCACTGGCTACTTGTTCCATCACTTTTTGTGCTTGCGTATCCAACCAATCATCAAAAAATTTGTCATCAAACATTATGGGCGCCTTTGTGTGCACGTAAATTTAGAGTTGATTATAGTATGAACACTTTAGTTTTGGAGTGCAAAGGCAAAGTTGGCAGTCCCTTTAGATTAAATAGCTGTAAAAATCTTAAACAGCAAAGAAACCATGCCTGCAACAAGAAAACCTAACATCCATTTTAAAATTGTAATTTCAGCTTTTATTAGTGATAAATCCTGATCAATTTTATTAAAGCGACTATCATAATCTGCCATTGTTTTCGCTGCAGTTCTTGCTTTTTCTTCAGATGCACCCGCATCTTTTAAAGCATCATAGAGTTCAACTATCATTGTACTCATTACATTATTACTCGCTAGTCATAAAGTTAAAGTCAATTATAGGCTGTTAAAACTTTTTAGTCATGACTATTTAAAATAGGAGTGCTGATCCTAGCGGAATCAAGTAGCCGCGATGCAACGAAGTGAAATCGATGTGTAGCCATGTATTTGGCGTTGCATGTAAAGGTGCAGGTTTAGGGGACAGCCCCTTTACAGAAATTTAATAGCGGTGATAACTATGCCGCCAACGGTCAGTGTCGTTGTGAATGACCAAATCATAAAATGATCCCTACGTGAAGTAAGTTTTGATCAAAACGTTTAACATTGTTTTCATAAAGCGTAATACCGCTTGAACCAGGCGACAGTTTCTTGAAGACCATCGACGATGGGCTTAGAGGGTTTATAAGCAATAGCTTCTTCAAGCGCTGAGGTATCCGCATTGGTTTGATACACATCGCCGGGCTGCATGGGTAAAAAGTTTTTTACGGCTTCTTTTTCACACACCTGTTCAATGGTTTGGATAAAATCCATGAGCTTAACCGGAGAAGAGTTGCCGATATTATAGATACGGTAGGGAGCTGATGAGGTACTTGGGTCAGGATTTTCAGCATCCCACGTTGGTGAGGGTTGAGCTATCTTATCGATGCTGCGAATAACACCTTCAGTGATATCATCAATATAAGTGAAATCACGCAACATATCGCCATTATTAAATACCTTAATCGGGCGGTCATTTAAAATGGCATCAGTAAACAAAAACGGCGACATATCGGGGCGTCCCCACGGCCCATACACCGTAAAAAAACGTAAGCCCGTCGTTGGTAAATTATAAAGCTGGCTATAAGAGTGAGCCATTAATTCATTACTTTTCTTGGTCGCTGCATAAAGACTGACGGGATGGGCAATCGAGTCATTTTCAGAAAAAGGCACTTTTCCATTTAAGCCATAGACGCTACTGGAGCTGGCATAGACCAAATGTTCTATGTTATTCCAGCGACAAGTTTCCAGAATGTTTAAAAAACCGTCAATATTACTTTGCACATAAGCATACGGATTTTCAATGGAATAGCGTACCCCCGCCTGTGCAGCCAAATGACAGACTCTATCAAATTTCTCATTGGCAAACAGCATTTGTAGGGCTTGTTTGTCTTCCAGATTCATTTGAATAAAACGATAATTGGGGTATTGATCACTTTGTACAAATTTATACCAAGCCAACTGATCTTTTTTTATGCCTGCTTTTTCGAGCCGACCGTATTTAAGATTGACATCGTAATAATCATTAATATTATCAAGACCGACGACTTCATCGCCTCTTTCGAGTAAACGTTGAGCGACGAATGATCCAATAAAGCCTGCAGTGCCGGTAACCAAAATTTTCATAGTGCGTTTATATTTTAAACGATTGTAAGACTGGGCACGCTACCGCCATGCTGTGTCACGCGATCAGCAAGCACGAGTCTTGATTTTTATTTTTCTAGGGTAATCACAGGTGTTCAATATTTGAACGCACTTTACCATATATAAAAGAAAGCTAATTGTAGCGCTAAAATGCTTTAGTCGCTATTTTTTATTCATGATAATTACGTTACAGGATGATTACTTTAAATGAGGGTAATAACAGGCTTCCGAATCAATATAAATACCGCTTATACCATCATCATAAGAATTATGAGCAATTAATATCAATCCGCAGTAAATTGATATCATCTGAAGCAAATTAATATCAATCCGCAGTAAATTGATATCATCTGGAGCAAATTAATATCAATCCGCAGTAAATTGATATCATCTGAAGCAAATTAATATCAATCCGCAGTGACTTGATATTATCTGGAGCAAATTAATATCAATCCACAGTGACTTGATATTATCTAAAGCAAATTAATATCAATCCGCAGTGACTTGATATTATCTGGAGCAAATTAATATCAATCCACAGTGACTTGATATTACCTGGAGCAAATTAAGATCAATCCACAGTGACTTGATATTATCTGAAGCAAATTAATATTAATCTACAATGATCTGATGTCTTTAAGGTCTGTTTTGAGATTAGAAAACAGCTGTGCCTGACCGGTTTATTTTCTTTTTTCGAAAATAAAATTAATTTTATCAAATGATTTTTGGCTAAAGTAATCAACGATTACAATAAGCTGAAGTTTATGCTAAGTTTTTTGTCTACGTAAATAGATTTTAAAAAAATATTTATGTATCTTTATTTGATAAGCGGCCTATAGTAAGTTACTTATATTCAATTATTTAATAGGTGACGTTATGAAAAAAGCTAAGCCGCTTTTAGATTTTGTTCAGCTCCCCCCATTGGAAAAAGTGGGTTTTTGCCGTAATGTTTCCGCGCATTTGGCCAGTGATCCGGTTTTTTTAAATCCGACCGTGCCTTTAGATGAGGTTAATGCGGCTATAGATGCTTTTGAGGTCTCTATTTTAAATACGCATGATGGCAGTCGTACCGCTAAGGCCATTATGCGTGAGCATGAGCTAATAATTAATACGATGTTTACCACGCTGAATGCGTTTGTCAATAGCGTCGCAAATGGTAATGAGGCTATTCTTCGAAGCAGTGGTTTTAATGTTTTAAGGCAACCCGTCCCACATGTAAAAGCTGTATTGGCGATAAATTATACCGAGCACAGTGGTTGTCTTGAATTTGATTCGGCTAGAATTGATAAAGTAGTCGCCTATATCTGGCAGATCTACATGGGTGTACTCCCCATCGCAGAAACAGACTGGGTACCCTTTAAAACCACTACTCAATCTAAGTGTGTCATAGAGGGCTTAACGCCTGGTTTGTACATTACCGTCCGTGTCGCTTATGTATCCTCAGCCGGCACCAGCGACTTTGGTGCACCAGTAACCATATTGATTATTTGATAGCCATACTCAGGTTAATGCTTTACCTACCCAAAAGAAGTGGGTAACTACTGACTTATCCGGTTGCTTTACGTAACTTGTCTGGGGCTATTTTAAGTTTTACGGTTTTGTTTAGCAGGTTAATTAAAACCATGGCGCGGCTTTCTCCGTCATGCATCTGGTAAATGGCTTCAAGTCCGATAAAGGGGCCGTCGGTAATGACAAGGCGCTCGTCTTTTGTAAACAGGCTTTGGGGCTGCTTGGATAAATGCTCTTTTTGGGCGCGTAGGGTTTCAATCAGTTGTTCATCTACC
Source organism: uncultured Methylococcaceae bacterium (assembly GCA_903839855.1). Lineage (GTDB taxonomy): Bacteria > Pseudomonadota > Gammaproteobacteria > Methylococcales > Methylomonadaceae > Methylobacter_C. The sequence continues at coordinate 4,498 of CAIMEB010000126.1, forward strand.
TTAGCGGGTTCGTTCCCAAACACCACCAGGCGACTAACTCCTAGCGTTGAGCGAATCGGCGCCCAACTCTTACCGAACTCACTTGAATCAAGATGAATAAATAAATAGCGTGAGAAAAGGGGTTCTTCTATCACCTTTATGGTGCCTCTGCGTAGTTTTTCAACGGTCAGCACTGGCAAATAGCATTCGTAGCCCTGTTGTTTCAGATTACGAAGAGCACGTTGTTCCTCTTTAGGTTTGGTGTGGATTACGTACCAATTGGGAGTAGTTTTATCGAATATCTCAATCATGATGGTAAGGCTTTATTTTATAATGGGTTATAAAAATAGTTTATAAAAATAGTTTATAAAAAGGCTTATAAAAAAGGTTTATAAAAAAGGTTTATAAAAAGCCTCATTAGCCAGTGCCAGCATCTCTTTATCACCCGAACTGTCACCGTACGCATAGATATAGCTGTAGTCTTGTAATCGGTATTGCGCTTTAATCCGATTGACTTTTTCTTTACCATGACAGTTTTTTGTCGCAAATTTTCCCGTTAGTTTTCCATCCTTAATTTCAAGTTGAGTCGAGATCAGTGCTATGTTTTTGTCGGCACACCAGCCCTTTAACCAGTTAGTCATCGAGGCCGAGACAATAACTACTTCATGACCTTGAGCTTGATGCCAGTGAAGTTTTTCTAAGGCTTTTTGTCTTACAATTCTACCAATTTGCTTGCTTGCATAGTCATCGGCGATAGCCTGGAACGTATTTCCTGACCAGCCTTTAAAAAAGTACTCCAGCATTTTTTCTTTTGCCAGATGATTAGGCAACAGCTTTAACACATAAGCCAGTAGCATGGGGCTTAATAGACACAAGCCCCAATAGTATTTGGGCTTACCGACCGCGAATTGAATAAAATCGGGAAGACTGTCTTGGGTGGTGATTGTTCCATCGAAATCAAAGAAGGCTATTTTCATAGGCTATCAAATACTCAGCTTCTTAAACAACCCTTCAGGAATATGTTTTATAATCAACATGATCCATTTCCATAGCCCTTTGGTATAAAGCACATTGTTCTTTTTCTGTTGGGCTTTATAAATAGCATTTGCTACGGCCTCAGGTTGGGCAGTGAGCCTGGGGGATAAAGCCATGCCAGCCGTCATTTTGGTCGCCACAAAACCCGGTTTGACTGTTAACACCTGTACGCCTGAACTATAAAGTCTGTTCCGTAAACCGGATAGGTAAGCACTTAAGGCGGCTTTGGCAGAGCCGTAAATATAATTACTTTTACGTCCTCTATCACCAGCGACGGAGCTAATGCCCACAATAAAACCTGAGTGTCTCTGTTCAAAATCCTCTGCGATTATATTCAATAAACTGACTACCCCCGTGTAATTGGTATCGATGATTTTGTGTGTTTCCTTAAAATCAGTTTGTGCTAAGTCTTGAGACCCTAAATAACCCACGGCTGTAATAACACCTTCGGGTTTTTCGGGTAAGGCATGATAAAAAGTATGATGAGATGCGGTGTCTAAAATATCCAGTTCAACACACTGAACGGTTTGCTTGCTTCTAATCGCTAAGTCTTTTGCAAAGATATTTAGCTCGTTGACTTGTCGGGCGGCTAAATATAGATCATAGTTATTTTCAGCATACTTTTTCGCAATGGCCTGAGCAATGTCACTCTTTGCACCAATGATTAATACATAGCTCATGTTATAGTCCGAGTCGGGTTGATTGCAATGAATTGAATTTTTCGTGCATCTGGTATTGTCGTCTGAGTGCTCTAAAAGTTTCTGCTTGTGGGTAGCCTTGTTCAAAAACAGCTTGACTGACCCGCGCATCTTTTGCAAGATAGATACGTCCCCCATACTTGATAACCCGTTGATCTAACTGATCCAATAGCTCAAACAGACCTTTTTCAATCTTAAAGTCCAAGGCCAGACTATAGCCTTCGATGGGGAAGGAGAGGTAGTTGTTATTGGCCTTACCATACAGTTTTAATACCGCTAAAAACGATCCTTTAGCGGATTTTGAAATAGTGCTAAGTATAGCTTCCAAGCCTTCGTAGCTGGTTTCTTTCGGCAAAATAATCTGATATTGGGTAAAGCCCTTTTTACCGTAAATTCTATTCCAGTGACCGATTGCGTCCAGGGGATAAAAAAAAGTATCGATATCGACTTGTTGCTGCGATATTTTTTTAAAGACTTTACCATAATAAAGCCAGTTAAATAGCTTGACGGTTAGTTTACTTAATACGAAACCGGGAAAGTTGAAGGGAATATTTAAATTGCTTTTGGGATGATAATTTAAGTCACCATCTGCTTGAAAGTCACCGACCATTAACAGGCATTTCCCTAGACCTTTGCCTTTAGCCAGACAGTCTATCCAGGCCACCGAGTAAGGTTCACTTTGATAGCGTTCAAAAGCTGCAAAGGTTTCTTTAAGGTTTTTAGTTTTAATAGTGGTTTGCTTGATGTACCGAGAGTTGATACGCTTTAACGAAATACTGGCATCTAAAATGACACCCGTTAGACCCATACCGCCGCAAGTCGCTTTAAATAACTCAGTATTTTCCGTGTGGCTACAGGTTACAATATCGCCACTGGGCAACATTAAGTTAAAAAACGCCACACATTCACTAAAGCAGCCGGCGTTATGATGATTTTTACCGTGTACGTCACTGGCTATTGCACCCCCGACCGTAATGAGTTTTGTACCCGGAGTGATTTTTAAAAACCAGCCACGGGGCACAAAAACTTCAAGTACCTCGGACAATAATATACCGGCCTGCACATGAAGTTGACCGGTTGTTTCGTTAAAGTCTAAAAACAGATTGTGAGGCTTTACCTGAATAATATGTTTACTTAAGGCCGAGTCACCATAACTGCGACCATTGCCATAAGGAATTAAATCTTCATGATGAGCCAGGATATCTTCAAGGTCTTTTACCTGCGTAAATGGGTGAGCCTTGTTTTCGATCAGTGGGTAATTGCCCCAGCTAGTCAGATTCATTGAGGAACCCGTTTGAATACAAATTGCTTGTCTAAAAAATATTTCATGATATAGCCAATGCTTAAGCCAATGACTGCGCCGATATATTTAGCGTCTTCATCTTTGAAGTAGATATTGAATTCAATTTCTGTTCCCCAAAAAATGACCGTAGTAAAGATACCGGTAACCGTATAGGCGATAAATTTTTTTAGGTCATGTGTTTTACTTTTAGGCGTGTGATAAAAAATAAATTTCTTATCCAGACTATATTTACAGACTAAGCCAACGAAGGTTCCTAAAAACATAGCCAAATAAAGGCTCCCCATATCTGCATAAACCAATAAACTCAGATATTGAAATAATAAATTAAAGCCGGTGGCAATGAGTGCAAACAGGCTGTATTTGAGGGCGATCATGAGTACAGTATCCAGGCAAATGTGACTACCCAGGATACCAAGGTCAATTGTATAAAAATATCTCTAAGTACAATTTTGGTCGGTGAACCACTGTCCTGTTGTACAAATGAGATTTGCATGTAACGCATGACGCCAACAATAACGAATAGTGCAGTTAAATAGAGGTGTTCATTATGCAATCTCTGAACCACTTCAGGTGAGGTAGCATAACTGATATAGGCCACGATAACAACCGAGGCCATAATCATCATGGCGCTATCAATAAACTGAATATTATACCCATCAATGACCTTGCGCATTTTTTTACCGGTATCCAGAAACAGCAACACATCATCACGGCGTTTTGCCAAGGCAAGAAACAGAGCTAACAGGAACGTCATAATGACAATCCACATTGATAAATAAATACCGGTGGCAGTGGCACCTACAAAGAGCCTCAACACAAAGCCAGTGGCAATAATAGTGATATCCAGGATAGCAATATGTTTAAGATAAAAACTGTAAGCTATGTTTAACAAAATGTAACCCGATAAAATGGCTGCTGCCTGTATCGAGATCGTAACCATTAAATAAATACCACTGGCTGCCAAGAGTAGCATTAACAGAATAGCTGTTTTTTTTGAGATAACGCCAGCGGCTAATGGTCGATTCTTCTTTTTCGGATGGAGTCGGTCTTCAGCAATATCATGATAGTCATTCAGGACATAAATGGCACTGGCGGAGCATGAGAACGCTATAAAAGCCAATAGAGCATTGATAGCCAGATTAGCGTTGACTAGTTGTCCTGCAAAGAACAGCGGTAAGAATATAAAGAAGTTCTTAACGTACTGATGGGGACGAATTAAAATTAAAATATTTTTCATATTTCAGTTTTCTTTATGGCGTACTTAATCTTCTCTGAGGGTGGTATGCATGAAAAAATAAAATAATGCAAAGAAGATAAGAAAGGCAATAAACAAAATAGTATCACCGATAGCAAAATATAAACTGGCGATGATTGCAGAGCCAGCCAATAACAGTGATATACCTAAAATGATGACTAAGGTCTGGTTTACACTATAACCTTTCATGGGTAAGACATGGTGTAAATGCTCACGGTCAGGTGCAAAAGGTGATTTTCCTTTGCTAATGCGCCGCATCATAATGCAAATTGAATCAAATAATGGCAGAGCGATAATCCATAGCACGAGAATAGGGTGCATAATACGATCTACACCTTGCGAGCCTGAAATAACCAACCAGCAAATCACATAACCCAATAAAGTACTTCCTGAGTCACCTAAAAATATAGAGGCTTTTTTACGCCCAAGCACCCGTAAATTAAACATTAAAAAAGCCACGATTGCACCCATAAAAATGAGGCAGATCATTAAAATAACCGGATTATTAAACAGTGCCGCCAGGATCGCAACGAGGGTCAGCGAAAGCATCGCCGAGCTGCTCGAAAGACCATCAATACCATCTATCATATTAAAGGCATTAATGCCACCAACGACTGCAAATATCGTCAATGGGACAGAAAATACCCCCAGATGTATGATGCCATGACCAAACAGATCGCCGAGATCGGTTATTTTTATATCGGCAAACTCTGTCATAATCAAACCGGCACAAATTTGTGCACCTAATCTGAACCTGACACTGAGGGTACGGTGGTCATCGATTGCACCAACGATGACTAATAAGGTAATGGCTAGGACTAAGGCGCGACTGTGAGGGAGTTGAATGCCGTAGACTAAGAAGGTGATTAGAGTGCCTAAAAATATCGCTAATCCTCCTATTGGAGGGGTCGGATCTTCGTGTTGTTTTCGTTCGCCGGGACGATCAAAAAAACCGACCTTAATAGCATAGGGACATAATACACGTATAAAAATAAGAGTCAGTATTAATGTCGTCAAAAACAGGATAATTGGCATAGTCAGGATCCCTATAAAAATTTAAAATGTGTTTTCTCAAATACGGCACACGTTAATCTGCCAGTGCTATAGGCACCGGTATCAATACCCATGCGGTTAGGCAAACAGACAGGCTCGGCTGTGACGGTGTGTCCATGAATGATCATTTTTCCATGAAATAACGAGCTGTTTAAAAACTCTTCACGTATCCAAAGTAAATCTTCTGCCTGTTGATCATTAAGTTTGACTTTGGGTTTAACGCCGGCATGTACGAAAAAATAATCACCTAACTCGTAACTTAGAGTTAAGTTTTGTAAAAAGGTTAAATGCGTTGCAGGCAGTTTTTCTATTAAATCGGCGTGAATTCGCGGAATCTCTTTTAGAGTAGGAATACCCCGTATTCCAACACCGTAGCTTATTAAAGTCGACAGGCCGCCAAATTGGAACCAGGTGTTGGCAATACTGGTATCATTATTTAAGACGAACTGCAATAAGACCTGTTCATGGTTACCCAGTAAAAATACTTTTTTAAAGTCCGGGAAGTGGTCAGTTAATAAGAACTCAAGTGTTTCTTTTGACTCCATGCCTCTATCAATATAATCACCTAAATAGACAATTGTTTTGTGCCCATCAAAACCTATAACATCGTCTGCAATTTTTTGATGGACAGTGCGTAATAAGTCCAGTCGTCCATGAATATCACCAATACAATACAATCGATGATTGTCAGGTAAGCAAGGCGACATCAGTGGGGAGACTGATTTTTTTTTAAAGATATTTTTTAAGAGCGATTTCAAGGGCGTGTAAAAATTTATCTGCTTCATCGGGTGAATAAACAAAAGCTTGTAATGCAAGTTGTTTACTTTCTGGACGTTGTATTACAAACCTGATAAGTTCTGGGCCTTTAAAATTCCAGGCGAGTAATAATTGTTTTTGCCATTGCTGCTGCATATCTGCATTAAAATCAAGATAATAGCGATGACTAAACGCTAAACGCTCCATGACTAATTCGGGTTCGACTCGTCCCGAGTAAAGCGATAAGCGCAAATCATCTATCACTTGTGCAGCAGGTGCTTGCAACAACCTGTTTACGGTGGCTAAATGAAACCAGCCGAACGGATCAATAGGGGATAGAACCAAGCTTTTATTAATAGCTTTTTGTGCATTTTTAAGCAGTTCACGTTTCTTTTCGTCTGCCTGAAAAGGTTGTAAGCTAAACAGTTTTAGATAAAAATAAGCTTGTTTTTGCCAATCATAAGCATTTTGGTGCCAGGATAAAGACAGTGTTAAATCGCTAATACATCTTTCGTAAATGTCTGTTGTCAGAGTCTTCTCTAGACTTTTTTTGTATGCAACTTCTGGATAGAGTGCATAACAACTCGATAGAAGACGTGGCACAGCCAGTGCTAATACTCCGCTACACACTATTAATGCTGCGATAGCAACTACACGCTGTCTATAAGAAACCGTACCCCGCTTCATTGAGTTCCTTAGCTGGTATAATACTGTTTGTATCGATAATAAGAGTAATAATAACCGGATTCACCATAGCCATAACGACCATACTGTTCTAAATTAACTTTTTGTAGGACGATACCGGCCACATTATTGTGACTGTCTTTATTTAAAATATGTATAGCGCTGGCGACAACCTTTTTAGGGGTTGCATCCCAATTGATTACAAACAGTGTTTTATCGGCTAAACCGGCTAAAATCCGACTGTCGGGTACTGCCATAATCGGCGCTGAGTCGATAATCACCAGATCAAATTGTTCTTTGAGTTGCTCTATGAGTGCTTTCATCCGTTGAGAGGCGAACAAATCACTGGGATTAATAAAAGCTGCATGACCTCGCGTTAACAGTTTCAGCCCTGTGGCGGTGTCATTAACCAGGACATCCTCGACACTCTGACTGTGATTCATTAATAAATCGGTTAAGCCCAGTGCTTTTTTATCAACATCGAACATTCTTCCAATAGTTGGACGCCGTAAGTCTGCATCAACCAAGACCACTTTTTTGCCGGCCGCTGCAGAGTGTCGAGCCAATAAACTGGCTAAGGTTGATTTTCCTTCACCGGGGACTGCAGAAGAGATTAAAACACATTTTACATCGGAGTCCGGGTTGAGTAAGGATAATGAAATACGTAAGGTGTTAAGCGCCTCTACCAAGGACGATTGCGGCTTTTCTAATAAATATTGTAGTACCGGGATTTTTATATTAGTGGCTTTAGGTATGATACCCAGTGTGGTCAGATTAAACAGTTGAGACACTTGTTCAGGAGAGCGTACGCCGGGGTTAAGCATTTCGATAATAAACGCCAGAAACAAGGCAAAAAACAATGCTCCTATAACGCTCACTGTAATCATTAGGTTTTTCTTGGGAAAAGAAGCATCTAAAGGCACTTCGGCAAAAGAAATAACCCGCGCATCGGCTTGTTCAATACCTTGGGTTGAGGCGGTCTCTTTAAAGCGACCTAAAAAAGTTTCAAAGAGTACTTTATTCGCAGTGGCTTCACGTTCTAAAGCACGTAAATCGACCTCTGCCTGACTATTGCCCGCTGTTTTGGATTCCATCTGATTAAGACTGGAGGCGAGTGAGCCTTCTCTTGCACGGGCAACATCCAGACTATGCCGTAAACCCGCTGCAATTTTTTTAACCTCAGTGCCGATTTTATCTTTAATATCGGTCAATTCTGCTTGCATCTGAATCATTTTTGGATGTCGTGCGCCATACTCGACCAGCATTTCAGAATATCGGCGCTGTACTTCTGCCTCTTGACTGCGTAGTGATGAAATCAAACCGGAGTTTAATACTTCGGCTACGCTATCAATATCTTGTCCGCTCCGGCTAATGGCTTCAACCTGCTGATACTTGGCTTCTGCTTCAGCGCGTTGCGCTCTTGCGGTAATTAATTGGCTATTAATTTCTGAAAGTTGTTGTTGAGTGACGCCAGTACCCTTACTGATCTCAACCAGATTATGGCTTTTTCGATAGTTTTCTACGGCACGTTCTGAATTTTCCAGTTTCTGTTTTAGATCACCCAGTTGATCATTCAGCCAGTCAGTGGCTTTTTTAGTGGCATCAAACTTAGCCTGTAATTGCCCAACAATATATTGATCAGCCACTTCATTGGCTATTTTAGCAGCCAGTTTTGGGTCATTGGCTTCTACCGCAATGTTGATCACCTGAGAACGTTTAACTTGTGAAACAGTAATTTTACCTAAAAAAGCATTGGTCAGATTAGTTAAATGGGCTTCCTGTTTTTCTGCTTCGGTGCTTGTGTCAATGGCTTGTGTCCCCATGCTTTCTTTCCAGGTATCTGGTATCCAGTTTTTGGGATTGAATTGTGAAAGAAAGCCGGGTTCTTTGGGTTTTGGGTTAAACTCTTCATATTGATCTAAATGCAAATGCGCAATAATTTTATGCGCTAGCTCACGGGACTTGATGACTTCCATCTCGCCAATTACTGCAGTATCGCCTTTCATTCCTCCTGATATAACTTCTTCAATATCAACTACTTTGGCTGCATTAATACCGATTAACAATTGGCTTGTTGCCGTGTAGCGAGGCACTAATTGATAAATGTATAAAACTGCTAACGAACTGATTAATAAAGTAACGCTGATGATCAATTTTCTCCTTAAGCCAATAACGCTAAGAATAGCGCTTAAAGAGAGTTCGGAGTTATCAGTTTGCTGGGCTTCATCAGTGAATTGGGATTTATCTGTAGACTCGTACACGGTTTTCTCGTTGTTAATTAGGGCGGAATGAGACTTAATGGATGGACACTTAATGCACTGTGGCTTAACTAAAAAAAGCGTTCTTCAACGTGAATGATGTCACCGGGCATTACTTTTTCATCCATGTCGAGTTTTATTTCCTCTTTTTTAGGGTCTTTCATACGAATAACCATGACATGATCTTCTTTTGCACGATAGGTAAAGCCACCCGCTATCGCTACTGCATTTCGATAAGTCATGCCATCGACATAAGGATAGGACTGGGGCGCTTTAACTTCGCCCAGAATATAAAAAGGCCGATAGTTTAAAACTTGCACGTTGACTTTGGGGTTGAGCAAATAATCAGGTTTCAACTTATTGGCAATCGCTTGTTCGACTTGCTTTACGGTTAAGTCTTTAGCGTAAATATCGCCAATAAGAGGAAGGGCAATTTGCCCCCCCCCGTTAATTGTGTATTCACCTGACAATTGCTCCTGATTAAACACAGTAATTCTGATTTGATCACCTGAACCGAGTTTGTACTCCTCATTATCATACGCATTAGCCGTTTGATTTTTGAGTGTCGGCTCGTCAGCAGCCTTTACAGGAAAGGCTGCGTTCCACAAACTACTTGCTAACAATAGATATAAAATGCTTTTTAGGCTACTTTTGTTCATTTTTTTCATAAAACAGATTGTTTATTGAGTGTCAACAAGTTATTTCGAGAGGATATCAATACTGGCCTTTTATGTTTAACATGACCTGATTAACTTCATAGTTGGAATTGGCATAGTTAGAATCCCGGTTTTGATAGGTATAAGACAGGTCGGTCGAGAGGTAACGGTTAAAGAGGTATTTTGCCCCTACATTAGCGCCGTACATATTGTCATTACGTTTAAAATTCTGCGCTCCGGGGGTGGTGGGGTCAACAGTTCTATAACTATTGTAATCATTATTGGTGAAGTCAGCACCCGCATGAATATTGACATTGCGCAGCAATTCATGTTCTGCATTTAAACTGACACCGGTAGCAAAAATCCCCGATACCCCTGCCTGAGTGGTTTCGTTGATATTACGAAACACACTACCAACAACGGTTGTTAAAGGGGTGGGGCGCCACTTTAAATCGAAAAATCCATTAACCCCAGAAACCTGGTGTAAGCGATTATCGGTATAAGTACGATCGATATAACCGATAGAAACATCGCCGGTAATCAGTCCAGTGAGATCAAATGCGAAACCTGTCAAGGCATTATAACCCGTTGAATTACGGTTATAGGCACCGTTATTTGCATTACCATTGACAGCCGTTAATGTATCATAGCTTGCATTGGTATACTGATACTTCAAATAGGCTTCGTATCCCGGTTGAATCAAATAGCCTAGCCTAATTTCTGGTTTATATAACCAATGGTTACGAGTAGACATTTGTAATGTGGTGCCTAAAATAGGTATACCAGATTCAATGGTATCCCCAGTCTTTACATTGTCGTAATCCCAACGGGTCGCGTTAACACCTGTCTTAAGGGTTATCCTGTTTATGGTGTGACTATAAAATCCACCAATGACTTTAGTGTCATAGATGGTAGGAGTTAATGCTGAGATCTGATCCGGTGAACCTCTGCGTTCTGTTAAATAATTGTAACCAAAGCTGGTGTCAAAGTGACTGTCTCTCATTACATCAACACGCCCGTTTAATTCGGTTTTTACATTTTGATAATCGTTACGGCTTGCCCAGTTTGTGTATTGTGCAATGTCGGTATCCAGCAGAAAGTTAAGTGCGTGCCGATTCCAGTTTGAGCTTACGGTAAAACCAGGCTTCCAGTGAGCAATATAACTATCATCCACTTTACTCTGTCTATAATAAATATTGGAGACATAATCATTGTTCAATTCAAGTTTCGGCATGATAGTAAAGCTGCCGGTACGGATGCCTTGTTGCGCATAATCACTACGACTTCTTTCCTTAGCTTCAGGATCTGTATTGTCGTAGGTGGCAGCGGCTGCAGTTCCACAGCTCAATAAACCCGTCAGTAGCAGCGTAAAACTATTGCTTTTGAGATATTTTAGTTTCATGATATTGATCCTATGCTAATTAATTCGGGCTTGCTGCTTTTTGATTATCAATAGCGGTTGATACTGCTCCTGGATCTGAAGTATTAGTCGTTACCAGCGTAGTTTGTATTGCTTTTTCTTGTTTAGCCAATTCTTTGCTAAAACAACTTGGATCTGTAGTACTGTTTTCGCATGTGGTCTTTGCAGCTTCTGTCGCAACTTTTAATACAGCAGCTTTTACTTCAGGAGTGTTAGTAACTTGATTAATAATAGCGGCTGTTTGAGCAACAGCAGCAACTGTATTTTCACTACTTGGTGCAGTTGTAGGTGGAGTAGTTGCTGCTGCTTGAGTTGCTGCTGCTTGATTAGTAAGTACGTCGTTAGCGATTGTAGTAGTTAAAGTTGGAACTACAGCACTTGCGGCAGCAATAATGGCTCCTGCAGCATTGGGAGCAGCAGTTGACGCTGCTGTCGCAATACTTCCAGCAGCAGAAGTCGGTGCAGCGGTCACGGCAGCAGTAGTAATCGCAGCAGCAGAAGTCGGTGCAGCGGTCACGGCAGCAGTAGTAATCGCAGAAGCAGAAGACGGTGCAGCGGTCACGTCAGCACTAGTAAACGCAGCACCA
>CAIMEB010000127.1 GCA_903839855.1 uncultured Methylococcaceae bacterium
CTCAACAAGGTGAAATCGACTTATAAGGATCAGGTGAAAACGCTTTTGAATCCAAAGTTTCAGCTTTTTACAAAATCCGCATCTATGCCCGCGTGAAGTATATCTCTTAGATCCTCTGCATACAATCTCATCGCATCACCGATACTGGTTCCATATTGCATGCTTTGCGCCAAGGTTGCTACTAAGCCACGAATACTGTCTACACCGGTTCTCTCCACTATCCGTTTTAACGCTACCACTCTATCAACACCCAACCGGGTTTCAGCAATAACCAGGTTAAGTTCAGCCGCTAATTCAGGATGGTTTATGACAAATTCTGTTGATACTTTTTGGAGTGCGGCATCTAAACTTAAACCCACTTCACAACAAATCACGATCATGTCCAGCGCGTCGGGAAAAGACCGATGTAATATTTTTTGTCGTTTAGAAACCAACCAGTCCAAAACAAAACTGGGTGCCAGATAACCTACACACAAAGCCACTACTCCCCCACTAAAAAAATCAAGAGTCTTCATCCCTGTGATAAAATATAAGGCCGTCAGGACTATAATGGGCAACAAAAGCGTAAGCGACATTTTTAACCCATAGTAGACCAACAAACTATTGCCTGAATGAAAACCCGCATAGTGCAAACGGGTTGTGGTTCGTTGTAATAACGCTTTATTAAGCGGCATAAATAAAATATGACGTTTACGAAGCTGCTCTGTTAAGCCAGAAGGCTCCGATGCCGATAACACAGCCACTTTAGTGACCGTATTAAGTCGATTCCGCAACGGATTAAAGAAATCCTCAAACAATGACGCTATGGCGAGTACCAGCATTAAGAAGGCCACAAACACCGCGACCAAAACTATCCATTGACTAGTCTGTTGCCCTAGTACCCCCCCGTTCAATAGTTGCAAAAAATAGCTCATGTTATTACCCTCAGATATCAATATTAATAATGAAGCTTATCCAGATCATAGCGACAAACTCCAGACCTAGGAAAACAGCTAAAACAGTCGTTTTTTCTGATGACTTATACAGGGGAACAAAGTACTCTGGATTCAACACATTAAGTGCTAAAAATAAAGCAAACGGTAAGCAAATTAATACCCACGCAGACATCGTACCATCGGCTGACAAGGTTTTAATCCGACGATGTAGTTTAAAGCGGTTATTTAACACAGCACTGATTTTTAACAAAACCTCTGAAAGATTACCACCGGTTTCTTTTTGAATATTAATAGCCGTCGTCATAGCAATTAAACTAAAACTGGGAATCCGCTCTATCATGAGCACAAAGGCTACTTCGACATCCCGACCGTATTTTATCTCTTCAACCGTCATGGCAAATTCCTGACTGATAGGCACGGTCATTTCTGTCGCGACCACGTTCATACTTTCTAAAAACGAATACCCCGTGCGCAATGACCTGGACATCATTTGCAAGGCATCTGGCAACTGCTCTTCAAATTTATCCAGTCGCCTGGTTCTTAATTTTCTTAACCACCATAAAGGTAAAGAGAATGCAACAACAATACTCAGCAATACCCAACCCAGATGATTAACATACCACCAGGTTATTAACCCCACACACATCATAAAAAACAGGATGAATAAAGTAACACGATAAGCTATTTGCTTTTTTCCAGCTTGTTCAAGGAGTTTTTGTAACGCCTTAATAAAAAACAGCTTCTCAAACAACTTTTCAAGCGTCCCTAAGTGCTCAAAATAATGTTGTTTAACGATGGAAATACCTTCATCGCCATGCGCTAGAAGAATATCTGAAGAGCGTTGTTTTAATTTCTTCCGATCGACGGGTCGAGTACCCATAGACGATATAACGATTAACTCTGAGGCAAAAAACAATGCGACAAAAGCAACGCCAACCAAGACCCCAACCATATTAATATCCATTTTACTAATCGCCTTGTTGATGATGAGGATGGTTGAAAATACTCATATCTATTTTTATACCCCTTTTTTTCATATCCGATACATGCTTGGGAACAAGACCCGTTGCGGAATAATGCCCCAAAACAACACCCGCCTCATTAACGCCTATCCGGGTATATTTAAATATTTCGGAGGTACTAATAATATCGCCCTCCATGCCTTCTATCTCCTGAATACTAACAATACGTCTGGAACCATCCTCTAAGCGACTAAGCTGGATGACCAAATGAATCGCCGAAGCAATTTGAGCCCTCATCGCTTTTACTGGCATATCCAAACCGGCCATGGAGATCATATACTCGAGTCGAAATAACACATCCCGTGGATTATTACCATGAATTGTCGCCAAGGAGCCTTCGTGACCGGTATTCATCGCTTGTAACATATCAAAAGCTTCACCACTTCTTACTTCGCCGACGATGATTCGATCGGGTCGCATTCTTAGTGCATTACGTACTAAATCCCGTAAAGTAATCTCGCCCTTACCTTCAATGTTGGCAGGTCGTGTTTCCAGTCGTAAAACATGCGGTAACTGAAGTTGTAATTCAGCAGAATCTTCTAAGGTAATGATTCTTTCACTATTAGGAATATAGTTTGAAATAGCATTTAATAAAGTAGTTTTACCGGAGCCAGTACCACCAGAAATTAATATATTTAATTTTGATCTAGCGACTCCTTTCAGAAACTCGGCCATATAATCCGTTAACTCATCCTTAGCAACCAGATCATCCAGCGTCATCTTGTCGGTCATAAACCGTCTTATCGATAATGAGGGGCCATCAATGGCTAAGGGAGGAATAATCGCATTAACCCTGGAACCATCCTTTAATCGGGCATCAACCATAGGTGATGATTCATCAATACGCCGCCCTACGCCTGTGACAATACGATCAATAATTTTTTTTAAGTGATTATTATCATTAAATCTAATAGGCGTTAACTCTAACTTGCCAAAACGTTCAACGTAAACTTTATTAAACCCGTTAACCAAAATATCACTAATGGTCGGATCATAAAGCAAGGCTTCTAAAGGCCCTAGACCGAGTACATCATCTTCAATTTCTTTAATTATTTGCAGTCGGGTTAGGGTATTAAGAGGGAGGGATTGAGCATCAATCAGCCCTTGTAACACGAGCTGAATCTGCTTACGGGCTTCTTTTTCTTCTATGCTGCTAATGAGTGATAAATCCAGAGTATCCAACAGTTTTGCATGAAGACTTTGTTTAAAATCTAACTCCACATCGGAAAGTATCTTTAATTGCAGTGTAGAGCGTACTTCTTCAAATTTTACAGGCTGTTGAGTGGTCTTTACCACCTCCTCTTGAATAGGAACAGCGTGATACAGCCCCAAGTTTTGTATTCTGGATTTTAATCCCATAACTATTTCCCAAATAATGACTCATTAAAAAATATCTTGCAATTTAAATCTTTTATTTCAGTAACTGTTCAAGGAAAATTAACCATCTTGTAGATGACAACGGGTATTTGTGACACATCAACCGGTATACATGTCGTAGTAACCCGTTTAACGGTCATATCAACCGCCTAAATTAGCTAAAACGATCCCTTTTACAGCACTGTTTTTTAATCTTCTTAAATAAACATTGCTTATTTTGGCATCCTTCATTTACCGGTTTACACTTTATGCAATTCTTGGCTTTATAACGTCATGAAAACGGGTTTCTTTCGATGTACAAATGAACACAAACCTTCAGTTCATTGTACAATGAAGGTTTATATCCATGCCATTAGCTAA
>CAIMEB010000128.1 GCA_903839855.1 uncultured Methylococcaceae bacterium
GTCATTACCAAGACCACCAATCAGCACATCTGCACCGCCTGCGCCATCCAGTGTGTCATTGCCGTCTAACCCGAAAATTAAGTCTGCACCTGCTGTGCCCAACAAGTTGTTATTGCTGTTGTTACCTGTGATTGTTGCCATTCTGTTACCATTAGTCTAAGTTTGAATTGAATGTGAAACTGATTAAATCATCACTGCTTACTGCTACTGCTTTACAAAAGGCTTTTTAGCTTCTATAATGAAGATTTTTAAAGCTATTGGAAATAGTCGCTATTCAGCCCCGTATCCCAAAAGCTTGGGCACTTATCTATCGTTCACTCATTACTCATGTAATTTATTGAATCTTAAAACGTTGGTTTAAAAAATCAGGTAAAAAACACAGCGCAGTATCTTTGTAATAACAAAAAGTGAGGGGCTTGGCGCGGGATAGTAAAGCAGACTTATGGAACCGTCAATTAAAATTGCAGTGATTCAGAGAATTCCATAATAAATAATTCGAAATCACTGTAAAGATTGAGTCCTCCAATGTTACGGGCAAAAAAAAAGCGTTCTATCCGATAAAATAGAACGCCATAGTTACCCAACCCAAGGGAATAACAAAAATGAAGAATTAATCTATAAATACTACAACATTAAAAATGTCAAATTCGGCAAAGCCTTAAACTAAATCCATCCCTCTGAATATTGAACAGCGTTTAAAGACATCCAAAGTCGGCGCTACTTGTTTATGCTGACAAAACTTGGCAACCAACTTGGACAAACCTTTAATATCACGTCCCGTTGCATCAGGAAAAATATCAATTAATTGTTCAACCAAAGTCGGTTCAATCGCTATGTCGAATTGCTGAATCATCACCTGCCAAATCTGCCGACGTGCCTCTTGATCCGGTGGATAATATTTAATTAAGGCAATGCAACGCGATACAATCGCTTCATCAATATCATCCACCCGGTTAGTCGTTAAAAATAACAAGCCATTAAAATACTCCAGCACCCTTAAAAACACCCCGACGACAGCATTCATGGCAATGTTATTATCACGACGTTTGATATAGACATCCGCTTCATCAATCAACATCACCGCCCCCCAACGTTGTGCCCGGGTGAGTACGTCTTTTAAAGCCTTTTCCATTTCGTTGACATTAAGTCCTAGTTGCCCAGAATGCACACGATAAAGAGGCCGCTTGATAATTTCTGAATACACTTCGGCAGTCAGGGTTTTACCCACACCGGCAGGTCCCGCACACAGCACTGTCGTGCCGCCTGACTTACCTTCTACAATATCATCCATTAACACGTCCATTTCAGCCGTGAGGATATCGATCAAGTCAATTTGTTCTTCTCGAAGAATTAACTTTTCTTTGAGTTCCGGCTGATAACGATAAGGTTCTATATCATTTACATGCACCCATAAATGATGATGCAGCTCTAAATGAAACATCAATAGATAGCCGTGTACCGGTAAATCAGTAAACAGGCCTTTAGGAATCTCGGTGTGAGACGCTTCAATTTCATGTTCGACTTGCAGATTGTAACGATTGCTTTTTGCGGCTTTACGTAAGTATTTCGCTAGAATATCGCCAGTGACATCGACGGATAGGCTACGCTCGCTGAGGATAGTTTCATCACATACCAGTCGAGCTGTTCCACCCTGAGAAGACAGGATAACGACATCTTTACGCGCCCAATCGGTATTACGATGCGTCGCCGTAGGATCTTCCGCAAAATACCCCGTTCCCTTGCCTGAAAACTGCGCACCCGATTGACCGCACCACTCAAAATAGCGTTCAGCAGAACGATCATACGCCGCTATTAACTCGGGGGTTTCTCTAAGATAACCCTTGGCAGCAAAGATCTCGGTCAGGGTTTTATCTGCAATATCCCGTGACCGGATGGTAACCGTTGAAACTGCTATTTTACCTTTTGTATTGGCTTTTATTTCAAGGGTAATGCGCCCGGCTTCCTCTTCACCTGATGGGGTAAAATCTAAACGAGTTAATAGATAGGCCATAGGCTTTCCAGTCACATTGGCCTGAAACAACCAACCCCGTATGGCGTTATTAATAAAATACCGCGCACAAGCAGGCAATAGCTGTTCTAAATCATCTTCAGAAAACCGGAAGGTATCTTCATTCATAGCTTTTTGAAGGGTAGAAATCTGTGCAGCGTGGCCTTGCATGGCCAGACCCGCTTTATCGTATAAGTCTTTTAAAAAACAAAGCTCGGCAGGACTGAGCTTTCTGAAGGCTATTTCCGCTTTATTACCAAAGCGCAGCTGATCTTTTAAAGCCGAGAGTGCTGGAAACTCATCAACCAAGGCTTCTACGTATTGACGCTCAATCTGAAGTTTCATAAGTTCACTTTAGTAATAAATTAACGAGCGAAACGGGACAATTACATTCCGGGAACGCCGATCTCCAACTCGGTGCAATCAACACGCTGCCGAAATTCGCCTTAATTATCCCGCACCAATCAGTATTCAGTCCCCCTCTTTGAAAAAGAGGGGTTAGGGGAGATTTTATTAAATGGCTCCAACAGCCGCGTCTTTTACCACTACGAAGGTAAATGTTTCAGCTTCTTCATAAGAAACTAATTCTGCTTTTATTTTGTAAGTTTTAGCTGCTGCATAAGCAATAGCGACTTTATCTTCAGCTGATTGGCCTTTCAGTTCACTTTTTTCAATATAAAGTTCTTCAAGCAATTCATTCCACACCAGACCTTGCTTGAAAGGTAATAAACCGTAAGTAATACCTTCCAATTCAACTTTTAAAGCTTTTGATATATTCTCAACATAAACTAATGCCGTGGCATCAGGGGCGATATCCGCTTTATACTTTTCCACGAAAACCGGTAATAAGTCCAACGTAGGCAACAAGCCATTAATGAACTTAATCTTGTCATCTGCTACAATCAATGCAGAGTGAATAAACAACGCTTCGGGTGGCTTACGATCGGTTGTTGATCCTTCACGTAAAGCCCCTTCTTTTAAAACCAGATCCCCCCTATAAGCATAAACACCAGCATCACTGGTTTGACCATTAACCAACGTTACCGTTAATAAGCCTTTGTCTTGATACGTTTCTAGTAACATTGTTCGTTTCTCCCAATCAATTAAAGTAAAAAATTACTGAGCCATTTAATGCATCGTGTTTTTTTGAACAATAAAATCCACTAACGCTAAATGTCCAGGTACATCAAATAAAATAGCTTCTTCGGTAAAAAAGAGTCCCGCCGCATCAATAGCATCCTGTAGGATTGCGAAAACATAATTCTCAGCATGAATAGATTCCAGCATCTTTTCAGGCACCGCTGATTCAATTCTTAAAATCTGCTCAGCACGATTGAAAGAACGCAAACGTAATCCAGTAAAGTCAGCTTTTTCTTGATGACTCGGTAATAAAAATAAAATATCAATAATGGGTACCTTATTTTGTATTGCTTGCTTTCTCTGACCGGCAAGATCAATAGCCACTTTAGTAACCGCTCTCACTAAAGCACACTCATCAAGTGCTCGATCAGGCATCATACAGCCAATGTATAGTGTCATATTAACCCCTTTTTAATAAGGTTTAAGCAAAACACTTGCCAACAGTTGGATTTTAATTAATACAAGGAGAGATTTAACGTTAAATTAAATAGGACAATGAGCTTACCAATTGAATTTATAGTATTTTTTTAAAGTTTCGATTATTAACTTTTTGAGAGAGTTGTAACATCAGTCAGCATTGATAATGCATAAAATCAAACAGATGTTGCAAACCTTACAAAATTTTGAAAATAATCTGTGCTATTAGTAACAAAAAGGACTGAGAGAATTTAGAAAAAGAGAAAAGCGCACAAAAATGTTTTTGTGCGCTAAAGGTGGAGCAAAATAGCTTTAGCTATTTTTACAGACAATAGCTGAAACCACTGCAGTCCGGTTTTTATTTATCTGAAGATCTTTAGTTGTTTTGCTTGACCACGTGCTCTGGTATCGCCTGATACCCTGTACAAAAGTCTTTTTTAACTGTTGAAGACAAGCACGACTCATTTAACGGCCTCTAATAAGTCATGGACATCAAGATCCAGGATTTCCAATCCCACTTTTTTACAATAACGGATTTCTTTATCAGTTGGGGTTTTATTCAAAACCCAGCCTTTTTTCTCGGCATCAGCGCCATAGATAATGTCACTCATCACCATACGCTCTGAGTCTCTATTTAAAGGTACTCCAATCAAAAGATATTGCTTACCCTTACGGTATTCCTTTAAGAAATCAGGAATAGCAAAGCCTCCCATCAGTTCTGTGATGTAATCCACATAATCGGCATCAGAAGCAATATAATTGGCTTCTGGCTTGGGTGTACCCATCGGCTTAAATAAAATAGGCAACCGTTGATCAACCTGCTCCTGTGTAATTTCAAAATACTCCTTACCATCATATTGATAGATTCTGAAACGAAATTGACTAGCCGTAATTCTGGCAACACCAACAATCAGGGTATGCTCTTCGTCAGCATAACTGTCCTGTAATTGCGTGTCTCTATTAATGTCTATGACATAGGCGGGTTTCCACTCGGCAACCCAGTTGTGTACTGCCGCTCTTGTATACTCGGTTTCACCATATAACTTGGTCAGAAACTGACCCAGAAAGTTTCTGCCTTTCTTAAGTTCCTGGTTCATCGCTGCCCTGGGGAATTCATACATCAGTTTTGGGGCCATAGGTTTGCCATTATTCATAGCCAGAATAAGGCTTTCGCTATCAGCTGGAATCGGTGCGCCAGTTACTTTATTAGTAGAATCAAAAAGAACCCCAGGTCCCAGATAGGGAACGACTCTTTTATCATACAGACCCGTTAATATTTCAGATAAGACAGTAGAAGACATGCTAAAACTCCGTTATTAATTATTGTTACTTATTTAGTAAGCAATAATTAAACCAATTTTAGAAAAACACTCTATTAATATGATAATAGCAATAGTAACAAATAGTTACTCTCTAATACTGATCAGAAACCAACAAAAAATTCCCTTATAACTTTGTCCTTATTATGACAATTTAACAATAGCCATCAATTAAACGCTAAACAGGCATAATCGTACCTATACACTTTCAGATAAATAAATCCTGGGGTGCAATCGCTTCAGCTATTGATTGTAAAAACAGCTAAGGGATGATGCAGTTTTCAAAATACCTGTTTGGGCGAGATGGTAATATCCCACCATTTTTAATCACACCCGATACGGATGCCTCTATTTAAAATTGCTATGAACAGGCTTGCAGAAACTGGAGGGTTAGTACCTTAGTTTTTAGACACTAGCACTTTTATGTTAAGGTGTTAGTGTACCTCTTTCTTTTATTCTGCGTCTCGCTTATTTTAATGTCTTATGAATCCACTCACTACTGGTTCCGATCTACCCGAACACGATGAATACGATTCACCTTGGAAAGAAGCCGTTGATAACTACTTTCCGGAGTTTATGGCATTTTATTTTCCTGACGCAGACTCTAAAATTGATTGGACAGAAGAACCGATCTTTTTAGATCAAGAATTACGCGCCGTCGTGCGGGATGCCGAATTAGGTAAACGCTTTGTCGACAAACTGGTGCAGATTAAATTACTCACGGGTGAAAATAAATGGATTTATGTGCATATTGAAGTGCAAGGCGCACAGCAAGCGGAGTTTGCCGAACGCATGTTTGTTTACAACTATCGACTTTATGATAAATACCGACAACCCATTGCCAGTCTTGCAGTATTGGCAGATGAACAAAAAAACTGGAAGCCCACTGCGTTTGGCTATGAGTTATTAGGGTGCAAACATATCCTTGAGTTTCCGGTTGCTAAATTAACCGATTATCACGCTCAATTAGAAACATTAAAGACATCGGATAACTCATTTGCTATAGTTACCGCAACCCACATATTGACTCAGCAAACACGTAAAGATCCGCAAAAACGTTACGAAGTTAAATTTGCCCTGATCAAAAGTTTATACCAACGTAACTGGGATAAACAACGGGTTATCAATTTGTTTGCCGTGATTGATTGGATGATGCGATTACCCAAAGAACTAGAAAAAGACCTGTGGTCAGAAATAGAAACCCTTGAGGAGCAAGATAAAGTGAGATACGTTACCAGTGTAGAAAGATTAGGTATGGAAAAAGGCATGACCCAGGGCATGGAGCTGGGTAAAGAGCTTGGTTTGGAGCTTGGCATTCAAACTGCCGAGCAAAATACCTTACAGCGCTTAATCCAACGTCGCTTTAAAACCCTCCCTGAATGGGCGGTAGAGCGCATTACTCAAGCGTCTTCTGTGCAACTTGAGCAATGGTTAGATAACATCCTAGATGCCACTAGCATAGAAGCCATCTTTACTGATACGGACGCCTCTATCTAAAACAGATATAAACAGGCCTGCAAAAAACTAAAGAATTTGTGCAAATCAGAGTGGTATTAAAGCAAGCAAGCGGTATCAGGATTTACGCCGCAGTGTTGTGTTAAAGATTTGCTGTCTGAGCACAATGAAGTGCTAAGATCGGTTAGCTAAATTAAGTAGACTGAGGCTAGATAGCATATAATTAGTTTTTTTAATTCATGAGAGCATAGCAATGGAACGTCGAGATTTTATTCGTTTAAGTACTTTAAGTGTGGGTGCCGGTTTAGTTGCTCCCGTAATATCGGTAGCAGAGACTGAAAAACACTTAAAAGGTGCGGCAGATATTTACTACACGAAAGACAGTCAAGGACGCTGGAATGGTAAAGCCGCTACCCATTTACCTAGCATTGATGTGGAAAAAGTCGGTAATAAAGCGACTATAAAAGTAGTGACTGCTCATGAAATGAAAGGTTACGAGCACTATATCGTTAAGCATGTGTTATTAGATCAAAACTATAAGTTTCTGCAAGAACATTTGTTTGATCCTACTAAAGAAAGTGCTGCCATTTCAAGTTTTACTTTAACTGATTACACTGGCCCTATTTATGTCGGGAGTTTATGTAATAAACATGACCTTTGGTTGAACGGGGCCGATGTTTAATTAGTTTGGCGGATTCAACTCCGAAGTGCAATTAATTTTTATACTCGATGTTCAAGTTTTTAAACTTTTTGCAGCCTAATCCATAGCAGTCTCATCCAGCAGCTCGGGATTTTAGTGAAGCTGTCGATTCCAGTATACCCAAATCTCTCCCACTCATGTGTGAGATTAAAGAAGTGATTGCCCCGTCAGTCCCATTTACAGAAGAGCTTTCCGAATTGATCACCCGCTTGGTGAAACAAATTCCCAACGAATATCGACGTCAGGCGATGGGTGATGTTGTGCAAACCTTACTGGATGGTAAGTCGCGTAAAGCCGAGGACGTGCTAGGTTGGAATCGACATACTGTGGAGTTGGGGATAAACGAATTTCGCACGGGTATTCGTTGTATCAGCGATGTCTCCGCCCGGGGGAAGAAAAAAGTCGAAGAGGACAATCCGCAACTGTTAAGGGACATTGAACGCATCCTGGAACCACACAGTGAATCGGACAGCCATTTGAGAACAACCTTGCTACACACTAATATCACGGCCAAAGCTGTTCGCAATACTCTGATTGAGATCGGGTATTCTGAAGGCGAGCTA
>CAIMEB010000129.1 GCA_903839855.1 uncultured Methylococcaceae bacterium
GAGGTATAAGACTGCAAAGACCAGCAATCTTAACCAGGCGCTACCGGCTTCGGTTTCCCACAAGAAAGACTCTGGAGGCTGGTTACGTTGCTTTTGCGCTCGAAGGTGGCGATGCACACTACTTTTTGTGCCATTAAGACAGCAAGCAAGTTTGCGCATACTTTGTTTGCCACTTCGGGCTATTTCAGCAATAATTGTTCGGCTAGCTGCTCGTATTTTCTGTGTTGTTTTGTTTTTTTAGTCATTAACTCGTGATACTAAAATACGGCAGTCTAGCTCGTGTTTGTCCCGCATTAAGTTGATAGTCTAAATAAGTTATGTTCGGTCGCTAGGTTTTAAATAAACTTAAAAGCTGCTCTATTGTGGATTCTGTCTGCTGCATGGCTACTAACTTTTTAAGATTAAAGTGCTCAGCATAATTATCTTTAAGTGTGGCGTCGTTATTAACAAAAGGTGCAAACTGCGCTTTTAGTTTTTTAGATTCCAATTCAGGAGTAATGCCCAGTAATCGCAATAACATCGTTTCAAAACAAGGTTCTGATTTTAATAACACAATCTTATGGCTTTTAGCTTGTTTTTTAAGCGCATCTGACCAATCTGTGTCGGTATCAAATAATGCCGCCACCGTATCATATTCTGCAATTCGGGCTTGTCTAATAGTATAATCAAGTACGCCCTTCGCTCCTTTACCTTTAGCATTCTTAATAGTCACTACCAGCCCAGCCCCACGCGGAACCAACTGTTCTTTAAGATAGCTTAAAAATGCTTTTTCATCGGCCCCTTCACCAATAATTAACAAGGTTCTCTTTTGTACTATGCGTAGTTTAATTTTACTCATAAACTGGGCACTGCACCGTAGGCACCAGCAAGGTATTTAGCGTAAAAGTTATCGTCATTACGGATACCTTCAATGCTATCCATTCGATACGACTGGCTAAGGCAGTCTGCGTCTTTCTCTACTAGCATCACTTGCGATTTCTCGACAAGGTTTAAAACCTCAATAGCATGGGTTGAAAAGATGAGTTGTGCTGTCTGTGGATTAGTTTGAGGATTCGCAAATAATTCTAAGATGGGTTCAAGCATTAAAGGGTGTAAATCATTTTCAAATTCATCGATAACGGCTAGGCCACCTTGTTCAAGGACGGGTAATAACCAAGACAGTAAGATAAACGCACCTTGCGTACCATTAGATTCTAAATTGAACGGCAAGATAAAATTATCAGCACCGCTGACGTGTGTGCCAAAGGGAAACCATGATTTTGCTTCTGGTGCTCCAACTGGATTCAGTTGGATTTGTTGCAGCTCAACACTCGATAAACCTAAGTCCCATTCGGATAATAAGCGATTCATGAGTCGATGTTGCAGAGGACTGGAAGAGAAATGTTCCGCCGCAAAAATGATAGCCTGATCACTGATAGGTAATCTACCCACTACATTGACATTAGAAATAACCATTCGAGTGGTTAGTTCTTTAGCGAGTGGCACATCATATTGTGCCGCCCAAGCAATTAAGGAGACATTTGCGCGTACTTTTTTGGCTGATTGGGGTGATAAACCAAAGCCCTGCTGTTTGACAGAGTAAGTACTTATTTTTGGATCCCACGTGCGGATAAACACATACGCAAAACGTTCACGCTTTTGATAAAGCGCTTCATGTAACACTCTTTGCTGATTACATTCCAAAACATACCGCCACTGCGTGCCCTCAAAATCAAACACACATTCAAACTCGGAGGGTTCTGAAGTATGAAGCACATGGGGACAGCAAGCAATATTTGAGTCAGGTGAACTTGCAAAAGAATGACTGATAAACCAGTGAATAAAGACGATGGGTTTTAATAAAGCAGTTTTACCACTGGCATTATGACCCACCACAGCTAACAGCTTAGATACTCGATTACCGCAAATATTATCGCTCATCCAATCGGTCAAGCTCGTCTTTCGATTGATGGTCAAATCAACTTCAGTACGCTCTGCAAATGATTGAAAGTTTTTAAAAGCATATTTATGTAGCATAATTATGTATATTAAGTTTAGTAATCGACATTTTTCTGTTGATTATAGGGTTTAACAATATCTTTTACTACATAATAATAGAGGATAGTCATCTTAAATTTCTGACTTGCTAGTTTTTCGGGTGATGTCACTGAGTTTTATAGTTGTTATAAAACCATGAATACCGCTACGGGTAAAGCGGATAAGTTGCATGATATATTTGAACTTCATTATGTTGAACTCAGTAAATTCGTTCAGCAACAACCGACTCAAATTATTACGGCGTTAGATCGGTGGAGTACTTTTTTAACCAAAGCCCATCAGATTGATAAATATCACATTCCTGCAGAATTAGCAGTAGACGCGGCAATTGTTAAGGCGATTTCGGCAGTTGATCGAATGTTTGATGAAGAAGAGTCTTTAATATACGAGATTCGTATGCAATTTTTAGCCGATATTGAAAGTATCATTGCCTCAGCCAATGACGAGGGTTTTGGACAAGGCATGGAGCAAGGTCTTGAACGAGGAGTGGAGCAAGGAATACAACAAGGGGTTGAGTTAACCGCCTTAAACATGCTTGCTAAAGGCATGCCTACCGCAGATATTGCAGAAATAACGAGCCTCAGTACAGCGGTGATACTAGACTTAACCAGCAAACGGTAGGCCACTATCAAGCGGCGGCTAAACCTTAAGCCGCCGCGTGATAATGTAACGCAAGAGCCTAAAAATTAAAACTTATTACTGTATAGCATAGTGCCTGTTTTGCTATCGCGGGTTTCAGCGGTGGTGTTGTTTCCTATGGTACTGCCTACAACCGTTAATTCAGAATAACCGAACGTATTAGCACTGTATGTTGCACTAAGTGAGCGTGGTTGAAAATTACTGTTTAGGAAGTTAATGGTTTTCAGTATAGCGTCACTACTTTTAGCTTTGGCGTCTTTGATTCTGACGCTCAGTCCTGAAAGAACCGCGATTTCGGGTATTTTGTTATTATTAATATCCGCGATAACCGCTAACCCAATCGGTGGGGTGGGTGTTTTGTTTGGGAATATTAACGTACTAATCAATTTGTTGTCTTTTTGGTCACGGATTACAACGGTATGATTATTGGTTTTATAGTCTAAATAAAGTAAAGCGTTTTCATCGTAGCCATTACCGCTGATGTCGGGTAATGTAGCACTGGCGATATAGTTGTTTCCATCCCATTCGCAGACATAGCCTACTGATACTCCTAGGTAACCATAAATACCGACACCGACTTCTTTGTAACTAGTACCATCTTGAAGAACTAAGCCCCACGTGCCGTCAACTACAGGTATTCCCAAGTAGTCGTAATTGGCATTTGTTGCTGGAAAATTAACACCGATTGCTTCACCTGTTACCCATGACCAAGTATATTTGCTCTCGTTATAAACTGCCCCAATATAATAAAAAGTATAATTATTGTTAGCAAGAGTACCAACAGGTGATTTCTGCACTAAATTCTTAAAGACAAAATTTGCTTCTTTATTATCAACACCCCAATCAGTGCCTGAATAGGTCACTAAATGTGCGTTTAATCCGCTACAGTTTGCTTTGGCAGTATTCCAATTTACATTGGCTAATTCAAATCGTTGATAATAATGCCCGTTATCTGGGTTAAAGACTACAGCTGAATCAGCAAAAACAGGTGACACACCCGCAACAAGAGCGGCTATTATAATTGCGTTGCGTTGCGTTGCGTTGCGTTGCGGGTTTTTTATATTTATTCATTCGCATTTCTCTCTTAAAATTAATTCGTTAAAAAAAACTTCATGTTAGATAGGTAGCTGAACGAAACAGGTCACCGAAAACACCTTGAATACAGTCAGGTTGTGACAAATAGTAAGATACTTGCCGCCGTTTAAGGTTTTCTGTTTTGTTTAGTCATGGAACGGTGTTCTTTTCTTGAAGCAAGAATCTAACATGAAAGTAAGGTGGTTACAAGTACACTATTACTTCTGTGTATGAAAATCCGCTAGCTGTTCAATTGCTTTTGCTCGCGCTTCAAGTCCAGCGGTGACTTTTTCCGCATCGTTGGGGCTATTGTCAAAGAGGGAAAAAGGATGAAGGTCATCGCTAATACCTTGCAGATTTTCATGATACTCCGTTTGCACTTGCCTGGCTTGATCGTAGTTCTTTCTGGCTGCAATGGACTGCTCTTTAAGTGCCTGCCGTTCGGTCATTGTTGTTGTCGTTTTCGTTTCAAGCGCATTTTCTTCAGCGGCTTGCGCCACGTTGAGTTGTTTTTCAACCGTTGCGGTATGTCTGGTAAGCTTTATACCCAGCCAGCGGCTTAGGTCTTGCTGGGCATGAAAAAGGTCTGCACCAGAATCACTTCAAATCCCGTTACCGCTAGTTTTATCAGAGCCTTGGCACGATCACTAATGGCATGACTGACCTCAATTCCCAGCGCTTCTAAACGTGGACTCGTTTTCGCATGCCAACTCTCAAAGCGCCGATCATCACTGATGTCCTCCAACAGTAAATAACCCGAACTTAAGTCAAAGAGGTATAAGACTGCAAAGACCAGCAATCTTAACCAGGCGCTA
>CAIMEB010000130.1 GCA_903839855.1 uncultured Methylococcaceae bacterium
GAAGGATGTTCCATGAATTGTTGGTATAACTGTTCAACTTCGGCCTCTGTGAATTTGATTTTAAGCATGTCATATTTTTAGGTAAATTGGAGCATTATACCTCTTTCATTTTCCGCATCTGTGACCGCGCCGAGTATAACTATCCTTAGAGATCCGTTCCAATGCGCATTCTTATCGTTGAAGATGAAATAACCCTCTGTCGTCAAATCCAGCAATATCTAGCGAATAAAGGTTTTGCCGTTGATACCGCTCATACGGGAACCGATGGCTACTTCATGGGTAAAGAGTACCCCATTGATGTCGCAATTATTGACATTGGTCTTCCTGACTTTTCAGGCATAGAACTGATTAAGCGCTTACGTAAAGAAAATATCACTCGGCCTATTTTAATTTTAACGGCCAGAAGTCGTTGGCAGGAAAAGGTCGAAGGCTTAGAGGCAGGTGCCGATGACTACTTGGTTAAACCTTTCCAGTACGAAGAATTATTAGCCCGGATTAACGCATTAATCAGACGCTCCGCAGGACAAGCGCACCCGGTAATAAGCCATGACAACATCGAACTGAACACCATGACCCAGGATGTCTTTGTGTCAGGGGTAAAATTAGAACTGACAGCCTTTGAATACAAAGTGTTAGAGTACCTTATGTTTCATAAAGGTGAATTAATTTCAAAAACCGTTTTAACCGCTCATATCTACGATGAAGATTTTGATCGTGATAGCAATGTGATTGAGGTTTTTATTGGTCGTTTAAGAAAAAAACTGGATCCTGACGGAACCCGTAAACCCATTGAAACATTACGTGGACGAGGCTACCGAATCGGTAATCCATTATCTTAATGCCTAATGCTATCACTCAAACCTGAATTATTCTTCGGCCTATTCCCTATACGTTAAAATGCGCAAAAAATCGTTAAGATTCCGCTTGTTAGTCACTGAAGGGGTTGTACTCGCCATTTTCTTTACCCTCGTTGCCATCATTCTTGAGAAAGGTTTCCTTGATAGTGCTGAACAAGCATTAAGAGACCGGTTACAGGTTCAGGTTTATACGCTATTATCAGCCGCTAAATTAAATGAATCAGGCGAATTGGTGATGCCTCCCTCGCTGCCAGAGCCTCGCTTTGGAACACCTGGTTCCGGCTTATACGGCTTTATTCAACAAGCAAAAAAGAACATGGTTTGGCGCTCCCAGTCAGCTATAGGGCTTGAAGAAATGCTAGAGCCGGTTGAATTAAGTGCTGGCAAGTCCGAGTTTGTTATCGTCAAACATCATCGTTATGCCGTCCATTCTGATGTTATTTTAAAAAGCACTAATGGGATGGAACGGGAATTTATATTTACCGTCACTGAAGATATCCGCTTTGTCAGCACCCAAATCGAACATTTAAGAAATGTATTAAGAATCTGGCTATTAGTGATAGGCGTCACTCTGATTTTTATTCAATTTGTGTTATTGCGCTGGAGCTTAAAACCATTAAGAAACATTGTCGATGACCTTAATGCCGTAGATAAAGGCCATAAAAATCTTCTGAATGGCTATTATGCCACTGAACTAGCCGGACTCGCCAGTAATCTGAATGCGTTTATCGTTCACGAACGCGCACATTTAGATCGATATAGAAATAACCTGGCTGATTTAGCACACAGCTTAAAAACACCACTGGCTATATTACAGGGTTGTATTGAATCGTTCAGTGACAATAAAGAAACTGTACGAGAGCAGCTTTCAAGGATGAATCAAATTATCGAGTATCAATTACAAAAAGCAGCTGCCAAGGCAGAACTTAAAGCCGTTAAGAATATTGATATCTGTCAGGTAATTATGAAAATTAAAGCCTCACTCGATAAAGTGTATCTCGATAAAGGCATTCATTTTGACCTATCAATCCCCGAACAGCATTTAATCTATTATGAAGAGGGGGATTTGTATGAAATCATCGGAAACCTCATGGATAACGCCTGCAAATGGTGTCATCACTCTGTCAAGGTGACCGTCGATATCAATCAACGTAAAAACAGACGTAACTTTTCCGTCTTACTTCAGATTGAAGATGATGGCCCCGGCATACCGGTTGAAAAATACAATGAAATACTAAAAAGAGGTATCCGTGCCGATGAAAACATTCATGGTCACGGCATAGGTGTTACCGTGGTTTATGAAATAGTCAACTTACTGAGTGGTACCCTTGAAGGCGGTACGAGTACTTCATTAGGTGGCATGAGATGGCGGGTGTATTTACCCTGATGCGTATTCGATTAACTTATTTGACTGTTGTTTTACTTTGGACAACAACCCCTTTAGCAATCAAATGGAGTGGTGAAGGCCCCGGCTTTCTATTCGGTGTCACCGCCAGAATGACTATTGGTATGGCTTGCCTGTTATTAGCACTCTTATACACACAAAAACCCTTAGCCTGGTATCCCAAAGCCTTATTAACGTATCTTGCGGTGGCTTTACAAATCTATGGCTGCATGCTGCCAACCTACTGGGCGGCTCAATTTATCCCGTCTGGCTGGATTTCTGTGATATTTGGTTTAACACCACTCATAACTGCGTTATTATCGGCCATGTTTTTAGGAGAACGCAGTCTTACTCTAGGTAAATTAACGTCTTATAGTCTAGGTATTGCTGGCTTGGTGGTTATGTTCGGTTCAGCGTTAAAATTGGGCCATAGCGCGGTATTGGGGATAGGTGCCGTGCTATTTTCGGCAGGATTGCAAGCTGCATGTTCGGTTTGGATAAAGTGCATTGGCGCAAAATTACCGGCACGTGCTCAAGTAACCGGTGGCTTACTCATCGCATTACCGGCTTATTTAGTGACATGGAGCCTGGCTGATGGTCAATGGCCGACAGTATGGACAACCACCAGTGTAGCTGCGATTATTTATTTAGGTGTCATAGCAACTACGATAGGATTTACCTTCTATTTCTATCTGCTAACCCATTTATCGGTCACCCGGGTTGCCTTAATCTCCTTAATTACTCCCCTATTAGCTTTACTATTGGGGCACTTCATTAACCATGAAATGCTCGGCATAAAAGTAGTAACCGGTACGGTATTAATACTCTTAGCACTGATTTTGCATGAGTTTTTTGAGCGCCTTCCGAGCATTAACTTGAAGTCTAAATAAACCTTATGAACAATAATTGACCTAGTAAAATCGTTAGATTGATAATATTGCGTGTTTAATTAAAATGTTCTTTGCTCTAGCTGTAATTTTAGTGCTACTATTTAGTCGTAGTTAAAGTTTGAGTCGGTCTCTTTATGGGACTGGAATTTGCAAAGCCAACATCAATTGGCGTTTTTTAGTTAAGAGTGTGATATGTCAGATCAAGTTGTAGGTACCGTTAAGTGGTTCAATGATGAAAAAGGTTTTGGATTTATTGAACAAGAAGGTGGCAAAGATGTTTTTGTTCACCATAGCGCAATTAATGGCACCGGCCGCAAAACTTTGAAAGAAGGCCAAAAAGTTACTATGCAAGTAACTCAAGGTCAGAAAGGTCCGCAAGCAGAGAATGTAACCCCCGCGTAATACTCTCGAATATAATCACCCCTGGAGAGTCTTTGACTCTTTAGGGATGACTTATTGCTGTTGCAAAGAAGAAAATAATCTAACATCTTCTTCTGGGTTCTGTTGTTTCCTTAAATATCTTTTACGACTGCCTTTAAAATAACAAATTTATTATTGGCAGCCACCGTTGTACAGTTTCCGAATAACTGTTTAAGTTTAACAGGGTAATTAGTGTCTGAACGGAAATGCTGTAGACCATATAAATAAGGGGCTACAGACAAAATAGTGAATCGAAGATTTACAAAAAACTTGAAGAAATGATGAGGTTTCGGTAACGGTAACCCTGTAAGTGCCGC
>CAIMEB010000131.1 GCA_903839855.1 uncultured Methylococcaceae bacterium
AATCAATGTGTTATGTTTTATTTTATTTGAAACAACATAAAATAACCTCAAAAACATGAATTTCATGATTCTTAACTTACTGTTTTTAAAGGTCAATATAAAAACTTGAACATCGAGTTTATATATGGTTTAATTTCAAATGAGTTAAAATCAGTTTGAACCATTCAGTGATTAAAACCGCTTTGCCAGACATAATAGAGAGAATATACAGCCGCAAAGCCTATAGTTATTAGCGCTTCGGATGTATGCAATGGAGTAAAGCAAGTATGAATTGACCCTTCGGATGTATGAAATGCAGTAAAGTAGGTATGCATTGGCGCTTCGGGTACATGAAATGCGGTAAAGCCTGTATGCAATGGTGCTTCGGATACATGAAACACGGTAAAGCATGCATGCAATGACCCTTCGGATACATGAAATGGCGTAAAGTAGGTATGCATTAGAGCTTCGGATGTATACAATGCTGCATTCTTGGGCAAGAATGTTGAGTAATGCCTGATTTCTGCACTACCCAGCAACTTTCCAAACCAATTGATCAGAGATGGCGCATAGCTAAGCAATAGTCCCACCCCAACAAAAATGATGCCGATGATGATCAATGGAATCGCAATGAGGCGGGGTAGGGTGAATGATGCTTGCATAGTGAAGGGTCTGTTGGAGTTGATGGGATAGCCATTTTTAATTGAGTCAAAACTGATGGCTGAGTTTATGTCCTTATCATAACAAATTTGATGATTAAAGGGTGTTGATAAGCACTGTCCAGTCTGAGTTGATTGTGTTTTTTCATTATTGACAGTGCCTTTCGTGCCAATAGTTGAAGTCTGCCACTTTAGAACCTTATGGATTTTATGATATTTAAGATGAAATAATAATCAGTCAGTTGAACAGGCTAGACCAAGTTTTGGTTAATTGTAATATCTGGTTTTGTGATAAAATTTAAGGCATTAAGCTAAACGTAAAAAAGGATTGATAATGTTTGACGATAAGTTTTTTGATAATTGGTTGGATAGTCAAGCACAAAAGGTGATGGAACAAGTTGCCAATGGTCAAAGCATTTCTTCTGAGCAAATGATGATTTTGTTGCTTAAAGCTCAAACCAATCATTTTGCTCATTTGGATATTGATTTGCGTAATGAGATGAAGTTGCTCCGTGAAGATATGGATAAACGCTTTGAGCAAATGCAAGTTGAAACAGCGAAACGCTTTGAACAAGTTGACAAGCGATTTGATCAACTCACTTCACGGATGGATCATTTTATGATCTGGTCATTTGCAACCACTTTGACCGTCGGTGGAATTGTGATTGCAGCGATTAAATTTTTGTAAGTTATTTCTGGTCTAAACATCAGTTGTCAGCGGGTTTGCACATAGTGTGATAAAGTTTAAAGCCTTGAAAGAATTTAATCTGCTAAGGCTTGGAATGTGTGTTTCAGTCACCATATAGGTGCAGTGTTAAATTTATTGATTGAGGTTAGTACCATGATGCGAATTTTTCTTTTTTTAGCGACCAATGTGGCCATTATGGTCGTGGTCAGCATACTATTTAATGTATTAGGCTTAAGCGGTGCTTTAGATGCACAAGGGGTTGATCTCAATCTAAACGCCTTATTGTTTATGTCGGCCATTATTGGTACGACAGGTTCTTTGATATCGTTGGCGATGTCTAAATGGTCTGCCAAGCAGGCAATGGGCGTTCATGTTATTGAACGTCCACAAAATCAAACTGAACAATGGTTGCTGGATATTGTTGCAAAACAAGCCCGTTTGGTGGGGATTGATATGCCTGAAGTGGGTATCTTTCAGGCACCCGAAGCGAACGCTTTTGCAACCGGTATGAATAAGAACAGTGCGCTGGTAGCGGTCAGTACTGGCTTGCTGCACGCTATGACAGCGGATGAAGTCGAGGCGGTAGTCGGGCATGAGATGACTCACGTAGCAAATGGCGACATGGTGACGATGGCCTTAATGCAAGGGGTGGTTAATACCTTTGTTTATTTCTTTGCCACTATCATGGGTCATTTTGTTGATCGTGTCGTGTTTAAAACTGAACGGGGTTATGGCCCTGCTTATTACATTACTCAGATGATTGCTCAAATTGTGTTAGGCTTCCTGGCTTCAATGCTGGTGATGTGGTTCTCTCGTTACAGAGAATTTAAAGCCGATGCGGGCGGTGCTCAGCTGGCGGGGGCGCCAAAAATGATTGCCGCTTTGCGTGCCTTGCAAAGAGCGCATGAAGTGCCTGAGTTGCCAGGGCAATTAGCCGCCTTTGGTATTAATGGCGGTGGTGTGGGGCGGTTGTTTATGAGTCACCCACCTTTAGAAGAACGCATTGCTGCGCTGCAAAATAGCCGATAAGCCGTCATTACTAGACTTTAAGCGCTTATCCACGAATGGGAGTCTCTAAAGGCTCCCATTTTTGTAGCTTATGCGTTTATCTTATTTAAGTCCTACCTTTATAATTACAGGAATATCATGAAAAAGATTCTTTTCGCCGGTGTATTATTGTTTGCCGGGATTGTGTTTGCGGATGATGCTAAAAATGAATGGCATAACACGGTATTAACGGATGCAACCATTGAAAAAGTGCAAGCCGCTAAATTCGAATATAAGAAGTGTGTGGGCGATGAAATGCAAAAATCGTCTTATCAGGATCAGGATTCTCGCAAGGCAACAGATGCTATCATGAAGCAGTGTGAGTCTATTTTAGCGAAAATGCGAGTAGTCTATACAGAGGCTAAAGTACCTGAAGTGATCTCTGACCGGCATTTAAAACAAATTCGTATGCAGACAACACGTGAAGCCTTACAAGGCATGATGTTCTCTGAAGCTAGTCGTAAAGCGGGTAAATAAATACTAACTAAACAGAGGTGCTCTCTCAATGAATATGATTTACGCAATTGATTTATCGTTAAAACCGACGACCTTTGACTTGTGGCATGTGTGTCTGGCGGGTACGGTTGTGGTGTTGTCTTTTATGCTTATTATGTTACTGCTG
The DNA here is from genome assembly GCA_903839855.1 of uncultured Methylococcaceae bacterium. GTDB lineage: Bacteria > Pseudomonadota > Gammaproteobacteria > Methylococcales > Methylomonadaceae > Methylobacter_C. The sequence goes on from CAIMEB010000131.1 coordinate 2,996, forward strand.
GTGATGCTGATCAGTGCAATGCGTTGTAAGAAAAAGTCAGTTCAGCAAGTGAGTCAGCCTGTTGCACCTGCAACACCTCCTGAACCCGTTATTAAAATAGTAGAGAAGATTGTAGAGGTTGAAAAGATTGTAGAGGTTGAAAAGCTAGTGCATGCACCCGTACCAGAGCCAGTGATATTAAAAGAATCCACACCGGATGCTGCACTACAACTGCTGGGACTGTTGCAAAAAGAAGCCCGTTTCATTGATTTTATCAAAGAAGATATAACAAGCTATGCCGACAGTGATGTGGGTATTGCTGCAAGAGTGGTGCATGAAGGTTGTAATAAAGCGATTAATGAACATTTTACTTTAACGTCGGTTCGAACGGAGCAGGAAGGAGGAAAGATTACCTTGCCTGCTGGCTTTGATGCATCAGCGGTAAGATTAACCGGTAACATTGTGGGTTCTGCGCCTTTTACGGGCGTATTGGTTCATAAGGGGTGGCAAGTAACGGACGTCCGATTGGCGAAGTTAACCCAGGGTCATAATGCTAATATTATTGCAGCTGCTGAGGTTGAGCTATGAGTTTGTTTGATCATATTAAAAAAGTTAAAGACATTAAGATTGACGCTGGTGAAAGTAAACATGAAGAAACCGTTACTACTTCTAACGAATCTTTAAGCTCAACACCTGATGATCAACCGGTTAACGAGAATATAGGGGGTGAAACACCCCAGTATTCAAATACTTTTCCTGAAACAGGTTTTAGTTCATCCAATCAAGAGCCCTCGCCAAGTGTCGGGAAACGTTACTCTGTCGGTATCGATTTAGGAACGACGCATTGCGTATTGTCTTATGCGGATATTACGGATATTGAGAGTGATGAGTTTAGTCAGCAGGTCATGGCTATCCCACAGTTATTTAATCCGGGTCTGGTTGAAAACAGTTTTCAGTTACCTTCGTTTCTTTATCAGGCGCACGAAGCTGAACTTGCAGAAGGTTCGACTTCTTTACCCTGGGCGGTAAAGCCTGATTATCTGGTCGGTGAGATTGCCAGAAATCTGGGTAGCAAGACACCGATACGTTTGGTATCCAGTGCCAAGAGTTGGTTGTGTCATGCCGGGGTAGATTGTAAAGCGCCTATCCTGCCTGCTGAGGCACCTGAAGAAGTTGAACGTATTTCGCCTTTCCAGGCGACCACGGCTTATTTACAACATCTTCGTGATGCCTGGCAAAGCCTGCACCCTGATGCTCCGTTAGAAGATCAGGATTTGGTGATTACGGTACCCGCTTCTTTTGATCCGGCAGCTCGTGATCTGACTGTGGAATCGGCTCGTCAAGTAGGCTTGGGTCAGGCCATCTTATTAGAAGAGCCGCAAGCGGCCTTATATAGCTGGATTGAACGAAGCAAGGGTGATTGGCGTAAACAGGCGACGTGTGGGGATATAATCCTGGTCATTGACGTCGGTGGGGGTACCACTGATTTATCATTGATTGCGGTCACTGAAGATAATGGTAATTTAGAGTTAACCCGTATTGCAGTCGGCGATCATATTTTGCTGGGCGGTGATAATATGGATTTGGCTTTAGCGTATACCGTTAAGGCCAAGTTGGAACAAGAGGGTAAACGTTTAGAACCTTGGCAGGTTCAGGCATTGACGCATAGTTGCCGTGAAGCGAAAGAGAAAATCTTTACTACGCCGTCTCTGGAAACAATTCCTTTGGTTATCGCTAGCCGTGGCTCCTCATTTATGGCGGGAAACATTCGTACAGAGTTAACACGTGAAGAAGTTGAGCGCGTGTTGATTGATGGCTTTTTCCCCAGAGTGGCAGTCAGTGAAAGACCGATCAGTCGTACCCGTACCGGTTTAAGAACAACCGGTTTACCTTATGCGCAGGATGCGGCGATCACTCGTCATCTCGCTGCTTTCTTAGCGAAGCAGCAAAATGCAACCGATGAGTTTAAGGATATCAACTTACCTGAACATGCGACTTTCTTGCATCCTACGGCAGTTTTATTTAACGGCGGGGTATTAAAAGCAGACGGTTTAGGCAATCGTTTAATGGAGGTATTAAATACCTGGCTGGCTGCTGAACAAGCACCTGAAGCACGATTATTATCCGGTGCTGATCTTGATCTGGCTGTTGCAAGAGGCGCAGCTTATTATGGGTTTGTGCGTAAAGGTAAGGGGGTACGTATTAAGGGCGGTACAGCGGCTTCTTATTACATCAGTATTGAAAGCTCAATGCCAGCTGTACCCGGTATGGCACCCGAGATTGTGGCATTGTGTATTGCACCTTTCGGCATGGAAGAAGGCACCCATGAGGACTTACCTGATGATGAATTTGGTTTAGTGGTGGGCGAACCGGTACGTTTCCGTTTCTTTGCTTCTAACACACGTCGGGATGATAAAGTCGGTACACGTTTGGATTATTGGTCTGATGATGAATTGACCGAGTTGAACGAGCTGGATATTACGTTACCTGAAGAGGGGCGTAGAACCGGTGAAGTCGTCGGGGTACATTTAGGATCGGCGGTGACTGAAGTAGGTACTTTAGAAGTACAAGCCATTTCTTTAAAAGATAGCAGTCGTTGGAAAATTGAGTTTGATGTCCGGGCCGGAGATTAACGCTTAGATTTATTCCTGTTTGTTTCAACTCTTTTCTGTAGGAGTGGCTTTAGCTGCAATGTTATAAGCTGCTCCCGCTGTCAGTTATTTCATTTTATCTGTTTGTTTTAATGTCCTCTTTTGATCTTGTTAAACAACTCACCCAACAACTTCCTTTCTGTCTGAATCAGGATAGGCATCCTTTAAAACGTCAGTTAGACCGTTTACGAAGTGAGCTTAAAAAGGGTAAATCCATTGAGGTTCTATTAGGTACCCTGACTGACTGTATTGAGCGCTCAGTCGCTACCCGAAATAAACGGCTTGCCAGTATTCCTCCGATCAACTTTCCTGATTTACCGGTAACGGGTAAGAAAGATGATATCGCCCAGTTAATCAAAGAACATCAAGTGGTGATTGTGTGTGGTGAAACCGGTTCGGGTAAGACCACTCAGTTACCGAAGATTTGTTTATCGCTCGGTTTGGGCGCGGCTGGTTTTATTGGTCATACCCAACCAAGACGTATTGCTGCCAGAACAGTAGCTGATCGTATTGCCGAGGAGTTGGGTGAAGGGATTGGTAAGTCGGTTGGCTATAAGATTCGGTTTAATGATAAGACCCATGCGGATTCTTTGGTCAAATTAATGACAGATGGGATTCTATTAGCTGAGTCTCAGCATGATCCGTATTTGAGTCAATACGAAACCATCATTATTGATGAAGCGCATGAGCGCAGTTTGAATATTGATTTCTTATTGGGTTATTTAAAGTGGTTGTTACCGAAGCGTCCAGATTTAAAAATGATTGTGACGTCGGCGACCATTGATACCCAACGCTTTTCTACGCATTTTAACAATGCACCTATCATTGAAGTTTCGGGTCGAACTTATCCCGTTGATATGCGGTATCGGCCCATTATCACCAAAGAACCACTGGAAGGGGAAGAGGTTGATGAAACCATTGATGAATTACAAAATGCCATTCTTGATGCGGTTGATGAACTGTATCGGGATTTACGCGGAGATATTTTAATCTTCTTGAGTGGTGAGCGTGAAATTAGAGAAACCACCGAATCGTTAAAAAAACATCATCCCACTCAGTACGAGATTTTACCGCTGTATTCCAAGTTAAGTGTGAGTGAACAGGAGCGGGTCTTTAATCCTAAGGGGGGGAAGATCCGTATAGTCTTGGCAACCAATGTGGCAGAGACGTCATTAACAGTGCCGGGTATCCGGTGTGTGATTGATACCGGTCATGCGCGTATCAGTCGTTACAGTCATCGTAGTAAAATTCAGCGCTTACCGATTGAACGCATTTCTCAATCCAGTGCCAATCAACGGGCAGGACGTTGTGGTCGTGTGGCTGAAGGGATTTGTATTCGCCTATATTCACATGATGATTATCTGGCGAGGCCGGAGTTTACAGAACCCGAAATCATGCGAACCAATTTATCAGCAGTCATTTTACAAATGATTGCCTTAAATTTGGGGGATATAGAAGATTTTCCTTTTATTGAACCGCCTGAAGACAAGATGATTCGGGATGGTAAAAATGTTTTGCATGAAGTCAATGCGCTCGATAAGTCAGGTAAGTTAACAGAGGTCGGCAAACAGTTAGCCAAGTTGCCTACTGATCCAAAGTTAGCCAGAATGTTAATAGCCGCCGCAGAGGAGCATTGCTTAACGGAAGTCGCTATTATTGTGTCAGCCTTGAGTGTGCAAGATCCCCGTGAAAAACCGGCTGATAAGATGCAACAGGCCGATGCTAAACATGTCGCGTTTCGACATCCTGAATCTGACTTCTTAACCCTGCTGAATATCTGGAATACCTTTGAAGTTCAGAAAAAGCATTTATCGAATAGTAAGTTAAGAAAGTATTGTACAGATCACTTTTTGTCATATATTCGGATGCGTGAGTGGTTTGATATTCATGCGCAGATTATGCAAGTCATCAAAGGGGATTTAAAGCTGCACCCTAATACTGATGACGCGAGTTATGAAAAGATCCATCGGGCTTTATTAACTGGTTTGTTATCGAATATTGGTTTTAGGCATGAACCTTACGAATATTTAGGGGCACGCGGACTTAAGTTTTTTATTTTCCCGGGCTCTGGATTACATAAACTGAAACCCAAGTGGATTATGGCGGCTGAACAAGTCGAAACCAGTAAGGTGTATGCGCGTAATGTGGCGCGTATTGAACCGGAATGGATTGAGCATTGTGCGGGTCATCTGGTCAAGCATAATTATTATGATCCACATTGGGAAAAGAAGTCGGCACGGTGTATGGTGTCGGCCAGAACCTTGTTATATGGCTTAACGTTACAAGCGGGTCGCAAGATTCCCTATGATCATGTAGACCCTAAATCGGCGCGTGAGATTTTTATTCGTTCGGCCTTAGTAGATTATGATTATCACAGTAATGCACCTTTTTATGTGGCTAATAAAAAGTTGCTGGAAGAAGTCGGGATTATTCAGCATAAAGGCCGACGGGTTGATCTGGTTGAAGATGAGCAATGGTTGTATCAGTTTTATGATCACAAGTTGCCCGCAGAGATTATCAGTGGCGTTACCTTGGATACCTGGCGTAAAACGGCTGAGCGGGGTAATCCTAAGCTACTCTTTTTAACCAAAGAAGATTTAACGCGCGAAAAAGATGAAAACTATGTTAATGAATGGGATTTTCCTGACAGTAAAAAAATAGGTAACTTAACAATCAAACTACAGTATCGGTTTGAACCGGGTCACGATGAAGATGGGGTGACGGCCTTGATTCCGGTACATCAATTAAATCAAATGACTCAGGAGCCTTTTGATTGGTTAGTGCCCGGATTGTTGGAAGAAAAATGTGTAGCATTAGTCAAAGCCTTGCCTAAGAACATTAGAAAGCATTTTGTGCCAGTCCCACAAATGGTCAAGCAATGTTTAGAGATAGAGCCGGACTTTAAGGGCTTATTACAAGAGTGGTTAGGTTATCGTTTAAGAAAGCTGACCGGTGAAGCCATTCCATTGAATGCCTGGAGCTTTGAAGGCTTGACTGAACACTTAAAGATGAACTTTAGGGTCATTGATGATCAAGGTCAGTTACTGGATTATGGTCGGGACTTAAAGAAGCTCCAGCAGAAATATACCATTAAGGCAGAGCATAGTTTTGATCAAATAGCGACGGATGAGCTTAATTTCACGGGCTGTATTCAATGGGCTTTTGATGACTTGCCAGACACCTATCAATTTATCCAGAAGGGCCAAACGTTTATTGGTTTCCCTGCGATTATTGATGAAGGTGATAGTGTTGGGGTGCGTATTTTTGATACCCAACAAAAGGCAGCGTTACAACATCAACAAGGTTTGATGCGTTTGTTTCAATTGCGTTTAAAGAAAGAAGGTACTTATATCCTTAAGAATATGCCGCAATCTGCGGTGGCTGAATTAACCTATAACCGTTTACCCAAGCATCCTTTAATTCCAGCGTTATCAAACGGACAGTTAAGTGAGAATGCCTCCTATAAAGAGGATATGTTGTTTTTAATCTTTTACAGTGTATTTGTAGAAGGTAAAAAACTGCGAACTCAAGAGGCTTTTGAAGCCTGTTTACAAGAAGGTAAGCCAGGTTTATTGGGTTTGGCTAATGAGTCAGGGAAGTTGACTTTAGAAATCATGGCGCAGTATGGCGATATCAAAAAGACCGTTGAGCGGGTATTAAAGCCTATTGATCCTTTGGCTAAGGATATCAATCAACAAGTAGATTTGTTGATTTATAGAGGCTTTATTCATCATACGCCTTATTATGCCTTGAAAGCGATGCCGCGTTATCTTAAGGCCATTCAATACCGTTTGGATAAGTTTGATAATAATGCTCAAAAGTGTCAGGAGGTTAATCGCTATGCAACGCGGTTTTGGAATGATGTTGAGAAGAAATCCAAGAAGAATTTAGTGATACCAGAACAGGATGCGTTCCGCTGGGCTATTGAAGAGTTTAGGGTGTCTTTATTTGCCCAACAATTAAAAACAGCGTATCCCGTTTCGGCTAAGCGCATGGATAAGCTGTGGGATGAACGTGGATAGTGAGTTTTGTCTATTTATACTCAGATAACCACGTCCTGTGGACGTGGAACACCAAGGCTGCGCCTATGAATTATTTTTGTCACTATTTGCGTTAAAATACCATAACCAAACCTTTTGCAATAGAACAGAGGAAAGTTTTAGACTATATTCCAGTATCAAGTAACCTGAGTCGCTATAAAAGACTATTCTTCGCCCTTAATCAAGCGCTGAATATTGCTGCTATGGCGCCACAACAATAACACCATCATAAAGACTGAAGCACCCACTATCCACTGATCGCCTAAAATGAACCAGGCGTAAATGGGCGACAGCAGTGAAGCACTCAAAGCAGAGAGTGACGAAATCTTACCTAATTTATAGATCAATAACCAGGTACCTACAAATGCCCCACCCAACAGCCAAGAAAATCCAAGCAAAACACCTATAGATGTAGCAACGCCTTTACCGCCTTCGAATCTAAAAAATATCGGATATAAATGTCCCATAAAGGCCGCCAACCCGGTAAGTACTAACAGTTCCACCGGAACAGCCATTACTTTTGCCAGATAAACGGGTAACAAACCTTTTAGTAAATCGCCAAACAAAGTAATAGCTGCGGCCTTTTTACCGCCAATTCGCATCACGTTAGTCGCGCCAGGATTGCCTGAACCCTGCTCTCGTGGATCGGGCAACCCCATTAAGCGGCAAATAATGATAGCACTAGATATTGAACCTATCAGATAAGCAGCGGGAATAAACAACCATTCAATCATGTGACTCTTTCCTCATTCAGAACTTGTAAGCAGGACACATTTCCTTGATACTTACTACTTTTTAAAAATGCACATCATAACCGGAAATAACTATGGACATCATCTTTTTAGGCGGACTTGAAATTGAAACAATTATTGGTATCTATGATTGGGAAAGGGAAATAAAACAAACGGTCGTACTTGATATTGAAATGGCTTTTGATATTCAAAAAGCCGCTGAAACCGATGACATTCAATATACACTTGATTACAAAACCGTATCTAAACGAATTATCTCTTTTGTTGAAACCAGTCAGTTCCTGCTAGTTGAAAAACTAATTTCTGAAATAGCCGATATTATTCGTAATGAATTTAATGTACCCTGGGTGAAAATCACTTTAAACAAAAAAGGTGCTATTCGTGGCGCAAGTGATGTGGGTATTATTATTGAACGCGGAGAAAAATAAGTCATGCACACCGGTTACATCAGTATCGGCAGTAACATAGACAAAGATAAGCATATACTGGCCAGTCTGACAGCGCTTGAAAATCAATTTGGCCCGCTCACCTGTTCAAGTATTTATGAATCCGATGCGGTTGGTTTTGAAGGTGACACATTTTATAATTTGATCGTTGGCTTTAATTCAACACTTGAAGTTAAAGAAGTCACTAAGCTATTGCGTCAGATAGAACTGGATAATGGTCGGGAACGTAATAGCCAAAAGTTCTCCTCTCGTACCTTAGACTTAGATCTAATCCTCTACGACGATCTGGTACTCAATGATGGACGCCTACAAATACCCCGGGATGAAATTGAATGCTATGCATTTGTACTTGAACCCTTAGCAGAAATAGCGCCTGATTTAAAACACCCCATCAGCCAATTAAGCTATAGCGAGTTATGGCATAGATTTGACAAACAGAACCTTAAACAACATGTCGTAACACCAGCATGGTAAGCACTATTTTATAAAATTGCCCCTAACCCCTCTTTTTCAAAGAGGGGGACTGGATGATGACTCATCATTCTTTCAATAAAATAACGTGCGCCCACCATCCACTGTTAATATCTGCCCTGTCATATAATCCGCATCCTGAATTAAAAAGCGCACCGTTTTAGCAATATCTTCAGGCTGACCCTGGCGCTTTAAAACAACCCGTTGCAGAATGTCTTGTTGCTGCTGCTCTGATTCCAAAGTCTCAGGCCAAATAATCGCGCCTGGAGCAATGGCATTCACTCGCACCATTGGCCCCAATTCCTTTGCCAACACCTTGGTCATCGCCACTAAGCCCGCCTTAGCGATACTATAAACCGGATAACCTTTCAAGCCTCGCTCAGCATGTATATCAACAATATTAACAATACAGCCCTGATTCTTTAACAAGGTATCTGATAGCGCCTTCGCCAAGAAAAAAGGTGCCTTTAGATTACTCCCCAATAACTCATCCCATTGCTGTTCTGTTACCTCAGTCAGTGCGGTTTGATAAAACGACGAGGCATTATTGATCAGTACGTCAATCCCCCCCCAAACAGTAACCGCCTGATCCGCTAAAGCGTTTAACTCAGTACTATTCAACAAATCAGCCTGCATACTGTAAGCTGAATTAGGCCGTAATTGATTTAACTCTTTACACAGAGCTAATGCCTCATCTTTAGATATTCGATAATGCAAAAAAACATTACACCCCTCCTGATGAAGCAACCTTGCACACACGGCGCCAATACGCCGAGCCGCACCCGTGATTAGCACATTTTTTTGCATATCAACCACCCTTAATTCACAATGACTCGCCTTATCTAACCACTAAAAAAGTGAACATAAGGAATTTTTCCGCGCAAAATTAAAACAGGTATAGACATCTTACGGAATCTAGCCTAAATTAAATTGCTCGGTAATGCCTGATAAAAAATAACTATAAACAATCACGCTACTCTTAAACCGTGAAAACGCTTTACTTGAGCGATTGACTAAAAATAACTTAATTAATACTGATGTCAACTTACAACAGGGGAAGAATATGAACGAACTAGCCAAAAGATTATTAAATTATTTCCTGATAGGAACATTCTCAGTTATTCCAATTGTAGTCGTTTTACAAATTATATTTTTTGTAAAAGACCTGATTTCGGACTTATTTAGCTTTGTCTATGAGTTTTCTGACAACTACTTTTATACCGGATTATTTTTTATATTTAGTTTTGTTTTATTAATCTGGATCGGCAGCACGATTGCAGAGAAAGGTCGCTCCTGGATCATTCATGTCTTTGACTTAATGATCGAAAAGATACCTTTTATAAGAACTATTTATAGGGTTATTAAAAAAGTAATCAATATGTTTTCTTCACATGAACAAACCATTGCAAAAGAAGTTGTTTATGTTGAATACCCTAAAGACGGTATCTGGGTACCCGCCTATGTAACCAATCGGCATGAGAATAAATATGTATTATTTATTCCCACTTCACCCAATCCTACTTCAGGCTTTACCATTATCGTTGATAAATCAAAGCTCATAAAATCAGATATGGATATTGAAGAAGCGACTAGCTTTATCGTCAGTGTCGGTGTTGATTTTAATAAATCAGCAGAAACCCTCAACCTACCCTAGGCAACGTTAATTGCCACTGTAAGTATTCAGTCCCCCCTCTTTAAAAAAGAGGGGTTAGGGGGGGTTAGGGGAGATATTATCCAAGAATAATGACACTTGAATCAAGATTCCAAATGGTAAGCAACTACACGCTCTACTTCCTTTTTAGAACCCAGCACTAAAGGCACCCGTTGATGTATTCCAGTGGGCTTAATGTCCAAAATACGTTCACGCCCCGTAGAACAGGCACCGCCTGCTTGCTCTATAATAAATGCCATTGGATTGGCCTCATACAGTAACCGTAATCGCCCCGCCTTAGAAGGATCTTTAAAATCGTACGGATACATAAAGATACCACCGCGCGTTAAAATCCTATACACCTCGGCGACTAATGAAGCCAACCAACGCATATTAAAATCCTTGCCGCGAGGCCCTTCAACCCCTTGCAAGCATTCTTCCACATAACGTTGTACAGGCTTTTCCCAGAACCGCTGATTAGACATATTAATGGCAAACTCACTGGCTTCTTCAGGAATGCGAATAGTAGGATGTGTCAAAATAAACTCTCCAATATCCTGATCCAGAGTAAAGCCATTAACACCATGACCTGTTGTTAACACCATCATCGTTGACGGACCATACAACACAAAACCAGCGCACACCTGCTCAGTCCCAGGTCGTAAAAAATCTTCAACCATCGGCTCTTCTCCTTCAATATAACGTAAGATAGAAAAAATAGTCCCTACCGTTAAGTTAAGATCAATATTAGAAGAACCATCCAAGGGATCAAATAAAACCAGATATTTACCTTTAGGATACGCCTTAGGAATGGCAATGATAGTGTCCACCTCTTCAGACGCCATACCGGCTAACTGCCCCGTCCAATTAAGCGCATTCACCATAATATCATGGGTAATAATATCCAGTTTTTTCTGAACTTCGCCCTGAACATTCTCAGATTCTGCACTACCTAATATCCCAACCAGGTCGCCCTGATTGACTAAATGAGATATTTGTTTACACGCGGTTACAATGTTATTCAGCAATAAGCTAAACGTACCCGATGCTTCGGGCAACTCGCGTTGTTGCTCTATAATAAATTGTGTTAAAGACACTCTATTCGTCATTATTTATATCTCCGATTCTATCCTAATACACCTGCCGAAAATAAATTAACCTATAAATTACAGTCAGATATCCTAAAAATAAGATAAAGGCAATACTTTGTTCTGGTAGAATGTTAAACATCATACAGTCAGGTCAATAAGTTAACAATACCACCTATTATGAATATAGAGCCGTCAATTAATTAAGCGACATGCTTGTCTGCCAATTAAGGCTAGATCATAGTTCCATTTCAAAAAGTCATTCTTAAAGTGGGACAAACAAAAAAATTAACAGCAGACTACCCATAATTCCCTAACCCCTGTAACATGGGCAAATGATAAAAAATATACAACGACCCGAATTTTTCGTTCAGGCATTAAATACTGGTTTATTTGCCAGGGAACAGGCATAGAATGGATAGAATTGGATTACTATTCATACATTGAATGCATACTACTTTCACAGACAAAAACATTAAATTTAAGAGATAAATTATGCTAAACAAATCAGCAGTTTCCAGTGTAAAGATTAATGAGATTATACAAAATCGTTGGAGTCCTAGAGCATTTGATGCAGATAAAGCCGTCAAGCATGAGGACTTATTGGCATTACTAGAAGCAGCGCGTTGGGCGCCTTCCTGTTTTAATGATCAACCGTGGCGTTTTGTGGTGTGTAATAAAGCAGATGATGAAACGGGCTGGGCTAATGCGTTAACAACGATTGTAGAAAAAAACAGGTTGTGGGCCAGGAATGCTCCAGTGCTGATATTGGTTGGCGCGTTGGAAAACTTTCGACACAATGAGCAACCCAATCGTTGGGCCAGTTATGATGCGGGTGCTGCTAGTGTAAGTTTGTGTTTACAGGCAACGGCCTTGGGCTTAATTTCTCATCAGATGGGTGGTTTTAATGCTGAAAAAGCCCGCGAGGTTTTTAATCTTCCCATTGATTTTAATCCCATAGCAATGATAGCAGTAGGCTATCAGGCAGACATTGAGGTGCTGGATGAGAGTTTTAAAGAAGCAGAGGCTTCTACTCGATCAAGGTTGCCATTGAATGATGTTTTTTATATGGGTCAATGGGGCAAGGGCGTTTAATCATTTTTAACGGACAAATAGCAGATTAGCTACTCATACCACTCTGGACTTTAAACATGGCAACGTCTTCTCTGCTCAACACAAAGGCCTCATCATCAAAAGTTACCTGTTTTCATGACGGTGAATGTCCGCTCTGCAATCTTGAAATTAATGCGATGAAAAAACTGGATAAAGCCGGTAATATTCATTGGGTGGATATTAGTAACGACAAAGCTGCCTTAGCAAAAGCGGGTTTAACTTACAAGCAGACCATGGATCGAATGCACGTTATTGATGATAATCAGCAACTGCAAACGGGCGTACTTGGGTTTTTACAACTCTGGAAACAGCTCCCCTATTATCGACGCCTCGCTCCGATTGTCGAGAAGGTGCCCTTGCTATTGCCCTTGCTGGAGCTTTTATACCGTATCTTCGCCCATTATCGTTTACCAATGACCGGTAAAAAACGGATTAAGGATTAAAGATGTTATGCCGTTGGTGTTTTTATGAAAAAATGTTTACTGCTGTTGTTGCTGATTTCTTTAGCATCCTGTACTACCCTTCCTCCTAAAAATAGCGACAATCTTTGCGCTACGTTTAAAGAAAATGAGGATTGGTATAAAGAGGCTAAAGAATCTTCCGAAAAATGGGGTGTGCCTATTAATGTCCAAATGGCTATTATGCATCAAGAATCGCACTTTGTTGCGGATGCAAAACCACCGCGTACCTGGTTACTGGGCTTTATCCCCTGGTTTAGGCCGACCAGTGCTTACGGCTATGCGCAGGCTTTGGATGGTACGTGGGATCTTTATCTGGATGATGCTGGGAGTTGGTGGGCGGATCGTGATGACTTTTCTGATGCGGTTGATTTTATCGGTTGGTATAGTCACATCAATCATGCGAAATTGGGAATATCCAAGTCAGATGCAAAAAATCTTTATCTTGCTTATCATGAAGGGCAGGGCGGGTATCAGCGTAAAACCTATTTAAACAAGCCCTCGTTAAGGCGAGTGGCTGACAAAGTAGCCAATAAAGCCAAAGAGTTTCAACGTCAATTAACGACCTGCAAAATCAATTAAAATATAAGGCGTTTTTTTGATAAAATATAACTTTCTTCGTTACTTAAAGGCAAATTCGTGAGAAAAATTCAAATTCAGGTTATTTCAATTATCACCGTTTTTATTATAGGGATCACTATGTTTTCAATGGCCAACGCCACTTCACCAGAAGAGAATAAAGCTGCAGGTGTTGCTTTCTTAGCAGAAAATGCTAAAAAACCGAATATTGTGACAACAGACACTGGCTTGCAATATGAGGTTTTAACCAAAGGAACGGGTACCGTTTCACCTAAGGCAACTGACAACGTAACCGTACACTATAAAGGCACAACGATTGATGGAAAAGAGTTTGATAGTTCTTACGGTCGTGGTTCGCCCACGTCATTTCCTTTAAATCACGTGATTGCCGGTTGGACTCAGGGCGTGCAATTAATGACTGAAGGCGCTAAGTATCGATTTTTTATTCCTTCAGAACTGGCTTATGGTGAACATGGTGCGGGTGGAGTGATCGCCCCTAATGCAACATTAATCTTTGAAGTTGAGTTAATCAAAATTCAATAAGTACGCTTCATAAAGGCGTAAGACCTCAGGCAATGAGTCTGGGTCTTACGCCTTTTTTATTTAAAACCACTCCTCACACTATGCCCACTTATCAATTATTTGCCACGACGCCTAAGGCGATGGAAACCATCCTCACCGACGAGCTTAAGTCGCTGGGTATTAATGACATCAAGGCGACTATGGCAGGTGTGGCTTTTCAGGGTGATCTTGAAACAGCTTACCGAGCCTGTTTATGGTCCAGAACAGCCAATCGAATTTTATTGGTATTAAGTTCTTTTACCGTTAAGACTCAAGACGATCTTTATAAAGGCGTGCAACAAATCAATTGGTTTGAGCATATTAATCCAGAAGATACTTTTGCTGTGTCGTTTAGTGCAAAGAACTCACAAGCGATTAACAATACTCATTTTGGCGCCTTGAAAGTTAAAGATGCGATTGTTGATCAAATGCGTGAGACTTTTCAAAAGCGTCCCAGTATTGATACCGAACAGCCGAATATTCGCATTAATGTTTATTTGCAAGGTGAGCAAGCTCAACTAAGCCTGGATCTTTCGGGTGAAAGCTTGCATCGTCGCGGTTATCGTGATGTAAATATTAAAGCCCCGATGAAAGAAAATCTGGCAGCAGCTATGTTGTTACGCTGTGGTTGGCCTGAAATGGCAAAACAAAAAGCATCTCTGATTGATCCTATGTGTGGCTCAGGCACCTTATTGCTTGAAGCCGCAATGATCGCCGCAGATTATGCCCCGGGTCTGTTACGTGAGTACTACGGCTTTACCGGCTGGAAAAAACATGATGTTGAATGCTGGAAGAGGCTGCGGATGGAAGCGTTACAGCGTCGAAAAGTCGGTTTAGAAAAGTTGCCTATTATTGTCGGTTTTGATCAAGATCGTCATACCGTTAATACCGCATTGCAACATATTGCTAATGCGGGCTTACAAAACAAGATTCATGTTGAGCGTCGGGATATTGAAGAAGCCAAGCCTGCCGACAGTTGGTCACGTGGTTTATTAATATGCAATCCACCTTATGGTGAGCGCTTAGGCGATGAGGAAGAAATCGCAGAGTTATACGTCAAGTTTGGTAACACCTTAAAGACTCGGTTCGTCGGTTGGAAAGCTGCGATGATTATCAGTAATCCTGAACTGGGTTTTCGTTTAGGTATCCGCTCACAGAAACCGATTACGCTATTCAATGGAGCGCTTGAGTGTAAGTTATTGCGCTTTAACATTGAACAAAATAACTTTTTTATCCCTAAAGCCAGAAATCAGGAAGAACGTATTGCCCAGGTGATGGCTATTAGTACTAAGCCACACGCTGAATTAAGTCCTGTTGCCGATTTAGAGCATGATTCGACCGAGGGTGAGATTAATGTCAGTCATCATCAGGAAGAAAGTGCTGTTGGGGCGGTTGATTTTGCTAATAGACTAAAGAAAAATATCAAGAAGTTATCGAAATGGGCAAAACAACATCAGGTCACTTGCTATCGGGTTTATGATGCTGATTTGCCGGATTATTCAGCGGCTGTGGATATTTATCAGGGTGAAGAAACCTGGGTTAATGTTCAGGAATATGAGCCGCCTAAAACGATTGATCAACATAAAGCAGATCAACGCTTAGCCGGTTTACTGGCAGAGATTCCAAACGTATTGGGTGTTAACCGTGAGCAGGTCTTCTTAAAGATTCGTCGAAAACAAAGAAGCACCGATCAATATGAGAAACATGATAATCAGGGTCGGTTTCATGTTATTGAAGAAGGTGGTTGTAAGTTATTGGTTAACTTTGAAGATTATCTGGATACGGGGCTGTTTCTTGATCATCGACCTATCCGCTTACAGATTCAACAGCAGGCTAAAGATAAGCGCTTTTTAAATCTGTTTGCTTATACAGGCAGTGCAACGGTTCATGCGGCTGTGGGAGGCGCTAAATCGACAACTACGGTGGATATGTCGAATACCTATCTTCAATGGGCTAAGGATAATCTGGCGTTAAACCCCAATGCGGGTGAACATGAATTTATTCAGGCCGATTGTCTGGAATGGTTGACCTTTCAGGCGAGTCAACCTGACAGTCAGCATTATGATTTGATCTTTCTTGATCCCCCGACCTTTTCTAATTCAAAGCGAATGGAGGATGTGTTTGATATCCAGATTGACCATGTACAGTTGATTAAAAATGCGGTGAGCTTGTTAAAAACGGGTGGTATATTATATTTCTCGACTAACTTTAGACGATTTAAAATGGACACCGAGTCCTTGGCTGAATTCCATGTTGAGGATATTACTGCGAAGACCATTCCAGAAGATTTTTCTCGAAATCCAAAAATTCATTATTGTTGGAAAATAAAGCATGGCGCGGCAAATTAAGTTATTAATCTCGGGTCGGGTGCAAGCCGAAAAAGTTCATCTTAACCCTGATAAAGTATAAGGAGGGTAATGCCAAAGATATAGATATCCAAGCAAGAAAAGTAGCGTAAGTTTTAACCGTCGAGGCGGCAAATACATTGACAATTTATGGGAATAGAATTAA
The DNA here is from genome assembly GCA_903839855.1 of uncultured Methylococcaceae bacterium. Lineage (GTDB taxonomy): Bacteria > Pseudomonadota > Gammaproteobacteria > Methylococcales > Methylomonadaceae > Methylobacter_C. The sequence continues at coordinate 19,296 of CAIMEB010000131.1, forward strand.
AGGCTCATGTCTATTTTGCACACCCCTACTGTTCATAACGTATTTTTTGGTGACAAGTTGCGTGAGGCTGCATGATTACTGGAATTGCACTTCGGAGTTGAATCCGCGCCATTATTCATTTACTATAATTTCACACACAAAATATTGCATCATTCTGCATTAGTCAGCTCCGACGTTATTGAATCGGTGTTCGGTCAGTATAAGCAGATGGGATACGCCAACTGCCTGCACGAGTTGGGTAAAATGGTTTTATTGCTTCCCTTGTTAGTAACAGAGATCACTGCCAATTTGGTGTTACAAACAATGAACAACGTAAAGACATCGGCTGTAGACGAGCGGGCTGACAAGGTATTTGGTACATCTGCATTGGCACTAAGGAGTGCCGCATTTTCCACGACACGACGGCATGAAAAGTGTATGAACTTTTATGTGGGTGATTAAGGGATTTTCAATTATCTACTTTTAGGCGTAAAAAAACCAGCTGCTTATAAAGCTAACTGGTTAATTTGTTTATACTTTTGTGGTGGGTCGTGCGCGATTCGAACGCGCGACCATCGCATTAAAAGTGCGGTGCTCTACCGGCTGAGCTAACGACCCAACAAAGAATGACCATTATACAAAATATTTAGACTTTTGCAACTGTTTTTATCATGTTTGATGCATTATTGAGTTATCCGCCAATTAGCGCCTGAATGGCAATCTATAATGCACGTTTTAAAAAAACGTAAGGTTATGCACGGAAGATGCTTGTAAAATTTAAACTTTTTAGAGATAATCCTGATTTACAGGTAGTAGATCGGAATATAATGTATTTCTTAGTCTGCCAGATAACAACCCAAAATTAATCACATCGTTTTGATGCGGTTTGTTTGGAAAATAGGCTTTTTCTTTCAAGCACTAAGGGATACCGCAGACATTAAAATCCCGTCATAATGGTGGATATTGCGAATAACCCAGACCAACAGAGATTAAAGAAGTGATAGCCCCGTCAATCCCATTTACAGAAGAGCTTTCCGAATTGATCACCC
>CAIMEB010000132.1 GCA_903839855.1 uncultured Methylococcaceae bacterium
CATTTTCTGAATTTAAGGAAGCTATTGACGATTGTCTCAACAAGGTGAAATCGACTTATAAGGATCAGGTGAAAACGCTTTTGAATCCAAAGTTTCAGCTTTTTACAAAATCCGCATCTATGCCCGCGTGAAGTATAATACATTAATCTTCAAAATTTGTTGAGTTGGCTCAGTTGGTGTGCTCAACATCTAGTAACTTCAAGGTGACCGATATGAAAACATATAAAAATATACTACTCATCCCTTTAGTGTGCTTGATCAGGTACATTATCAAAAATCAAATACTAGCGAATTTTGCCAGTTCCTGACATAGCTAACGAGAGCAGTTGGCATAAGTCGAATTACCCATCGATTAGGTGATCTCTAGTTATCTGCATGATCTCTTGAGTGATTTAAACAGATCAACTTGATCGGTAGTTTTATCGTAATTTTTTGCTAAATGCTAATTTCCGTTAGTTTTTTTAAGTAAAGCATAACTTTCTTTGAAGAAGGTTCTAAAGGATTTAAGGCGATGAAAACACAAAATATACCTGGTTTTTTACTCTTTGGCTTTATTACGCTATGGATAAATTCCTCCTATGCGGTAACGTCAACAAAAGTTGCAGCGGTTGTTATACCTCTGCCAACGATAGCTATTTCAGCTAGTCCCGCGTCAATAGCCTATAATGCGGCGTCTGTATTATCATGGTCATCAGCGAATACGACATCTTGTGTAGCGTCAGGGGGATGGACAGGTTCAAAGCCTGTATCAGGCACCTTTACCACGCCAGTATTGACCACTACAACTGTTTATACACTGACTTGTACGGGTTTGGATGGAAAAACAACAGTAGCCAAAACGGCTAGTGTTACCGTTGCACCACCACCACCGACCTTAACCTTGCAGCCTAGCCCAGCTTCAATAGCCTACCATGCAACGGCTGCATTAACGTGGTCATCAGCGAATACGAAATCTTGTATAGCGTCGGGGGGATGGACAGGTTCAAAACCTGTATCCGGTACCTTTACCACACCCGTTTTGACTACTGCAACCGACCATACGCTGACTTGTACAGGTTTGGATGGAAAAACAACAGTAGCTCAAACGACTAGGATTTCAGTTGCACCGCCACCAGCACCGACTTTAACTTTGACGACTAGCCCGGCTTCAATAGCAGTGGGAGCAACTTCGGTATTATCGTGGTCATCAACGAATACACTGTCCTGCCTGGCATCCGGAGCCTGGACAGGTTCCAAGGCATTGTCAGGTATTTTTACTACTGCGGCTTTGCCCAGTTCAGCTGTTTTTATACTGACATGTACAGGTTTGGATGGAAAAACTACAATTGCCCAATCAGCAACTATTACGGTTGGCGGACGTCCATTGCCTCCTACACTGACACTCAGTGCCAGTTCCTCTTCGATAGCGATGGGGTCGACTTCTGTGTTAACGTGGTTATCAACCAGTACGAGTGCTTGTATAGGCGCTGGAGGATGGAGAGGTGCTGAATCATTATCAGGTACTTTTACCACTCCAGCCTTAAATAGTACAACCATTTACACATTGACCTGCACAGGTTTGGATGGCAGCACTGTAACCCAAAATGCAACGATTACGACGACCTCTTCTGTCGTTAATGCGGGTTCTAAGATGGGTATTAATATTGGGTATGTCAACGATTGGGGTGATAGACAACTCACCTTTATTGATGTGATGAAGCAGGCACGAGGTTTTGCATCCTTAAAGTGCCCATGGGATCCTGTAAACTGTCCAGTACCTTTGGATGCTAATGGATGGCCAACAACGGATTTTGGCGTGTATTTTATTACCAACCCTGGCGACCCTTTAGCGCGTCCTTTGAACACTACGTATCCAAGCATGTTTGGGACTTATAAACTAAGTTTTACAGGTCAGGCAACTGTAAGGGGCTACAACTTTGGGTTAGTTAAAAACCAGGTTTATAATTCTGCAACCAACACCACGACGGCTGATGTGATTGTACAACCAACCGATCAACAAGTTGCGCTTGTATTTTTGAATACCACAAATGGCGTTCAAAATTTAAAGTTATTGCGTCCTGGTTACGCTAATGGCACTAGCCAAGTATTTACTTCTGAGATTTTAAACGCAATCGCACCCTTTAGTACCATTCGTATGATGGAGGCGCTGGGAACAAATTCTAATCCGGCAACGGGTTGGGCGACTCGAAAGTCGGTCACTGATCCGACTCAACAAGGTTCACTGGGTATTGCCTGGGAATATGTTATTCAGCTTGCTAATGCATCAGGTAAAGATGTCTGGATTAATATTCCTGATCAGGTCAATTTAAATGATATGACAGCTAATAACTATGTTGTTCAGTTAGCAACCTTGATTAAGAAGACGCTAAAACCTGGTATCCATGTTTATGTGGAGTACAGTAATGAATTGTGGAACGGAATGTTTTCTCAAACCCATAATCTTACCGCAGCAGCAGTAGCCGATGTCAATTCAGGCGCAGATTCAACCTTAAATTACGATAAAATAAATAACCAGTGGTATTGGGGATACCGAAGAGCCGCTCATCAGACCTTAAAAATAAGTCAATTGTTTGCGGGTGTTTTTGGCCCATCAGCCATCAATGAAACCATTAGACCTGTTTATATGTCTCAGTATGTACAGCCATACTATACTGAGGATTCGCTCAGGTATCTAAATGCGAATTTTGGAGCGCCTAGTCAATATCTGTACGGCATCGGCGGTGCGCCTTATTTTTCACCTCAGACCGCTTATACTGATATAGCAGGTTTGTTTGCTTCGCTACAAACGGGTATAAACCTCATACTACCGGGCTTTTCGGGGTTGTCTTTATACCACGGTGGGATTGACTATGGGGCTAAATTCAAAAGTCTGGCTAATTATTATGGACTCAAAACCCTGATGTATGAAGGTGGTCCTGACCTGACGGTTAATAGAACCAATCAGGCTATCGTTGAGTCGGCTGAAAGCGATGTTCGAATTAATCAGTTTGTGCAAACGGAGTTAGCGGATGCATTAGGTTGTGGCAATGATTTGTTTATGTACTACAAGTTAGCATCTCCCACTAGCGATCCTTTTGGTGCGTACGAGGACTTAACGTTATCTACACCAAAAAGTATAGCACTTAACACCGTGGCGGCAACACCGTTGTCGGATTACAATGTATGCACTGCATCAATGACGAATCAGCTATTTATTCAATAAATCTTAAAAGATAAACGGAATAAGCCGATATCTGACTCTTTGCATATATTCAAGATAAGCGCAGTCATTAGCTAAATGTCGCTCTTCTCGGAAAATTCTAATGGCTATTGATAGCAGGGTAATAATGTAAATGGTGATGTTTATCTCTGAGGTATGACGTAAAACATAACCCGTGAGTCCAAAAAAATAGCTCGCGTAAAGGGGGTGACGAACTATACCGTACATATATGTGGTCTTGATAACGCGCTTTGCGGGGACTAAAGCAAAGCTGCGATTTAGAGATAGAATGCTGAGTGCTTGAAGAAGTACGCCGAAAAAAACCAGATACTCGCCATAAGGTAGTATGCCGTAGGGTTCCGGTCGTAATGATAACGGTGTAAAAGTGCCTATAAACGCTACTAGCCAGTCGAAAGGGTTGACAGAAACACTACTTGGCGTGCTTCTGCAAAGATAAAAGCATACGACCATGGTTTCGATTATGGCAACGAATAACGATGACCATGACGTTGTTTCAATAAAGTTGTGTAGGTGCTCATAGGCAAACCAGCTCCAAAGCAAGGCCAGTAGTAATCCACTAAAGAAACTCATTACTCTTGACGATAGTATTTTATTTAATGTATTCAATGAGTCGTTCTCTTTAACAATAATTAATAGTAGTAGTAGTAGCAAGTAACGTTGATGGATTGTATCGCGTATTATAATAGCGATAGCCGATATATTCCCTTTTTGATATTACTTAAAAAACTTTTTTGACAAAATTAAGTGTGTGGAGTACTTTAACAGCAATATTTCAAGCTGACCGGACAACTGGAAGCCAACGAATTCAAGCGGATTCGTTGGCTTTTTTTTTGGAAAAAATAATAATTAATAAAACAAACCCACCATAAATTTTTAACCCGTAATAGGAAACTACCATGACTGATATCCATGAAGGAAATACCGCATTAGGCGATGTTGCCGCACGTACCCTGGCGAATGCCACCAAAACAGTCCCAATGTTGTCAACCATCACCCCAAGATGGTTGGTTCATTTATTGCAATGGAAACCACTTGAGGCCGGCATTTATCGCGTTAACAAAGTTAAGAATGAAGCAGGTCTTTTAGTAGACTGCTCAAGCCTTGACGAAAAAGAACTTCCACAAACCTTTGTTGATTATGAAGAATGGGGTCGTGAGTACCGTTTAAATGCAGTTAATACTGTATTAGATGTACATACCCGTATTTCTGATTTATACAGCAGTCCACATAATCAGATTCATGAACAATTACGCTTAACCATTGAAACCATTAAAGAGCGTCAAGAAAGTGAATTGATTAACAACGCTGAATACGGTTTATTAAACAATGTTGCTCCCGGTTTTAGAGTTCAACCTCGCACGGGTGCTCCGACGCCAGATGATATGGATGAGTTGATTTCTCGCGTCTGGAAAGAACCTGCATTTTTCCTGGCCCATCCATTAGCTATTGCAGCATTCGGTCGTGAATGTACTCGTCGTGGCGTACCACCTGCTATTGTTACTTTATTTGGTTCACAATTTATGACCTGGCGTGGTTTACCTATTATTCCTACTGATAAATTAAAAGTGGTTAATGGCAAAAGTAATATCTTGTTATTACGTACGGGTGAGAGTCGTCAAGGGGTTGTTGGTTTGTATCAGCCCAATCTGACTGGGGAATTGAGCATGGGACTTTCAGTTCGTTTTATGGGTATAAACCATAAAGCCATTGCTTCTTACTTGATCTCACTGTATTGCTCGCTGGCTGTGTTGACTGATGATGCGCTCGGAGTCCTCGAGAATGTCGAAGTGGGCAAGTATCATGAATACAAGTAACTTTGAGCCCTCAAGTACAGCGCCGCAAAGTTTTACCCAAGATACATCATTGCCAGACATTGAGCAATTAACCAAGTTGGCAAATGAGCTATTTACAGCGCTACCCTGTGATGGGTCAAGACTGGGTTTAGTTGCTTCGGCAGTGCCAAGCGAAGTGATATCACCTTTAGCAGGTGTCAATAAATCGTCTGCGCCTGGCGTTCAGGATTTTAGCCTGCCTGGCGATGCTGAGCTTAAGTCGTTTTTTTCTCAGCAACGTCAACCTTCACTAAATCAAGTGCCACACAGTCTTGATACAGGGGTCGTATTAAATAGTCCAACGACCGCTTCTAGTTTATCAAGTTTTGATAAGTCAGTGCTGGAAGGGATTTTACCGAATAATTTTGGGCTGCCTGATGAAGCGCAATTACAACAAATGTTAGTTTCACGAGTGCCTTTAGGAAGTCACCCTTCTGGAATCGGCGCTGTCGATGCAACGTCTGAGGTACCTGCGTCATTAACTGATATAGATAAGGTAAATAGCTTACAGAAACCGTTTGAAGCAGAATTGCAAAAGCTGTTCGGTAACGAAAGAGTTAACCAACCTCATCTAACTTTTCCAACCTCATTGCCTAATAGTTTGAGCGATTTTGATCCTGCTTTAATAGCTGGCTTATCACCTGAAACTTACGGGTTACCGGGCGAAGCAGAAATAAAAAAACTGTTTGCGACCCCTGGATCGGTGCCATTAAATCCAGAGTCCAAACCTACTTATTATTTTTTAGATGAACTTAAAACGGGTGAGTTTAATTCAGAGGCACCCAGCTTAAGTTCTGCTCATCCGGCTTTTGATGTTCAAGCCATTCGTCGTGATTTTCCGATACTCAAAGAACGGGTTAACGGACATCCTTTGGTATGGTTTGATAATGCGGCGACGACTCAAAAACCTCAATCGGTAATTGATAGGGTTTCTTATTTTTATGAACATGAAAACTCTAATATTCACCGTGCAGCACATGAATTAGCAGCAAGATCGACTGATGCTTATGAGAAAGCTCGCGATATCGTGGCGCGTTTCTTAAATGCCTCTTCGTCATCTGAAGTTGTGTTTGCTAGAGGAACCACTGAAGCGATTAATCTGGTAGCTAAAAGTTGGGGCCATCAAAATATTAAAGAAGGCGATGAAATAGTCATTACCTGGCTAGAGCATCACGCTAATATTGTACCTTGGAAACAGCTGTGTGATTTAACAGGTGCTGTGTTACGTGTAGCGCCGGTTGATGATCACGGGCAGGTGTTATTGGGTGAGTATCAAAAACTGTTAACATCCAAGACTAAGTTGGTGTCCTTTACTCAGGTTTCTAATGCTTTGGGAACAGTAACACCGGCTAAAGAAATGATCGATATGGCGCATCGTGTCGGTGCCCTTGTTTTGCTTGATGGTGCTCAATCGGTTTCGCATTTACGTGCTGATGTACAGGCTCTGGATTGTGACTGGTTTGTTTTTTCGGGTCACAAGATATTTGGTCCTACCGGTATCGGCGTGCTCTATGGAAAAGCTGATTTGCTTGAGTCTATGCCACCTTGGCAAGGCGGCGGCAATATGATTGAAGATGTGACGTTTGAGAAAATTGTCTATCAACCCGCTCCAGCCCGTTTTGAAGCAGGTACGGGTAATATCGCAGATGCGGTAGGCTTGGGTGCTGCACTTGAGTATGTGTCTAAGGTAGGTATCGATAATATTGCCCGTTATGAGCATGAATTATTGCTTTATGCCATGGATGCCCTGAGAAGTATCTCTGGTTTACATTTGATAGGTACGGCGGCTGAAAAAACCAGTGTGCTGTCATTTATATTAGACGGCCATAGTAATCAGGATATTGGTGTAGCCCTTAATCGGGTGGGTATTGCAGTGCGTACCGGTCATCATTGTGCTCAACCTATCTTGCGCCGTTTTGGGCTGGAAAGTACGGTGCGTCCTTCGTTAGCGTTTTATAACACTCATCAGGAAGTTGATCTGTTGGTGAGTACGGTAAGACGTATTAAGAGTGGTCAATTCGTTTAAAATCTGAAGAAGCTTCTTAGCCCTCCTTTTAGCCAGTATGGTAAAGGAAGGGCTATTTAGAAAGCGATCGTTGATGTTTTTATATTAATCCAACGATTCAATTTCAACTGGATAGTTATTCTAATCCAAAATTACGCCCATTTTGACAGTGCATTAAAAAAACCAGGAATGTGATGAATGCTGTCACAGGCTTGTCGCGCATAAAAGTCGGCAATTTTTAAGATTAACTGTTCTTTAATAAAACGCTCAGCCGGAATAATGCCTTCCTCATGGGGTGTAACAGCTTTCCAATAATCTTTAACTTGATGAATAGTCAATAGCGCATAAATTAAGATTTGCTGTGTTGATTTATCGGCTGTATCAAAAGCAGTTAACCAGCTTTGTTGTAAATCGTTTAGGCTATTAAAATTCAACTGCTGACAATGCTGGATTCTTTCACAAGCACGTTTAAACTGATCCGGCTGCATAAGATTTCCGTCATTAATCAGCTTGTGCGCCATTGCTCGGTAAACAGCTTTCAGGTTGATCGGCACATTATTGAAATGCACAACTGGGGAATAGTCATCAAAAAGAGGTTGCAAATCGGGAATCAGGAAATAGGCTTCTTTATAAATTAATCCGGTGATAAAAATGGACTTTTCAAGTATGGCCTGTTGATTGATTTGTCCTTGCTGATAGAGCCTATAAAACAAGGCTTCACTATCTGTTATAGGATAACTATCGTCGAATTTGCACAGCGGCAAATCCAGGTCAATGATGGCAAAGAGCTTGTCTTTATTCAGGTAGGAATCATTACGCGGCTGTGAGTGCATTTTCTGTAATTCAAAATAAGTGTTGATGACACCCTTTCTATCACCACAGATGAAAAATTCAGGGCGTTTTTGTTTCCACCAAACAGGGATGCAAGCCTTATAAAAATTGGCGTCGGGAAGTTTTTCTAGTTGCCGATAGCTGGAAGGCGATGCTTTGCCTTCATCAGCGTGTATATTGCCTTCACAAAGAATTACGATTTTATTTTGGGCACGTCGAGAATTGATAATTGTGTTGCAATGCTCTTGCAACTCGGTATTTGAAAGGCTCATCGTTAATGTGGAATGAGCTTAGGCTCAAGTTCTTTGACATGCGCAGGCGTCAGGGCTTCGCAGAGTCCGTAAGAATGTGTCGCTAAAATATATTGGTTATCTTTACCCCACTCGACTAAATCGCGGACGATTTGATATTGCCAATCAGGATGTAGGGCATTTTCTATTTCATCCATGAGTACAATGTTTTCACCTTTGGGTAATGATTTTAACCAGACATAAATGCTTAAGCGTTTTAATTCGCCGTGGCTTAAGTCTTCTGGATAAATTTCTATGTCATCATTGGTTTTGAATACTATTCCGGTGATAGCGGCATTTTCATCCAATTGCGGCAATACTTTTTTGCCTTGCATTAATAGATTCAGTTCTGCCATTATTTTTTGATATCTTGTGCCATTAGTTCCTGTATCGACGAAGGATTTAAAGTCTTGATTACGGGCTTGTTCAATTGATGAGATAACGGCATCAACAGCAAAAACATCAAAGGTTAAGAAGTTGGGTAATTTGTTTTTAGCTTCATCAAGACTTGATTCATAGTTATCTATCCAACGATTTCTTTTCACATCACGTTTTTTAAAAAGCAATTTCTTTGTCGATTCATCAAGAAATAAATAAATTTGTGTGGGAGGCGCAGAAAGAAACACCTGTTTAGAAAGTATCGTTAGAATAGCTTTTATGTCTTTTGTCGATTTGTTGGCATTTGAAGAAAAACATAAAAGCCCTATTGCATTGTCATTGCAAGAATAGCTTGTAACGTAATGTTGTTTTCTAATTGTTAAGCTTTTATAAATGCTTTTAGCTAAAGGTGGAATTGTTGCAATTAATTTTTTTCTTTCCTCCATGTATTTATCAAAACCAGATGCTAAGGCTTTCATCATTGCTTGTTTTTCACGTGGAGATAGAGAGGGATCTGAATCTATATTCGCATCATAAAAGTCTTGTTCGATTTCAGCATCTGATCTTTCATCAGAAAGCAGACGTTCATTTTTAGGAAAGATACCAAAAGAAACCATTTCCTTATTAAAAATAGGATCAATATCCAATTGACGCAAATAATCATCATTGTAAAGAGTAAACTCCAACTCAATCTTCTCATCACCGTCTATCAACTCAAATCGAGCCAGCAGCTTGCTATTTTCGTCTTCTGGAATTGTTACACGCTCCAGCATATTGGCAATAAATTGATGTCGTTCACTATGCGCTGAACAATGCAGCAACACAAAAATCAGCTGTAACAACGTACTTTTACCGCCGCCATTAAGACTGCCTAGCGGAAAGACAGTAGGATTAAATGTTTGCTCAAAGGTAATATCTATATCTTTTAATACTCTAAAGTCAGGGACTTGAACGCGTAACAAGTGCATAGTATTTTCCTATTAAATTCAGTGGAGCAATGCCGTTCTCTATGCCATTTTATCATTCATTTCAATACCGCAGATAATTGGGTGGATATTGCAGGTCGTACCGGCTTTGGTAAGTGGTTTCCAGCAGTTTCAAAACGGGGCATACCCCTTTCCAAGTCATGGTTTTTGCCCATTCCAAGGTGACTCTAGTTAACGTAGCCGTCTTGCGATCCCAACCAAAAATCTTTTCAGCCAAGTGCGGTTTTGAGTTCAAATAATCAATAGACACCTGTGCTTGAAGCTCTCGCCTTGTTGCCCCAGTTAATTTTTTCGCAGCATCTTTAATCGTAGCTATGTGTTGTTTCGATAAATTGATCATGCTCTTTGGTTTTGATCGGTAATATTAGGCCTATAGCGTACATCAGTTTTAAGAGTGATCTGATGAAAATTAATGGCGGTTATTTTTTGCGAGTTACCTAAC